>JBEKQS010000066.1:0-30397 GCA_049519475.1 Bryobacteraceae bacterium | reverse complement strand
GTACTCAGTTCGGGTCAGGTTGTAATGATTGCTCAAGAGATGAATGGCCGGACTAGGCACGCCGCAGGCCAGCAAGATCTGGTACTCAACGAGCCTAGCCGTTCTGCCATTGCCATCGCCAAAAGGGTGAATCCACGCCAGGTATAAATGGGCGAGGATGGCTCGAATGATCCCATGTAGCATACCCATTCCTGGGCCACCAGCCAGTTCTGGACTCTGAAGCCAATCGCCTAGCCGGTTGAGCAGGTATTCGCAGTCTTCCGCAGGAGCCCCACGATATCGCGCTACGCCAACTGAGTACGTTCGGATTGTCCCTGGAATCAGGCCTCCCTCGAGCGAGAGGCCCGCCAACACCTGGGCGTTCAAATGGCTGATATTGTCAGCGCGAAGCGGATTTAGCTTTCCCTCTTTCACTTGTGCCCAAATCTCTCTATAGGCTCCAAGGATGTTCTCAATTTCTTGCGCAAGGTATTCTCGTGATGGTGGCACCTCCAGCTTTCCAGTGACCGCCTTCAACGCCTCCTCCTCGGTCAAGGTGTTGCCTTCGATTGCCGTAGTTGCAAGCGCACCTTTCGCAAGGTATAGGTGGTGGAGTTTTTCGGCAACATCGGGTCGGAGCGGAATCCCGGCAATGTGCTCACATTTCGATTGACACTCTCCGAGGAGCGTCCACAATCGCGGCGACGCTCGCTCGAGTCGGCTTGCGGAGAATGTCAGCCATGGATGTGATACCTCATATGAGCGTCCCATATGATCACTATATCATCTTAATAAAAAATAGGTTATTGACAAAATGTTCAACATATTGATACATGAAATGAGCAGACAATTGTTCGACGCATCCAAGGCCGGAGCCACGCTCAGCGCCTTGTGAATGCGGCAGAATTTGGTGATTGCGGACTTGCAAGGCTGAACCCATCAGCGCTGATCTGAAATGGACTCTCCCGCCAACGCACTTTTCAGGGGCCCGGGCAGTAGCCCCGCCACCTGTTACGATAAAGTGGTGTGGCAGCAGGTTCTCAGCCAGCCGGGCACGTTTCTCAAACATATCGTGCCCGCCATCGTCAAACCCCTTCACGCCCTGTGGAATGAAATCATCGGGTTTCTTTTCCTGTCCTTCGCGACGATTTTTGGATTCCGCACCGCGACGTACGTCCGGCAACTCCAGCACTCCACCGATGCCACCGCCGGCGACGCACTGGTGCGCGTGGCGATGGCCGGCTTCTGCACCTTGCTGCTGGGCTGGTACGGCGTCTCTTCGTTCCGCCGCGCGCGCAAAATCTCACGATCATGAATCACCAATTGGGTAAACCGGGCGAGTTCCCGTACACCCGCGGGGTCTACCGCGACATGTACCGCAGCCGGCTCTGGACCATGCGGCAATACGCCGGATTCGGCAACGCCGAGGAGAGCAACCGCCGCTACCGCTACCTGCTCTCTCAAGGAACCACCGGGCTTTCGGTAGCCTTCGACCTGCCCACCCAGATGGGCTTCGATTCCGACCACCCCATGGCCTCCGGCGAAGTGGGCCGCGTGGGCGTGGCCATTTCCTCGCTGGCCGATATGGAAGTGCTGTTCCGGGAGATCCCGCTGCAGGACGTCTCCACGTCCATGACCATCAATTCCACGGCCGGGATTCTGCTGGCGTATTACTCGCTGGTGGCCGAACGCCAGGGCGCCAGCCGGCGGAAGCTGGCTGGAACCATTCAGAACGACATCCTCAAGGAATACATCGCGCGCGGCACGTACATTTATCCGCCGCGGCCGGCCATGCGCCTGATCACCGACATCTTCGCCTGGGCGGGGCGCGAAATGCCGGAGTGGAACACCATCTCAATCAGCGGTTACCATATCCGCGAAGCCGGATCCACCGCCACGCAGGAACTGGCCTTCACTTTCGCCAACGCCATCGCCTATATCGAATCGGCCATCCAGGCCGGCCTGGCGGTGGATGCCTTCGCGCCGCGGCTCTCTTTCTTCTTCAATTCGCACAACGATTTTCTGGAAGAGATTGCCAAGTTCCGCGCCGCCCGCCGCATCTACGCCCACCTGATGCGCGATCGCTTCGGCGCCGCCGACCCGCGCTCCACCATGCTCCGCTTTCACGTGCAGACCGCCGGCAGCACGCTCACCGCGCAGCAGCCCGACGTCAACATTGTGCGCACCGCCGTGCAGGCGCTGGCCGCGGTGCTGGGCGGCGCGCAATCGCTGCATACCAATTCGCGCGATGAAGCCCTGGCGCTGCCCACCGAGGATTCCGCGCGCATCGCCCTGCGCACCCAGCAGATCATCGCTTACGAAAGCGGCGTCACCAATACGCCCGACCCGGTGGGCGGGAGCGAAGCCATCGAGGCGCTGACCGATTCCATCGAGCAGGGCGTCCTCGATTATCTGGGGCGCATCGATACCATGGGCGGCACGCTCGCCGCCATCGAAGCCGGCTACATCCAGGGCGAAATCCAGAACGCCGCGTACGAGTATCAGCGCGAGATCGAATCCGGCAAGCGCATCGTGGTGGGAGTCAACCGCTTCCAGCAGGAGGAGCGGGCGGTTCCCACATTCCACCTGGACCCGGCGCTCGAGCGCTCGCAGGTGGAGTCATTGCGGCAAGTGCGCGCTTCGCGCAACGCGTCCGCGGCCGCCGAGAAACTGGCCGCGCTGGAAGAGGCCGCACGCGGGACGGCCAACCTGATGCCGCCGATCCTGGAAGCCGCCGGCGTCTACGCCACCGTGGGCGAGATTTCAGACAGCCTTCGCCGGGTATTCGGCGAGCACCGGGAAAGCCGGTAAGAGTCTTACGCCACGCCGCTGACCGGCGGCTGGTACGCTTCCGCGAACATCACCTCAGCCATCCGCCGGCGCGTGCGCGTGCGTTCGCGCAATCCCAGGCGGTGCATGATGCGGCCCACGTGGTCCGGATCGTACCGCACGGCGAAGCGGGCGAAGATGGCTTCGGCGAAGCGCGCG
The DNA here is from genome assembly GCA_049519475.1 of Bryobacteraceae bacterium. GTDB lineage: Bacteria > Acidobacteriota > Terriglobia > Bryobacterales > Bryobacteraceae > PALSA-129. Next base: position 27,430 of record JBEKQS010000066.1, on the reverse strand, counting down.
GTGGTCCAGCGGTCGGTTTCGAAACCGGCTGCCCGCGACCCCAAGCGATAGACTTCGGCCACGCCGGCGAGTTGTTCCGCATTGAGGCGGCAGGGACGGCCGGGAGCGCGCCGCTTACGCAGCGACTCCAGTCCTCTCCCGCTCAACGAGCGGTGCCAGCGGGAAGCCGTGGTGCGGCTCACCCCGAATTTGCGGGCAACTTGGGACTGCGAGAGCCCCCTTTGCAGGTCCTGCGCGGCTAGCAGGCGCCTGCTCTCCATTTCATCGCGAGTCAGAATACCTTCTGCTGATGTGTCCATACGCGACGCGGTTTATCGAGTGCCAGAGCGATTCCAGAATAACAGAAAACATTCCCAGTGCAAATTGTTTTTTACAGAAAAATGTTTTTGCGGGTATCAGTGGAGCCCGGTGGGGCAGACGCCCTCGTCTGCGGCCGGCCCCTGGCCGGCCTGCCGGCAGGCGGACGAGGGCGTCCGCCGCGGTCCAGGGGGACCGCCCCACCCAAGCCGGCGCCCGAGCGACTACGTGCCTGCTAAGATGGCAATTCATGACGCCGCTTCGCAAGACCGCCCTGCTGGCGCTGTTTCTTTGCGCAGGCGTGACCCTGGCGCAGACCGGCAAAAACCTGGCCTTCGACCGGCCGGCCACCGGCAGCACCGCCTGCAATGAGGATGAAAGCCCCGCGCAGGCATTCAACGGAAGCGTCTCCGGCGGCACGGGCGACAAATGGTGCTCCACCGAAGATTCCAAGTGGTTGCAGGTGGACCTAGGCTCGAACGCCAGGATCTCGAGCGTCATCCTGCGCCACGCCGGCGCCGGCGGCGAAAGCAGCGACTGGAATACCCGCGCCTTCAAAATCCACGTCTCCACCGACGGCAAGACCTTCACCACGGTGGTCACGGTGACGGATAACACCGCCGACGTCAGCACCCACAAGTTCGAGCCCGTCACCGCGCGGTACGTTCAGTTGGAGGTCATCACTCCCACGCAGGATGGCGACCCGGCCGCGCGCATCTACGAGTTCGAAGTCTACGGCGACCCGGCCGCCGGCAAGTAGCGCATGCGCCCACCCCTGGCCCGCCTGGAATTGCGTAACGTTTCGAAGACCTACGGCGACGGCAACCAGCCGGTAGAAGTCTTGCACGACATCTCTCTGACGGCCGAAGCCGGCAGCATCACGGCGCTGGTGGGGCGCAGCGGGTGCGGCAAGACGACGCTGCTCAATCTGGCGGGGGCCATGGACTTTCCGACCAGCGGCGAGGTGCTGATCGACGGGCGCTCCACCAGGTCGCTCAACGACCGCGAACTTACGGCCCTGCGCCGCACGCGGGTGGGCTTCGTGTTTCAATTCTTTCAGTTGCTGCCCACGCTCACGGTGCTGGAGAACGTGGAGTTGCCGCTGCTGCTCGGGGGCGCGGCCGGATCGGCCGAAACGGCGCGCGACCGGCTGCGGTGGGTGGAGCTCGAAGACAAGGCGGCGAGCCTGCCGCACCAGCTTTCGGGCGGGCAGATGCAGCGCGTGGCCATCGCGCGGGCGCTGGCGCATTCGCCCGACATTCTGATTGCCGACGAGCCCACCGGCAACCTCGATACGGCCAGCGGCGACCAGGTGCTCGAGCTATTGCGCGACGCGGCGCGGAATTTCGGCTCGACCGTCCTGATCGCCACGCACAGCGCCGAAGCCGCCTCGATCGCCGGGACGCGCGTCCAACTGCGCGACGGCCGCATCCAATCGATCGACCGCGCATGAAACTTCTGCGCTCGCTGATCCTCCGCCCTTTGCGCCACGACCCGTTGCGGACGGCCCTGACCATCCTTTCGGTGGCGCTGGGCATTGCCGTCATCGTGGCCATCGACCTGGCGGGCGACGCGGCCACCGGCTCCTTCCGCGCCTCCATGGAAACGCTGGCGGGCAAGACGGATCTCGAGATCCTGGCCAACGGCGGCATCGACGAACATTGGATTGGCGCGCTCGATGCGCTGCCACTGAATGCGACTTTCTCGCCCGTGATGGAAGGCCAGGCCATGATGGATGGCGCCGGCCCGGTTCCGCTTTACGGCGTGGACCTGGTGGCGGCCGCGCTCGAGGCTCCCCAGCCGGGCGGCCCGCAAACCGTGACCGCGACGGTTGCGGGGCGGCGGCAGGAAGTGAAGCCGGCGCGGATGGTTCACTCGGGTTCGGGGGATTTTCTGGTGGCCGATATCGCCAGCGCGCAACAGGCGCTCGGACGGTTCGGCAAGCTCGACCGCATCGATGTCACCATCGGGCGCGGCGAAGATCTGGCCCGCGTGGAACAGGCCATCCGGGCGACGGTGCCGCCGGCATACCTGGTGGAGCGGCCGGGCGTGCGCAGCGACGAAAACCAGCGCATGCTGCGGGCCTTCCGCTGGAACCTGCGCGTGCTGGGCTACATTTCGCTGGTGGTGGGCGCCTTCCTGATTTACAACACCATCTCCATCAGCGTGGTGCGGCGGCGCGGCGAGATTGGCGTGTTGCGCGCGCTGGGCGCCGGGCGCGCGGCCGTGCTGGGGTTGTTCCTGGCGGAAGCGCTGCTGCTGGGCGTGGCGGGCGCCGCGCTGGGAGTGGCGCTCGGCCGCCTGCTGGCGGGCGTCACCGTGCGGACGATTTCCGAAACGGTGAACGCGCTCTACACCACCAGCCGCCCGACGCCCGTGGAACTCACCTGGAGCGAAGCCTGGATGGGCCTGCTGACGGGCGCGGTGGTGGCGCTGGCCTCGGCGTTTGCGCCGGCGCGCGAAGCCATGATGGTGGCGCCGGTGGAGGCCATGGGACGCGGCGCGCACGAACACCGCGCGCGGCTGCGTTGGCGGCGCGGCCTGATCTGGGCGGGGCTGTTTGCGGCGGCCGCGCTGGGGGCCTCGCAGGCGCGGCCGATTGACGGCTATCCGGTGGGCGGCTACGTGGCCGCGCTGTTTTCGATTGGCGCGGCGGCCTTCGCGGCGCCGGCGCTGGTGCTGGCGGCGAATTACTTCACGCGCGCGGTGACGCGGCGTCGCGTGGCGAGCCTGCTGGCCGGCCGCAGTTTGACGGCGTCGCTTTCGCGGTCGTCGGTAGTGGTAGCGGCGCTGGCCACCGCCATCGCCATGATGGCCAGCGTGGGGATCATGGTCGGCAGCTTTCGAGAGACCGTGGCGCTGTGGCTGGACGTGCAGCTTCGCGCCGATTTCTACGTGCGGACGGCGGCGCACTCGGGGGCGGGCCAGTTTCTGCCGCTGGCCGGAGGGGTGGTGACGGCGCTCGAGTCTGTTCCGGGAGTGGCGGCGGTGGACGATTATCATGGAACAGAACTCCACTTTCGCGGCGAGCGCGCGACGCTGGGCGCGGGCGCTATGGAGATTGTGCGGCGCTACGGGCGGCTGCGCTTCATCGCCGGGGAGGATCGAAATGCCATTCTGCGCTCACTTCCCGGCCGCGACCGCGCGATTGTCAGCGAGCCATTCGCGCTGCGGCACGGGGTGCACGCGGGCGACCGCCTTACCATTCCGATTGGCGCGCACACGGTCGAGCTGACGGTGGCGGGCATCTATTACGATTATTCGAGCAGCCAGGGCTACGTGATTCTGGATAACTCCACCTTGCTGCGATATCTTCCCAACCAACCGGCCACCAATGCCACGGTGTATCTGGCGCCGAGGGCCGACGCGGCGGCGGTGCTGCGGGCGCTGCGGCTGCGCACGGCAGCGTACGGCGTTTCGATCGCAGCGAACTCCGAACTCCGCCGCGCATCGATGGAGATCTTCGACCGCACCTTCGCCATCACCTGGGCGCTGGAAGCGGTGGCCATCCTGGTGGCGATGCTGGGCGCGGCCAATTCGCTGCTGGCGCTGGTGCTCGACCGGCGCCGCGAACTGGGCCTGCTGCGCTACCTGGGCGCTTCGACGGCGCAGATCCGCGGCATGATTCTCACCGAAGCGGCGTTTCTGGGGATGCTGGCGGCGATCCTCGGATTGGCGTTAGGGGGCGCACTTTCGCTATTATTGGTATTCGTAGTCAATAAGCAGAGCTTTGGCTGGACCATCCAGTTTCATCCCCCTCAAGAGCTGCTTGCCGGCGCACTGGCCCTGGTCTGGTGCGTCACCGTATTAGCCGGACTGTACCCGGCGCGAGTGGCCTCGCGCCTGAACCCGATCGACGTGATTCATGAAGAGTAACAACACCACCATTCGCAATATCGCCATCATCGCCCACGTGGATCATGGCAAGACCACGCTGGTTGACGCCATGCTGAACCAGAGCGGCATTTTCGGCTCGCACGAGGAGCACGTGGACCGCGTGATGGACTCGAACGACCTGGAGCGCGAGCGCGGCATCACGATCCTCGCCAAGATCACCGGAGTACGGTACCGGGGCGTGAAGATCAACATCGTGGATACGCCGGGCCACAGCGATTTCGGCGGCGAAGTGGAACGCGCGCTCAAGATTGTGGACGGCGTGATGCTGCTGGTGGACGCGAGCGAAGGGCCGCTGCCGCAGACCCGCTACGTGCTGTCGAAGGCTCTGGAGGCCCACCTGCCGCCGATCGTGGTGATCAACAAAATCGACCGGCCGGACGCGCGCGTGGCGGAAGTGCTGGACGAAATTTACGACCTGTTCATCGATCTGGACGCCACCGAAGACCAGCTCGATTTTCCGGTGCTCTACACCATCTCCAAGACCGGCGTGGCGAAGAAGACCATGGAAGATCCTTCGACCGATCTGCGCCCGCTGTTCGACGCCATTCTGGAACACATTCCCCCGCCCGTGGGCGACCCGGACGGCAAGCTGCAGATGCTGATCGCCAACCTGGATTACAGCGACTACCTGGGCCGCCTGGGCATCGGGCGGGTCTTCAGCGGGACGCTGAACTATGGCGACACGGTGGCGATTGCCAAGCGCGACGGCACGTTCCACACGACCAAGATCACCAAGCTGTATTCGTTCGAAGGGCTGAAGCGCGTGGACGAAAAGATCGGCCGGCCGGGCGACATGCTGGCCATTGCGGGCGTGGAAGGGATCACCATCGGCGAGACGGTGACGGACGCCGAAGAGCCGGCGCCGCTGCCGCACATCCACATCGACGAGCCGACCATTTCGATGGCGTTCACCATCAACACGTCGCCGTTCGCGGGGCGCGAAGGGCAATGGGTGACGTCGCGGAACCTGCGCGACCGGCTGGACAAGGAACTGCTGACCAACGTTTCGATCAAGGTGGAAGAACTGGGGCACGACACGTTCCTGGTGATGGGGCGCGGCGAATTGCAGCTCGCGATTCTGATCGAGATGATGCGGCGCGAAGGCCACGAACTGGCGGTGGGCAAGCCGGAGATCCTGACCAAGACCATCGACCACCAATTGAAGGAGCCGCTGGAACTGCTGGTGATCGACTGCCCCGAGAATTTTCTGGGCGTGGTGATTGAGAAGCTGGGTTCGCGCAAGGGCAAGATGAGCAAGATGGTGAACCACGGCTCGGGGCGCGTGCGGCTGGAATTTCACGTGCCGTCGCGCGGGCTGATCGGACTGCGCAGCGAAATCCTCACCGACACGCGCGGCACGGCCATCATGAATTCGCTGTTCCACGGCTACATCGACTGGCAGGGGGACATTACCAGGCGGCCCACCGGTTCGCTGGTGGCCGACCGCGCCGGCAAAACCACCGGGCACGCCATCTTCAACCTGCAGGAGCGCGGCGAAATTTTCGTGGCGCCGGGCACGGAAGTGTACGAAGGCATGATTGTCGGCGAGAACGCCCGCGATGCCGACCTGGACGTGAACATCGTCAAGGAAAAGAAGCTCACCAACATGCGCGCGTCGACGGCCGACGAGGCCATCCGCCTGGTGCCGCCGCGCATACTGAACCTGGAACAGGCCATCGAATTCATCCGCGACGACGAACTGGTGGAAGTGACACCGCAATCCATCCGGCTGCGGAAGAAGATCCTGAAAGAAAACCAGAGATAGGCGCGGGGCAAGGGCGACAGTAATCCCGACACGCACGTTCGAATGACGATTCGACACCCAGCCCAGCGCTTGCGCGCAGATGTCCGGCCGGCCCGTTTCGGGGAGCAGGTCGAATGGGTTATGCTCGGGTGGTGGCATCGATTATGCTCTTCTATCAGTGAGTATGCAGAGGAAAACAGTTATTCTCTCCGTATCTGCCGCGTGTGTCGTGGTGGGGTTGGTGACTTGGGTTCTGCTCCGAGGTCAAGCCGGCATTCAATACCGGACGGCGACGGTGGCACACGGCGACATTAACATCACCATCTCGGCTACCGGCAACCGCCGACTTCAATTCCAAGGTGACCAAAGACCAGTTGATCGCGCGGATCGATCCGGCGGCTTTCCAGGCTAAGGTAGACCAGGCTCAGGCAAACCTCGACGCGGCGGGGTCTGGCGTGGCCAATGCCGAAGCCGGCGTGCAAAAGGCCCAGGCGGGAATCCAGGCTGCCTACGCCGCTGTGGCAACCGCGAAGGCGAACGTAACGAAGGCGCAAGTGGCGGCTCAGGATGCCAAGACCAAGGCTGACCGGAGCGTGCAGATGAACAAAGTGGGGGTATTGTCGCAGGTAGACTTAGAGACCTCCCAGGCGACGTTCAATACCGCCACCGCCGATCAGGCCGCCATCGCCGCCGACGAGCGCGCGGCGGAGGATAACGTGAAAGTGGCGCAGGCCGAACTGAAGGTGGCCACCACCCAACTGGCAGCCAACCAGGCACAGGTGAAGCAGTTCCAGGCAGCGCTGACGTCCACCCAGATCGACCTGGATCACACCTATATCAAAGCACCGGTCAACGGGGTTGTGGTGGCGCGCAATGTGGACGTGGGACAGACCGTGGCGGCAAGCCTGGCGACCCCCACTCTGTTCGAAATCGCCCAGGACCTGACCAAGATGCAAGTGGACACCAACGTGTCGGAAGCGGACGTGGGCCGCGTGCGCGTGGGCCAGCCTGCAACCTTCACCGTGGATGCGTATCCCGGGCAAGTGTTCAAAGGGGCCGTGACCGCAATCCGCGAGGCGCCCATCAACGTGCAGAACGTGATTACATACGATGTGGTGATCGGCGTTTCGAATCCGGACTTGAAGTTGTTTCCGGGTATGACTGCGAATGTGAAGATTCTGGTGGATCAGCGCCCGAACGTGCTGAAGGTGCTCAACGCGGCGCTGCGGTATCATCCGGCATCCGAGACTGCGCAGCCGGCCAGTGGCGGCAAGGGAGGATCCAAGGGCGCCGCACCGCAGCAGGCTGTCTGGGTGCTGGATGCGAACAACAAGCCGCAGCGGGTGGTGGTCACGACTGGTGAAAGCGACGGCACGAACACGGAAGTCACCTCGGGCGCCCTGAAGGACGGAGACCGCGTGATTGTCGCAGAGGTGGCGAAAGCGAGTACCGTTTCGGGCGGCAGCCCCGTCCCGACCGGCGGCAGCAAGGGCGGCAAAGGACCGGGATTCTAAGGGAGCGGCATGCCGGCGGTAATCGAAATCAAGGATCTGGTGAAAGATTACAAGCTGGGACAAGTGCCGGTACACGTGTTGAAAGGTATCTCGTTCGAGATCGAGCGCGGGGATTTCGTCTCGATCATGGGACCGTCCGGAAGCGGCAAATCCACCCTGATGAACATTCTCGGGTGCCTCGACAAGCCTACGTCCGGAAGTTACACACTGGACGGCATCAGCGTCGCAAAACTAAATCGCGACCAACTGGCGGAGGTCCGGAACAAGAAGATCGGGTTCGTATTCCAGCAGTTCAACCTGTTGGCGCGAACCAGCGCCGTGGAGAATGTCGAACTGCCGCTGATGTACACCGATGCGTCCGCCCGCGAGCGGCGCGAGCGGGCCATGGTGGCGCTGCTTGCGGTGGGTCTGGCGGGACGCCAGGACCACCAGCCGAGCCAGCTTTCCGGCGGCCAGCAGCAGCGCGTGGCCATCGCGCGGTCGCTGGTGAACGATCCCAAAATCATCCTGGCGGACGAGCCGACCGGAGCGCTGGACTCCAGGACCAGCATCGAGATCATGGCCATCTTCCAGCGGCTGAACCGCCAGGAGGGGATCACCATGATCGTGGTGACCCACGATCCGGATATCGCGACTTACTCCAACCGGAACATTCATTTCAAAGATGGCAGGTTGCAGGCGGATGAGCTGGTCGCGCATCCCCGCGAAGCGCATAAGGACCTGGAACAGCTTCCCGCCGAGCAGCCCGAGGAGTTAGAGTCGGCATGAATAAGCTCATCGCAAGCATCAGGATCGCGCTGCGGGCGCTGCAAGTGAACCGCACGCGCTCGGCACTGACGATGCTGGGCATCATCATCGGCGTTGCGGCGGTGATCGCCATGGTAGGTGTTGGCGCGGGCGCCACCGCCAGAATTCAGGCGCAGATCCAGAGTATCGGGAGCAACCTGATTATGGTCTCGCCGGGCAGCTTGAGCAGTAACGGCGTGCGGCTTGGCTCCGGCGCCACGGTGACCCTGACCGAGGACGACGCCACGGCCATCGCCACGGAGTGTCCGGACGTAGCGGCGGTCGCTCCCACCGTGCGCGGCGGGGTCCAAGTGGTGTACGGAAACAATAACTGGGCTACCAATGCCCAGGGCGTGACTCCGGATTACATGACGATACGCGATGCCACCATGATGTACGGCCAATTCTTCACGGATCAGGATGTGGACGCGGCCGCCAAAGTCGCGGTGCTGGGTGAAACCGTGGCGCAGACCCTGTTTGGCGACGCCGACCCCACCGGCCAGGTGGTCATTATCAAGAACGTGCCGTTCACGGTGGCGGGCGTACTTACGCCGAAGGGGCAGTCGCCGACAGGCCAGGACCAGGACGACATCATCCTTCTGCCAATCTCCACGGCCATGCAAAAGGTGCTCGGGGCCAACAAGGCCAACGCCAAGGCGGTAGGCTCCCTCATGGTGCAGGCCATTGGGCCGCAGGCCATGGACCAGGCGCTGCAGGAGGTCACGGACCTGCTGCGGGAACGGCACAAGATCCTGCCCGGCCTGGACGACGACTTCACGGTCCGCAATCTGACTGAGGTGTACGCGGCCCAGGAAACCTCGGCGCAAGTGATGTCGATTCTGCTGGGCGCGATCGCGTCGGTGTCGCTGATCGTGGGCGGCATCGGGATCATGAACATCATGCTGGTTTCGGTAACCGAAAGGACGCGCGAGATCGGCCTGCGGCAGGCCGTGGGCGCCAAGACACGCGACATCCTCTCGCAGTTCCTGGTGGAAGCGGTGACGCTCTCGCTGCTGGGTGGGATTATCGGGATTGTCGTCGGGTTGACGGCTTCGTTGCTGATCTCGCACTTCGCGCAATGGTCGACGAAGGTAAGTCCGCTGTCGGTCCTGCTGGCGTTTGTGTTCTCCGCGCTGGTGGGAGTGTTCTTTGGCTACTACCCAGCGCGCAAAGCGGCGTTCCTGGATCCGATTGAGGCTCTCAGGTACGAATGAGGTTCGCTGAAATGGCAGTGGTCATGAAGGCGAAGATAGGGCGCCTCTCCAGTTTCGAAAAATTGGCAGCCCTGGGGCGCAAAAAGCACTCAACGGTCACACCGGCGCGATGGCGGGGGCGGGGATCGAAAGCTCTGCGATGGTGGACTGGGGGGCGAAGGATAACTGCAAGCCGGAGGCGGAGCCATAGCAGATTTCCAGGCGGCGCCGGACATTTTGCAGGCCGACGCCTGCGCCGGGGGTGTCGGTGACGCGGCTGGGAGTCGTGGGAGCCGCGCTGTTCTCCACGGTCACGCGCAAATCGCCATTCTGGAGCGTGGCGCGGATGCGGACATAGCCGGGGTCGGTGCGCTGCGCCACGCCGTGCTTGATGGCGTTCTCAACCAGAGGCTGAATCGAAAGCACGGGGATGACCACAGACAGCGCGGCGTCCTCGACGTGGATTTCGACCGAGAGGCGGTCGCCCAGGCGGCTCTGCTCGACTTCGAGGTACGCGCGCACAATCTGCATTTCCTCGGCGAGTGGGACAAAGGTCTTGTCGGACTGGAGGAAGTAGCGGAAGATATCCGCCAGGTTCAAGACCATGCGGCGCGCGGCCGTGGATTCGCGGGGGATGGTGCCATAGAGCGTGTTCAGCGCGTTGAAAAGGAAGTGCGGATTCATCTGCGATTGCAAGGCGCGCAGCTCGGCCTGGCTCACCAGGCGGTTCATTTCCTGGCGGCGCAAGCTCTCGACCTGTTCGGAGATTTCCGCGGCGGCGGTGGCCAGGGCGTCCAGATCCTCACCCAGGTAGCGCTGCCCGCCCTGTCGGCGGCCCAGCAGGATGAGCTTGGAATTGCCCTGGCCCAATCGCACCGGGACGACGGCTTCGGCCCAATTCCACTGCGCGGCGGAACTGACGGCGGGCAGGCTGGCAGCGGTCATGGGGGCATGCAGAGCGAGGGCAGGATCGGCTTCGGACTGACCCATGGCGGCGAAGTCCTTGGTCTTGACGGCGGCGGCCATGGTGGAAACGGCCCAATCGAGGTATTGCTCCTCGCTCGAGAAAGCCGGTGAATCTTTGAGGCGCGCGGCGAGGTGCGAGACGGTGTCCTGGCGAAACACGGCGTGGGTGAGCCAGGCCTGCACGCGATTGCGCAGCCAGGCGAAGAAGATCAGGAAGAGGCAGACGCTGATCAGCAGCAAGGCTTCGGGCAGCGGCGCGGGCGAGGCGCGTTGCACCAGCACCAGGCGGAAGGCGGCCTCAATCACCAGCCAGGTGAGCACTCCGGCCAGGAGCGCGTTGGCCAGAAAACGCACGAAGGCGTCCAGCAGGACGAAGCGGTAATCCTGCAAGAGCACAAACAAGGCCAGCGGAATGCCGGCATGGTGGACGATGAGTTCGCTCGACCAGGCCAGGCCCGCATGACCCGATCCGAAGTGCACGAACGACATGGCGAACAGCGCCAGGCACATGGAAGCGGCAATGCGTGCGCCGCCCGGCCGCCGGTGGCCGCCACGGGAGAACGCGGCATCGGCCACCGCCACCGCGGTGAGTAGCAGGAAACCGACGGTGATGAGCAGCAGCGCAGCCTGGTGGAGCGCCGGGCCGTTGCCGCGGATCTCCCAGAAGTGCATACCCACGGCGACGACGCCGAGCGCATAGCCAAAAGCCACCAGCACCGGGCGGGTGTCTTTCACCGAGACGTGTAGCAGCACCGCCGGCAGCAGGCTGAGCACGGAGAAACTGACGGCGATCACCAGGTTGAGAGCCAGCTCCGGAAGTTTGGGGCAAACCAGGACGATCAGCGAACCGAGGTTCCAGACCAGTGCGAGAGCCGCGGCCAGGCCCGAGAGATAACGGCCGCGCAGACCGGACCATCCACGCCCGCTGAACAGCAGAAAGAGAAAAATGGCGAAGATCAGCGCACCGGCGGCGTGGCCCAGAATGTTGATGAGCAGCGGCTGGTTGAGTCCGAGCATGGTCAAATCGCGGCGGCGCGTCTGGAGATCATTGTCGCGCCAAAGCGGGCCGTTTGCCCGCACACCGGGGCCAGACGCCCGCTCGCGGACAGACGGTGGCCGGCAGTGAGAAAAGCGTTGGAACAGGCGGCGGACGCGCGCATACTGGACGAACGATGCGGAAGAAGAATGGGCTGTCGCGGATCAGCCGCGCCGCAGCCATTCGGGTGACGCTCAGCGTGGCGCTGGTTCTGGGGGCCAGTTGTCTGGTTCTGCAGTCCACCGTCTGGCACGATGCCGAGCCAGCGGAGGCCGGCCAATACTATACGGAACTGCCGGGCGTGGATCTGAGCGGCCTCCAGCCGGCGGAAAAAGACGCGCTGCTGAAGCGGCTCAATAAACTGCATTGTCCCTGCGATTGCCTGCGGACCATTGCCAGTTGCCGCAACCGGCACACTTCCTGTACGGATAGCCTGACGATCGCGCGGCAGGCGGTGGAAGCGGCGAAAAAACACTAGCTTCACCACTGGAGCATCTGCCGCACGTTGCGAGCCAGGCGCTTGCTGACGACAAACTCCTGGGCGTTGGATAGCGTCAACAACCAGCGCTGGCTGCTGAGCGGCGTCATTTTACGGACGTGATTGACGTTGATGAGCGCGCTGCGGTGGACGCGGTGAAAAGCCGAATTGCGCAGGCGCTCATCGATGGCGCGGAGCGTTTGAGTGGCCATGTAGCGCTGGCGGGCGGTGATGATCCAGACGATTTCGCGCTCGGCCTGGAAGGCCAGCACGTCATCGAGATCGAGCAGGAAGTACTCCTGGCCCGCGCGGCCAACTACCTTGCGGCCGCGGGCGGTGGGCGGCGGCTCGGGTACTTCGCTGAGGCGAGCCAGAGACTCGGCGGTGTCGCGCGGCCGGGCATGGAGGGCGCGGGCGCGGTCGAGGGCCTTTTCCAGGCGTTCCCGGCTGACCGGTTTGAGCAGGTAATCCAGAGCGCCGGCTTCGAAGGCGCGGATGGCGTACTGGTCGTAGGCGGTGACAATGATGATGACCGGCTGGACCCCGGAGGGCAGACTGCGAATGACGTCGAATCCGCCCATGCCGGGCATCTGCAAATCCAGAAAGACGAGATCGGGCTGAAGACGGGCGATGCCGCGGAGGGCGTCGTTGCCGTTGGCCGCCTCACCCACAATCTCGACGCCGGAGAGAGCCGCCAGTTCGTCGCGCAGCACCTCGCGGGCTACCGGCTCGTCATCCACGATCAGGGTGCGGAGCGGCGGAACAGGCATCATCAAGGAGGTAACGCGAAAACCGGTGCAGTCGCACGGAAAAGTCATGAGCGGGCGAAATCCGGCTGTAGCCGGGTCAGATTCTGACATCGGCGGACGCAGCCGATGGCCTTCCTATATGGTACGCGCAGCCGGCAATGCTGAGCACGTCACGTCAGCCCGCTCATGGATAGATTCGGTCCGCTCCCGGATTGATTGCGCCCGCCCGTGCGAATAGAATAGGCCGCGTGCGCGCGCGATTCGATACTTCATATTATGAAGGAATCTCGCTGTTTGTGGTCCGGGTTTGCCCCATCGCTTTTTCTTGTTGTTTTCGCCGGCTTGATGCAAGCCCAGTCGAGCAGCGGCACGTCCGGGACGCTTCGCGGCTGGGTTCTCGATCCTTCGGGTGCAGCCATCGTGAGTGCGGCGGTGGAGATCCAGAATCCCGTGTCGCATTACAGCCGCAGCGCGGTGACCGACAGCCAGGGCAAGTTCGAGTTCGACAACCTCCCGTTCAATCCGTATCGCGTGAACGGGAAGGCGCCCAGTTTCCAGGCGAGCGGGCAGGATGTGGACGTGCGTTCGCCGATCCCGGTGGAAGTCAAACTCAGTCTCCAGATCGGCGCGGAAGCCCAGACTGTGGCCGTGTCGGCCCAGGCCGAGGCGATGCTGGAAGTCGATCCCATCGCCCACACGGACATGGATCGCGACCTGTTCGACAAGCTGCCTTTGTCGGGTCAATCTTCGTCGCTGAGTTCGCTGGTGACCATGGCCGCGCCGGGCATCAGCGCGGATTCCGATGGTATGTTTCACGGCTTTGGCGATCACGCGTCCAACTCGTTTTCGGTGGACGGGCAAAAGATTACCGACCAGCAGAGCAAAGTGTTTTCGAACCAGATTCCGCTGGATTCGGTGCAGTCGATGGAAGTGATCCAGGGCGCGCCGCCGGCCGAATACGGCGACAAGACCAGCGTGGTGATTGTGGTGACGACGCGCTCCGGCCTGGGCGAGAACACGCCGCATGGCCAAATCGACACGTCCTATGGCACGTTCGGCACTGAGAGCGCCGGCTTCAACCTGGCATATGGCGGGAAGTCATGGGGCAATTTCATTTCCGCCAACGGGATGGGTACGGACCGGTTCCTGGATGGTCCGGAATGGACGGTGATGCACGATCGCGGTAACCAGGCAAACATGTTTGACCGAATCGACTTTAAACCCTCGCAGACCGACACCATCAATCTCAATTTGAGCTACACGCGGTCCTGGTTCCAGTCGCCGAATTCCTTCGATGGGCAAGACGCATCGGCATGGTCGGGAGTCGTGGTAAATAATAACGGCTTTGGTCCCAACGGCCTGCCGGTGGGATCGCAGGATCAGCACGCCAAGATCCGGACGTTTAACATTGCTCCCACTTGGACACATCTGTTCGGCGCGCATACGCTCTTTACGCTGGGCGCATTCGCACGGCAGGATCAGTTCAACTATTACCCCTCCCGCGACCCGTTCGCCGATTTCACCCCGGATTTGCAAAGCGAGACGGTTGGGCAAAACCGCCGGCTCACCAACGTCGGGGGACACGCGAATCTCGCGTATGTGAACGGCGCTCACAACATCAAGGTGGGTTTTTCGTACGATCAGACACTGCTGGGGGAGCACGACACTTTCGGAATCGTCGATCCCACCCTTAACGCGGTCTGCCTCAATGCCGACGGCAGCCCGAACACGCCGGCGTCGCTGATGAATCCGGCGCAGTGCACGGGCTCGCTCTCGCCGAATCCCAAATTCGTGCCTCTGCTGGAATGCTATGACCTGACGCGAACCGGCATCCTGCCGGGCTCGGACGGTTGCCCCGTTTCCAGAAGCGGCTCGTACACCTTTAACGGCAATGGAGACATCAAGGAGACGGCGCTGTTCTTCCAGGACAACATTACGGTGAAGAACTGGAACTTCAATGTGGGCCTTCGCCTGGATGGCTACAACGGCATCACAAAATCCACGCAACTGGAGCCACGCCTGGGCGCGGCGTACAATATCAAGGCGACCCACTCGGTGGTGCGGGCTTCGTATGCCCGGACCATGGAAACCCCATTCAACGAGAACCTGGTGCTTTCCAGCCTGGGATGCAACGACGCGGTGGTCAACGCGCTGATGTCGACGCTGGGAGCGTGCAATACCACGCCGCTGTCACCGGGGACGCGCAATGAGTTCCACGTGGGCCTGCAACAGGCTTTTGGAAAGTACCTGACGGTGGATGGCGAATACATCTGGAAGTACACCAACAGGGCCTACGATTTCAGCGTCTTCGGCAGCACGCCGATCACGTTCCCGATCGAGTGGGACCATTCCAAGATCCCAGGCTATGCGGTTCGGGCCACCATGCCGAACTGGCATGGCCTTTCGGCGTTCGTGGTTTTCTCCAGCGTGGCGGCGCGCTTCTTCACACCGCAAGTGAGCGGGATCGGCTCCACGCCGGCGGGCAGCACGGTGTTCCGCATCGATCATGACGAAGTGTTCAACCAGACCACGCACGTGCAATATCAGCCCTGGAGGAACGGGCCGTGGTTCGGTTTCACCTGGCGCTACGACAGCGGCCAAGTGGCCGGACAGGTGCCGTGCGCGGGCGGCAATTGCAACAATGGGCCGAATGGAACCGATTCCATGGTGGACGTTTCGAAACTGTCGCCCGATCAGCAGTTTCAGGCCGGACTCTTTTGCGGCAGCGTGCATGCGACGCCTGCCACCCCGATTAGCGCCAGCGGCCTGTGCCCCGCCTCGCAGTATGGCTCGACCCTGCTCAAGATCCCGGCGGCCGGGACGGAAAACGACGATCGCAACCCGCCACGCATCGCGCCGCGGAATCTCTTCGACATGGCGGTGGGAGACGACAACCTCTTCCATGGCGAGCGGTACAAGTGGAGCGCCCGGCTGGCGGTGGCCAACCTGACGAACCGGGAGGCGCTGTACAATTTCCTCTCGACCTTCAGCGGAACGCACTATGTTTCGCCGCGCGCGTTGACGGCGACCATTTCTTTCCACTTTTAAAATCGCAAACCGCACCTGCCCGTTCGGCCCAGTCCTTCAGAATTCCAATCTAGCCTGAAACGCGATCATGCGAGGCGAGCTGTCCCCGCCCAATCCGACGCCTAACAGTCCCGTCGGGGGCGAAGTCGGATAGCTGAGCGCTCCGAATCCGGTCTGGGTGGAGGGTTTGCCCGGAATCCCCGCGTACCCCAAAACCGGGAGGCCAAAATTTGGATGATTGAGCACGTTGAAGAGCTGGCCGTCGATGCGCAGCTTCAGGCGCTCTGTGAATTGCAACCACTTGGTCAGGTACAGGTCGCCCCAGAAGAAATCAGGACCGCGTAACGCGTTGCGGCCGAGATTGCCGAACTGGCAATTCTTCGGGCTGTCGCCGCCGGCACAGGCCCCGGTGCTCGGGTCGACAACTGAAGCAAACGCATCGGGGTTGAGCCACTGAATCGTTCCGGGCTGAGTCACGCCGGGGATCGGATTGTGGTCGTACAGTGGCGCGCCGGAAACCACGCTGGCATATTGCGGGCCGCTGCCCTGAACGATGCCGTTGCCATTGGCGGAATACGGCGCGCTCAAAACCGAAAATGGCAAGCCGCTATGCCAAAAGACGGTGCCGGAGAGCTGCCATCCGTTCAGCGCCCGGGCCAGCATATGATTCCGGACATTGATCGGCAATTGGTAAACGTATTGGGCTGTGAAATTCTGCCGCACGTCGTAATCGCAGGGACCATATTGGCGGCCAAGCTCACCCGGCAGCGGTGAAAGAATGGCGCCTGCGGCGAATGGCAGGAATCCGCCGTTTGAGACGGTGTCCATGCAGCGGCTCCACGTGTAGTTGGCCTGAACCTGAATGCCGTGCCCCAGCGCCTTGTCGGCCGTCAACTGGAGACCGTTGTAGTGGCTGTTCGCACCAGTGCTCAACTGCGTTACGGATGCAAAGCGAGGATCTTTCGGCTGCCCGTACGGAAACGGCGCGAAGCAGCCCTCGCAGACCGTCTGATAACCGTTTACTTGCGTCTCATAGGGCTGATTGACCGCGCGCGTGCCTACATACTGGGCTCGCAGATTGAAGGCATTGCCGATTTGCTGTTCCACTGCGAAACTCCACTGCATGAAGTAAGGCGCGTGGAGCTTGCCGTCCGGAACCGCGGTAATCGAAATCGGAGGAAGGCAGGAACCCGCGTTCGCCAGGCTTGAGGCGCAGGAAAGCTGGCCTTGAGCGAAGCCTGAGTTGAATAGCTGATTCGCCGCCGCGGTCGAATCGATCGCGCTGTTCGGAACTCCTGGAGCAATTGCCACTCCCCCTGCCGTGCCCAGCAATCCGCCCTGGAATGTCTTCGAATAGGGAGGATTCGTGCCCACGGTATCGACCACGCTGCCCGGCAGCATGTCGCTGAACAGACCAAAGCCGCTGCGCAGCACCGTGTGTGGCGCCATCTGCCACGCTATGGCGGTTCTCGGCTGTAGCATCGCGGCGGGCGTCGCGGCGAAAATCGTCTCCTGCCCGGTCCGAATGACCTGGCTCAGCGGCTGATTCACATCGTGGGAAATGGAATCGAACGACCCGGCGAGGCGCGCCACTGCGTTATGGGGATTCAGGGGATTTGAATTGTACGTATCGCGGAGGCCGAAGGTCCAGGTCAATGTGCGCGTAACCTTCCATGTGTCCTGCGCATAAAAATCCAGATTGAGGAAGTTGTATGGCTGCGAATTGGCCAGCGGAAAGGTTCTCGAAGCCGTCGATGCAACACCGTAGATGAATTGCGGCAGGGTCGTGTAGGTGACGAGCGGGACTACACCCTCACCGAAATCATAGTCGTTCAGGCGGAAGATCCGGTTGTTGGTTCCGAACTGGAGTTCGTGCGAGCCGACCGCCCAGGCGAGATTGTCGTTGATAAAGAAACGCGTGGCGCGCCGCCCCTGCACCCACGTATTGTCGAGCCCTCCGAGCGTGGTGAACGGCGCGTTGGCGCCGCCGCCCTGGAGGACGATGGGAAACGCCGCCAGGGTCTTTTGAAAATCGGTTGGCCCGAACAGGCTCTCGTACCACGAAAACGCCGGGTTGAAGTAGTTCACCAGATGCCCGGAGAACACATGCGTGTAGCCCGATGCAAATGAGTAAAGGGGCTGCGGAGAGATGGCATTGAACACCGGATTGATTGGATCGGTGTAGGCGGCCTGCAGGCCGGTGTCGGCTTGAAACCGGAACCAGGTAGTGTTCTCAGCGTCGATGTTGTAGTCGATGCGAGCCGTCTGCACCTGCTCGCGATCATCACTGGAATGCGAAACGCTCTGCCGGTTCGCGCAACCGTTTCCATTGGGAGGGTTGCCGCCCGCAACGGCCCCATCGCTGTTGAACGGACAGCCGAGAACCGCGAGCGGTGTCCCCGCCGTATTGCCGTAAAGCGAAAAGAGCTTCTGGTAGAACGGCACGAGCTGGGGCGCTGGCTGATAGGTCGATCCGGTTATGGAATCCACCCCACCGCGCGGCAATTGCTCCAGCACATAGTTCTGAAATGCCGGCGTGGGCACTGTCGTGGCGCTGACGATCGGGAGCGCAATCCGAACCCATTCGGAGTCGAAGAAGAAAAACAGCTTTTCCTGGATGATCGGGCCTCCGAGACTCCCGCCGAAGTGATTCACCGTGGAGCGTGGCTTGTGGTTTCCGGCTGTCGAGTTCGTAAAGAAATCAGCGGCATTGAACTTTGAGCCGTTCCAAAGCTCGTATAGGTTTCCGTGAAACCGATTCGTACCGGATTTCGTGACATAGTTGACCTGAGCGGCGCCGTACCGACCCTGATCGACTGCGTAGGAGACGGTGTTTACGGTCACCTCAGCGATCGAATTCAACCCCAGCACCAGATTGGTCGAAAGCCCGCTGTTCAGATTGGTCAGCGGATCGTTGGTTTCCAGTCCATCCACGATATACCCGTTGGAGAGCGATGGCAGGCCATTGAATTGGACGTTGCCATAGCCGTTGGTGCCACCAACGAAGTCGTTCCCGCTGCCTGCGGTGTTGATGAGGGCGCCGGCGGCAAACTGCAGCGGGTAGGTCATGTCGCCACCCGGATTGGGGAGGTTTTCAATGGATCGGGCGGTCAGCGTCGTCGAGGTGTTGGGATTCTCCGGGTTGATCAGGGCCGCTTGCTCCTGCACCAGGATGCTGTCGCTGGCCGATGCGATGTTGAGTTTGAAATCGGCCGTTTGCTTCTGCCCGAGACCAGCCGGCAAATTGTTGTTCTGCTGTGCTTCAAAGCCCCCTGCTTCCACTTTCACCGAGTACATTCCCGGCTTGAGTTGCGGAAAGCTGAAGCGCCCGCCATCGTCTGTTTTCACGGATCGCTTCAGGCCATTCTCGCTGCTGGTCAAAGTCACGGTCGCGCCGGGGATCGCCGCGCCGGCAGGATCGGTGACCGCCCCGACAATCGCGCTCGTCGTCTCGCCCTGGGCCATCGCCGGAACACGCAGCGCCAAAAACAAGACTAGGACGGCCAGATGGCGGGGCCATGATTTAGGCATACCTAATTTAACTATATCCGTTTCCCCCCGTCAAGCAAAGCGCTTGCTTACGCGCGCGGCTCGGATCAGAGCCGCGACCGTGAGGGAGCGTTCTTCGCGGAATACCAGAGGCTATTGATGAAACGGTGCACTTAGCCACCCGCGCGGACCATCCAAACGAGGATCGACCAAATGGATCCACCCAATTGCAGCCGGCCGTTGACCGGAGTATCCTCAAATTTAGTGCTACCTAGAAAACGCCGGCCGCACACCACGGAATCTGTAGACAACTATTTGAAAGCCATCCTGGAGCTGGCCGGGCCTGAAGACCAACGCGTGACCGGCAACTCACTCACCCGGCATCTCGGCATCCGTGCCGCGTCCGTGACCGGTATGCTCCAAAAGCTCGCGGCACAGAAGCCGCCCTTTGTGAAATACCAAAAGCACCGCGGCGTGCGTTTGACGGCAACCGGGAGGAGGCGCGCGCTGGAGGTTCTTCGCCATCACCGCTTGCTGGAGCGTTTCCTCCATGATTTCCTCGACTATTCCTGGGACGAAGTTCACGATGAGGCCGAGCGGCTGGAACATTTCATCTCGGAGAAGCTTGAGGATCGCATCGCTGCGAAATTGGGAGACCCGGAAACCGACCCGCATGGGCACCTGATCCCCGAGCGAAGCGGGGCGCTTCCGGCCCGGCAAGAGGTGCTGTTATCAAGATGGGCATGTGGAATACCAGCCGTTATCAGCAGCGTGTCGGACCGCGACCCCTCCGTTCTCCGTGAGATGACCCGTCTAGGTCTGAAGCCGGGAATGGCAATCACAGTCGAAGCGGGAACGCGCAGCGCTTCTCTGTTGGTGCGCATCGGCAAAGGTGGGGACCAGGTGCGCTTAAGCCAAACGCTTGCCTCCGGAATCTCGGTGATCGCCCGCCCGGTGGTGGGGCAGGATGGTATCCTGCGCACCGATTGCCAATCGGTGCAGCCGGGCGCAGCCCGGCTAGCCCGCAAGGGCGAAAGATAATAGCCCAGGGCGCAAGCCCTGTGGAATCCGAGCGCGCTACAGAGAGCCCCGGAACGGGGCGTAACTCACCGCCAGCCCATGCTTGATTGAGGACCTTTGACTCCGCAATCGGCGCGGGCTAGAAGTCCCGTTCTCTGAGACAAGTCCTCCAGCAACCCCCACTCAACGACTCAAATGAACACTGGCGCCAGGCGCCCGCCTACTTCTTGGGCGCGTAATACCCATTCCGGGCGCGAACGATCAGTTCTTTGTGGCCTTTCACACTCACCTGCACCTGGTGGAACAGTCCGTCGGCTATCAGCGGCTCGGGGCGGTAGAGGATGGTGTACTGGTGGCGCACCTCTTCGGCGATGACCTCGAAAGACTGGGCGAGGTCTTCCACCTTGAAGGGAAAGAAGGCGCGGCCGCCGGTTTGCTGGGTGAAGTATTTGAGGACCTTGTCGCCGTCGGACTCGATGCGGGTCATGTTGGTGGAGATGGCGAAAATCACGACGTCGGATTTGAGCGCCATTTCGAGGGCCTGATCGCGCGTGAACTGGCTGCTGTTGTCTTCGCCGTCGGAGACTACCACAACCACGCGGCGGAACTTGTAGCTGGGCTGTTCCTGGGCCAGTTTGTCGTGGCAGGCCATATAAATGGCATCGTAGAGCGCGGTGCCGCCGCCGGCGTGGAGCCCGCGGATGGCGGAGTCGAGCTTATCGGTATCGGTGGTGAGATCGGCGACCATCTCCGCGTTGCTGTCGAAGCTGAGCACCATGGCCTTGTCGTTGTTGGTGCGCATGGCGTCTTTGAGGAACTCGCCGGCGGCGTCCTGCTCAAAGCGGAAACGCTCGCGGATGCTGTTGCTGGTATCGATCAGAATGCCGAGGCGCAGGGGAAGGTTGGATTCGGCGGCGAATTCCTGAATGACTTGCGGATGCTTGTTCTCGAGAACGTCGAAATCGTCCCTGGTGAGATCGGTGACGAAGCGGCCTTTTCTGTCGATGACAGAGAAGAGCATGCTGACGCGCGTGACCTCGACGGAAATGCGCGCGGTATCGTCGCCCTGCTGGGCGGGGTCCGGTTTCGGCGGTGGCGGCGGAGTCTGTTGCGCTACGGCCCAGACGGCGGCGGCCAGCACTCCTGCGGCCGGCAGGAGAACGCGGGAGCTCATATGGTCCGATTATAGCGTGGGGGGCAGTTGAGCTATCCAGGATTCCAACTCGGGCGGGAGCGGGGATTCGATCGAGATCTCTTCGCCGGTGGAGGGCAGGCGGAAACGGATGCGGTGGGAATGCAGGAAATAGCGGCCGAGCGGCGGCATGCCTTCGGAAGTGGAGGGCGCGCCGTAGAGCGTATCGCCGGCCACCGGGTGGCCGATGCTGGAGAGGTGAACGCGGATCTGGTGGGTGCGGCCGGTGCCGATCTTGACTTCGAGCAGGGTGAAGGCGCGGAAGCGCCGCAGCACGCGGTATTCGGACCACGCGGCGCGGCCCTCGGCGAGACGGGCGGTCATGCGGGCGCGACGCACGGGGTCGCGGGCGATGGGGCGGTCGATGCGGCCGCTGTCGGCTTTGACGGAGCCGTGGACCAGCGCGAAGTACACTTTTTCGACCTGGCGGTTGGCAAATTGGGCGGCGAGGTTGCGGTGCGCCTGGTCGTTCTTGGCGACCAGCAGGACGCCGCTGGTGAAGCGGTCGAGGCGGTGGACAATGCCGGGGCGGAGTTCGCCGGCGACCTCCGACAAGGCATCGAAGCGGCCGAGCAGGGCGTTGACCAGGGTGCCGGAATGCACGCCGGCGCCGGCGTGGACCACCATGCCGGCGGGCTTATCGATGGCAACCAAGTCGTCATCTTCGTAGAGAATGGAGAGCGGGATGGTTTCGGGCGTGGCGCGCAAGGGGGGTGGATCGGCGGGTTCCACTTCGATGGTTTCGCCGGCGCGCACGGTGTGGGAGGCGCGGCTCGGAAGGCCGGCGACCCGGACGCCGCCGGAACGGATCCACTCCTGCAGGCGGGCGCGGCTGAACTGCGGAAGGCGTTCGCGAAGCAGTTGGTCGAGCCGCCGGGAGGCGTCCTCAGGAGACGCGGTGAAGCGCAGCGGCGGAATCATGCATCCGACCGGGCGCCATTGGGAGCTGCGGTTTGGGGTTCGGTGGGTTCACCGGCTGCCTCGGTAGCGAGCCTGCGCCGGTCGTAGAACTGGATGCGGCAATAACGGCAGTGGTGCAGGCGGCCGCCGGACAGTCTTTCCAGCAGGTTGAAGAAGCCCTTGAACATGGGGTCGATGCGATCGGGGGCCTTGAGCCGCACAATGCGGAACGTGCCGCATTTCGGGCAACGGGCCTGGCCGCCGAAGTGGAGGCGGAAGCGGCGGGGAACGAACTCCTCCACGGCGCAGCTCTTGCACTCGTAAATCGCCATGTAACTGAAACGTTCGAAGAACGTCCGGTGGACGCGTCGTAGATGTGCTCCACACCGCGCGCATTTGTTCATAGCTCACTTTCTTATAGCGCAATTTGCGGAACCGGCACAAGCCGCGTCACAATAAGAGATTCGCCCTTTCCACTCGTAAACCACTATGCTGGACCGGATCACTGTGCATGGCGCGCGCCAGCACAACTTAAAAAACATCGACGTGGAAATACCCCGCAACAGCCTGACGGTGATTACGGGGCTGAGCGGGTCGGGGAAATCGTCGTTGGCGTTCGATACGATTTATGCGGAAGGGCAGCGGCGGTACGTGGAGACGCTTTCGACGTATGCGCGGCAATTCCTGGACCAGATGGAGCGGCCGGATGTGGATTCGATCGACGGGCTGAGTCCGGCGATTTCGATTGAACAGAAGACCACCAGCCGCAGCCCGCGATCGACGGTGGGGACCATCACGGAGATCTACGACTACCTGCGGCTCTTGTACTCTTCCATCGGGACGCCGCATTGCCCGGTGTGCGGCAACGAGATTTCCCGGCAGACCACCGAGCAGATTCTGCAGCACGTGGTGGCCCTGAAGCCCGAGGACCGGATCATGGTGATGGCGCCGGTGGTGCGTGGGCGCAAGGGCGAATACAAGAAGGATCTGGAGAAGCTGGCGCGGCAGGGCTTTGTGCGGGCGCGGATCGATGGAGTGCTGCGGTCGCTGGACGAAGATATTCCGCTGGACCGGCGCAGGAATCACACTATCGAAGTGGTGGTGGACCGGCTGCTGGTAAAGCCAGGGATCGAGAAGCGCCTGGAAGCGTCCATCGAAACGGCCACGCGACTGGCCAACGGGCTGGTGTTGATTGTGGTGGTGAACGGCGAAGAGCGGCTGTATTCGCAAAAGCTGGCGTGCATGGAGTGCGGCGCGAGCATCCCGCAATTGGAGCCACGGTCGTTCTCATTCAACAGCCCATACGGCGCGTGTGAGGAATGCCACGGATTGGGAAGCAAGTGGACGTTCGACCCCGTGAAAGTGATTGTGGACGGGTCGAAGCCGCTGCTCGATGGCGGGCTGGGGCCGGCGGCCAGTTCGTGGTCGATGCAGAGCCAACTGGAAGAATTTGCCAAGCGCGCGCGCGTGAATTTGAAGAAGCCGTTCGAGGATTTGCCGCGGAAGACGCGCGACCTGCTGCTCGAAGGCGGCAACGGGTTCGAAGGGATCCTCAAAATCCTGGACCAGATTTACCGGGAAGCGCCGGAAGGTTACCGCGACTGGCTGACGGATTACATGTCGCCGGTGGAGTGTCCGGCGTGCAAGGGGAGGCGGTTGCGGCCGGCGAGCCTGGCGGTGCGGGTAAAGAACTTCTCGATCGCGGAGTTCACGGCCCTGCCGTTGGCGCGCGCGCTGGTGACGGTGCGGAACTGGGAGTTCCACGATCGCGAGATGCAGATTGCCGGGCGGGTGCTGGATGAGATCCGCCGGCGGCTGGAGTTTCTTTCGGCGGTGGGGCTGGATTACCTGAGCCTGGAGCGATCGGCGGCCACGCTCTCGGGCGGCGAGGCGCAGCGCATACGCCTCGCGACGCAGATCGGCTCGAAGCTGCGCGGCGTGCTGTACGTGCTGGACGAGCCTTCCATCGGGCTGCACCCGCGCGATAATGGGCGGCTGTTGGAGACGCTGGCGCACCTCCGCGATATGGGGAATACGGTGCTGGTGGTGGAGCACGACGCGGAGACCATCGAGCGGGCGGACTACGTGATCGACCTGGGGCCGGGCGCGGGACGGCTGGGCGGGGAACTGGTGGCGGCGGGCGAGCCGGACGACATCCGGCGCGATGCGAACTCGCTGACCGGCCGCTATCTTTCGGGAGCGCTGGAGATTCCGGTTCCGGCCGAGCGGCGGAAGCCGGGATCGAAGAAGCTCATCATTCGCGGCGCCACTGAGCACAATCTGAAAAACATCGACGCCGAGATTCCGCTGGGGCTGCTGACGGTGGTGACGGGGGTTTCGGGCAGCGGCAAATCGACGCTGGTGAACGAGATCCTGTACCGCTCGCTGGCGAAGGAGATTTACGGGTCGCATGAAGAGCCGGGCGCGCACGAGAGCATCGACGGCGTGGGTGAGATCGACAAAGTGATTCGCATCGACCAGGCGCCCATCGGGCGGACGCCGCGTTCGAATCCGGCCACTTATACGGGGCTCTTCACGCCCATTCGGGATCTCTATGCCATGTTGCCGGAATCGCGCGAGCGGGGATACAAGCCCGGGCGGTTCAGCTTCAACGTGAAGGGCGGGCGGTGCGAGGCGTGCCAGGGCGATGGGCTGAAACGGATCGAGATGAATTTTCTGCCGGACGTTTACGTGACGTGCGACGTATGCCACGGGCGCCGCTACAATCGCGAGACGCTGCAGGTGAAATTCAAGGGCCACTCGATCGCGGATATGCTGGATGCGACGGTGGAAGAAGCTCTGCCGCTGATGGAGAACCTGCCGCAAATTCGCGCGAAGCTGCAAACGCTGTTGGACGTGGGGCTGGGATACGTGCACCTGGGACAATCGTCGACAACGCTTTCGGGCGGCGAGGCGCAGCGTATCAAGCTGGCCAAGGAGCTGAGCAAACGGCAGACCGGGCGCACGTTTTATCTGCTGGACGAGCCGACCACGGGGCTGCATTTCGACGATGTGCGGAAGTTGCTGGACGTGCTGCAGCGGCTGGTGGGGTTGGGCAATACGGTGGTGGTGATCGAGCACAACGTGGACGTCATGAAAACCGCCGATTGGATCATCGACCTGGGACCGGATGGCGGAGAATACGGCGGGAAGATCGTGGCGAGCGGGACGCCGGAGCAGGTGAGCCGCTCGAAGAAGAGCTATACGGCGGAGGCGTTGCGCAAGGTGCTGCGCAGCGGGGTGGCGGCATGAGCAAATATTCGAAGCGTCCTTTGGACTTGGCGGGCCTGCGCACGGTTGGCCTGGCGGAGCGCGGCGGCAAAGTGAAAGTGGCGGACTTCGCTTTGCCCTATGCGAAAGGCTCGGGAGTGGCCGGGTGGCTGGGTTCGTTGCCGCACGTTTTGGCGGCGGATGGATTTCGCGCGGTGGTGGAAGCGGTGGCGGCGGCGCGGGCGCGGCGGCGGGCCATCCTGTGGGGGCTGGGCGGGCATGTGATCAAGTGCGGCCTGGCTCCGGTGCTGATCGATTTGATGCGGCGCGGGTATGCGACGGGCTTTGCGATGAACGGAGCGGCGTCCATCCACGATTTCGAAATTGCGCTGGCCTCGCATACCAGTGAAGATGTGGAGGCGGTGCTGCCCGACGGACGCTTTGGCGCGGCGGAAGAGACCGGGCGCGATATGAACCGCGCGATCGCGGAGGGCGATCGCGATGGGCTGGGCATGGGGGAGGCGTTGGGGAAGTGGCTGGCGGAGCAGGCCGGCCTGCCGGGCGCGGAAGCGAGCCTGGTGCTTCAGGCTTACCGGCACTCGACGCCCGTAACGGTGCACGTGGCGATTGGGACCGATACACCGCACCTGCATCCGGCGGCGGACGGGGCGGCCATCGGGAGCGCGTCGCATCGCGACTTCCGCTTGTTCGCGGCCTTGGTGGCGGATTTGAATGAAGGCGGCGTCTATCTCAATGTGGGCTCCGCGGTGGTGATGCCGGAGGTTTTTCTGAAGGCGGTTTCGGCGGTGCGAAACCTGGGGCATCCGCTGGCCGGCTTCACCACCGCGAATTTCGATTTCCTGCAGCACTACCGGCCACTCGTGAACGTGGTGGAACGGCCGCATGCGGGTTCCGCCGGTGGAGGCTACGCGATTACCGGACACCACGAGCTGATGATTCCGCTGCTGGCGGCGGCACTGATCGAGAAGGATTCATGAGCGACGAGTTGGCGCTTCCCGATCCAGGGCCGGTGCCGGAGGGCGGCGTTCCAGCGCCACCGGAGCCGCAGCGCGTGCCGTTCTGGGGGTACGCCGATTTGTTTCTGGTGGCAGGGCTGTCGCTGCCTTGCATGTTTGCCGGATTCGGGCTGGTAAAACTGGCGATGGCGCTGCTGCACTGGCGCGCGGCCGCGCCAGCGGAAGAAGCGGTGCCGGAAACGCTGATCGGCTACGCGCTCTTGTTCGCTGCGCTCATGGTGATTTTGCGGGTGCAGTACGACCGGCCCTTTTGGCGGTCACTGGGATGGAACTCCACCGGGCTACCGTTTCTCTGGAACGTGATTGCCGGACTGGCAGCCGCGCTGGCGGTGGGTCTTGTGGGCCACTTGATTGCGACGCCGCCGACCAGCGGTCCGATCGTGGAGATGATGAAAGGCCCCGTGGCGTCGCTGGTCGTGGTGACGGTGTTTGGCACGATTGTGGCGCCGGTGTGCGAAGAGCTGGCCTTTCGCGGGTTCTTGCAGCCGCTGCTGGTGCGCAGTTTCGGAGCGGCGGCCGGCGTCCTGATGGCTGCCGCGCCGTTCGGGATGCTGCATTATTGGGAATATGGGGATTCGTGGCGCTCGGCGGTGCAGATTGGCCTGGCGGGCGCTACGTTCGGATGGATGCGGCAGGCCACCGGATCGACGCGGGCGGCGGCCATCATGCACGCATCTTTCAATGCGCTCTCATTTGTTTCGTTGTTTACGCAAGGAAGGAATTTGCCGCATTAATCCAAGGTGCGCCGTCCCACGCCGCTGTCTTGGGTTATTGTAGAGCTAGGCGAACAGTTCAACTGTTGGAATCGAAACCTCATGACAATCGTGACCGTGAAGAACAAGTACCAGGTGGTTCTCCCGCAGAACCTGCGGGAGCAGGTCGGCATACAGGTCGG
>JBEKQS010000065.1:0-21367 GCA_049519475.1 Bryobacteraceae bacterium | reverse complement strand
CTTAACAGCCGCCGAGAAGTATCAGTACCACCTGAAAAGCAACGCTTGCTGGCCAGCAAGTAACGGGCGAGGAAGATTGCGACGAGCGCAACTCCTTACCCGATTCAAAAGTAGCATGGAGGCGAGTGCGAAGCCGCGAGAGAGAAACTGCAAGTGGGTGAAAACAAGCCAAATTGAGGCGAAAGATTTTTGTGACCGGGACTTTGAGCGAGAGGAGAGTATCGCATTCCGTCTCCCTTTCGTCGGCGCGCCGCCGGCAGAAACCGCCTGTCTGCTATGCTAATAGCAGAATTACATTATCGATTTTCCGTATGACCATCACCGTGAAGAGCAAAACTGAGTTGGTAGTTCCTCCCAGCGTTCAGCGCAAGGCGGGAATCAAAAGCGGCGACCGCTTGGAGTTCAGCGTGTCTTCCAGCACCATCACTATTGCTCCGGCAAAGCCAGCCACGTACAAACCAACCAAATCCGAATTGGCGGCCATCCGCAAAGGCGAATCCGCCATTGCCCGCGGCGAGTGCGTATCCTTAACCGATTTTCTCCATGGCCTGGACAGTAACCGTCGCAAAGCCGGCGCAAAAGCAAACCGCGAAGTTTCCCGCTAGAGACCAAGCCAAGATCGGAGACGCGGTCCGATCGATGGCTGTCGATCCGTTTGCCGGCAACGTGCTCAAACTGGAAGGTGAAGGCAATCTCTGGCGCCGCCGTGTGGGCAGCTACCGGATTTTTTTCGCGGTCGATGGGAAGGCAAGAACCGTGGCCGTGACCGCAATCGTCCGACGCACCAAGCACGTATTAGGGCACGATCACGATATCTTTTTCGCGCGGCCCGCGAGGTAGAATGAGGTATGGTCGACTGGCAGGAGCGCATCGCGATTAACCCGGCGGTCTGTCACGGGAAGGCGTGTATCCGCGGCACTCGCGTGATGGTTTCCGTCGTCCTCGACAACCTTGCCGCGGGCGTACCAGGCGAAGAAATCATTGCCAACTACCCTTGCATGCAGGAACCGGATATTCAGGCAGCGCTGTCCTACGCTGCCGCGCTCGCGCGGGAGGGCACGGCGGACCTTCCCTTGGAACATACAGTTTGAAACTGAAAATTGATGAGAACCTGCCGAATGGGTGCGCCGGGATACTGCGCGGCGAGGGGTTCGAGGCCGACACGGTTACCGATGAACGGCTGACAGGAGCGGAGGATTCTGCGATAGCGCTCAAGGCTCCAGGCGAGGGCCGGGTCCTGATCACGCTGGACCTGGATTTCGCCAAAATCCGGGCATACCCTCCGGCAGTCGCGGCGAGAACCTTTCAAGCAGCCGTGACATAGACCCGCCCCGGGCGACGAGTCCGTAGCCTATTGCGGATGATAATCTCAACGTCCTGGTTGAGCGACGTAAGGAACCGCATCAGGCGCTCCACGGAGAAACCCTCCAGGCGATATTTTGAGAGAGCCGAGACTTTGGGCTGGTTGATGCCCAACAATTCCGCTGCCTTTCCCTGCGATAACCCGCGCCGCTGTAGGACGTCATTGATCGCTATGGCCAGACGAACCTTCGTCTGCCGTTCGCCGGCGTCCTCAAAGCCGAGGTCAGAGAATACGTTGCCCGAGCTCCGCACGATTTTTCCGCTAAGTTCCGCGTTTGGTCTTGCCATATCGCTCCTCATGGTCCTGTCTGGCTAGTCTCAGGCGCTGTGAAACGAGATCCACATCCGGTTTCGGTGTCTGAATGCCCCTGCGCGACTTTTTCTGAAAACATTGCAACACATACACGGCCCAACGGAAGCGAACGGTATAAACGGCGCGATAGGTGATTCCGTCGTAATCCTCCACGACCTCAAGCACTCCGGAGCCCGCCCCCTTCCACGGCTTTGTGGCGGGGTGTTTCCCGCCCAATTGAGCGATGCTCAGAGCAGTGCCAATACCGTCTTTGACCGCTTCGGGGAACGCCAGCAAGTCTCGTTTCGCAGAGCCCACCCAATACAAGGGCTGTTCACCGTAAGCCGGCCTGCGCATCAGGTTTTCATCCCAGTTCTAGGATACCATGAACCGGGCGGCAACGTTCCCCGGCCGGTTCATCGCCCCGGACGTGACCGGCGTGTCACGGGAGTGATCGCTAATTTAAAAGCCACTGGGATCGTCCCGTCAGTCACCGGTCCTCCGATCGCATACGATTCCGCGTTGGATAGCGGGCCGGCGGTGCGGGCGGGCGGGAAATGCGTCTGACCCCTTTTCGCCCGGCGGACCTTCCCTTGGAACATACAGTTTGAAACTGAAAATTGATGAGAACCTGCCGAATGGGTGCGCCGGGATACTGCGCGGCGGGCGAAAAATGCGTCTGACCCCTTTCCGCTCCTTTCCGCTGACCCCTTTTCGCTCCAGATTCCCATGCTGCGTTAGCTTCCTAAGCGTATTAGACCTTCGTCGCAACGACGACCTCCACTGGCACCCACATGTTCCTGATCGTCGCGTTTCTGATCGCAAACCCAGCATCCTCTAGCGCCCGGCGGACGAAGATCGGCCGGCAGTCGAGAAGGTTAGGAAAGTGCTGGTGCGTCCACTCGTACACTTCGACAGCGAATCTCTCCTTACCTTCCTTGGTGATCGCGACCGCTCCGATTCGCCCGCCCGGGCGCAGCACGCGCTTGCACTCGGCCAGCACCTGTGGAATCTCGGGCGTATCGAACAGTTCAAGCGTGAAGCTCACGAACACTGCATCCATGCTGCTGTCGGGATACGGAAGGCGCGTGGCGTCGCCGCAAGACAACTCGACCCTGTCGATCAGGTGCTCTTTCTCCACTCGCTCTCGCGCCCGCGCCCTCATTCCTTCTGAAAGATCAATGCCGAATACCCTGCCTTCCGGCCCAACGGCTTGTGCCAATTGCATGAGGCAGTGGCCGGTTCCGTAGCCGATCTCCAGGACACGTTCCCCCGCCGCCGGGGCAAGCCTGTCAAGACCGGCTCGACGGACCGGCCCTTCGCTGTGTTCGGCTAGGAGGTCATAGACGCCGCTGATCTTGTCATAAAAGGCACGCGTTTCGTCCTTCGATTGGAGCACCCGAAGAACGCTGCCTTGATGTTGCTGGCGCTCATTGGATTGCATGGTTCCGGCTTCCGATCCTTTCGAATCTTACGTCACGTAAGAAAGCCGGCGGAGTCTCGAACTGGCATAATAAAGACGTCTGCCCCCGCTAGGGCTGTTTCTTGAAGGTATAGGTGGAACTCGATCCGGGCGGCGAAACGCGGATCACTTCGAGGTTGAGAGTCTTGCCATCCTCAGAGAGCACCAGGCGCGTCTTGGTGACGACATCGCGGTTGTGGTGCATCTCCATCATCACCAGCGCCGGCCCGTTGTACCAGAAAGAGACTTCTCCTTCCTTGAGCTTGCACTCGTGGCCGTCGACACCGCAGGCAATGTCCACAGTCTTCTCCTTGGCGCCGGATTCGGAAATCTTGACGCCGTCCGGAGTCTGCTGAATCAGCAGGGTTTCGAACTTGAGTCTTCCTTCGTGAGTGGAACTGAGCTGCCACGTTCCGCTAAGTTCGGGCCGATCCGCGGCGAAGGCGGCTGCGGCGGCAAAGGCAATCAGGAAAAGCAAGGGTCGCACGGTTCATTCTCCGTTTCTCCCGGGATTTCCATCTTGGCATCCCGGGTTTCGATCAAAATACACCCAGCCGTCCATCTTCGATCCTCCAGGTGCACTCCAGCTGCAGTTTTTTCCTTTGGGGCCAGTTGGCACCGCACAACAGCGCCACTACGAGATGATGGCTTTGCGGACGGCATAGAGAATCAACTCCGGGATGCTGTGCAGGTTCAGCTTTTGCAGGATGTGGGTGCGGTGGGTCTCGACCGTCGTTAGGCCGATGTGGAGCATGGCGGCGATTTCCTTGTTGGCGCGGCCTTCGGCGGCTAGCTGCAAGATCTCGCGCTCGCGAGCGGTCAGCAGGTCGTAGCTGTCTTCGAAACCGCGCTGCTCCATCTGGCGGATGTAATCCTCCTGCATCATGCGGCTGATCTTGCGGGTGAGGAACGAGCGGCCCTGCGAAACCGCCCGCACGGCTTCCACGATTTCGCTGCGGAGCGAGTCCTTCAAGAGGTAACCGCGGGCGCCGGCCTTTAGGGAGCCGAGGACGTAACTCTCATCCTGGTGCATGCTGAGGACCACCACGGCGGTGCGGGGATGGGCGGCCAGAATGCGGCGGGTGGCTTCGATGCCGTTCATGTTGGGCATGGCGATGTCCACGATGGCGACGTCGGGAGCGAGTTCTTCGGCAAGCCGCGCGGCCTCGCGGCCGTCGGCGGCTTCGGCGATGACGGCCATGTCGGTCTGCCTTTCGAGGAGGGCCCGCACGCCGTCGCGAACCACCGCGTGGTCATCAGCCAAGAGAATCCGAATGGGCATTGTGTCCGTTCCCGGCGGCCAATTCCACCACCGGCAGTTCCGCTTCCACCAGGGTGCCACGGCCGAGTTGCGAATCGATGTGCAGGCGCCCGCCGAGGCGGTGCACGCGTTCTTCCATGCCGAGCAGGCCGAGGCCGCGAACGAAGCGCGTATCGAAGCCGGCGCCATCGTCGCGGACGGAGAGGAACACGCGGTGCGGCTCGTGCGCGACCTTGACTTCGACGGTGCGCGCGTGGGCGTGGCGGGCCGAGTTATTGACCGCCTCCTGGACCAGGCGGTAGATGCAGGTCTTGTGTTCGTCGGGCAGGTCGCCGGCAGCGTCGTCGGCGGAGACCATGATGTGGAGACCGGTGCGTTTGCTCATTTCGCGGGCGTGCCAGTTGAGCGCGGACACGAGTCCGAAATCGTCGAGCATGGAGGGGCGCAGCAGCAGGGCGAGATCGCGTACCTGGTTGACGGTCTTGCCGGCTAGCGAGCGGATCGAGTCCAGGTGGGTGCGGGCTTCGGCGAATTCGCCGGCACAGGCGGCGTTTTCCGCTTCCATCAGAATGGCGGAAAGCGATTGGCCCACTTCGTCGTGCAGTTCGCGGGCGAGGTTGCGCCGCTCGCTTTCCTGGGCGCGGAGCAGGCTGGCGGAGAGCTCCCGCAAATCGCCGCGCGCGCGCGCATTCTCTTCGAGGCGGTGTTCCAGTTCGCGCTCCAGGCGCAGAGTGAATCCGATGGTGACCAGGGCCAGGACCAATCCGCCGGCCAGGGCGATGGCAAAGGTGAGCATCAGGGAGCGGCGCAAGCCATCGGAGGAGGCGGCCAAGTCTTCTTCGGCGCGGTTGAGTCCGCGCTCATTGACGGCGGCGATGCGATCGGCGATTTGCAGCATGGTGGTGCGGCGCGGGACCAGCTCGTCATAAAAGAACGAGTAGCGGAGCCGGTGGCGTTCCTCGGGAGTCCAGGCAACAGTGCGATCGAGGACGCGCCAGTAAGCGTCGATTTCGGAGCGAAGGTTCAGGAAAGGCGCGTGTTCGTCAGGATCGAGCGAATGACCGTAGGCGTCGAGAGCGGAGCGGGTCTCACGTTCGAGCGAGGCGAGGCGGGCGATCTCCGCCTGGGCTCCGCTGGGATCGGGGGAGAGCAGAAAATCACGAACGTAGGTGCCGGAGAGATAAATGCCGGCGCGGATCTGGTCGAGCGCGCTGAGGCGGCCGAGAAAGGCCTGGCGCATGGTGGTCTCGGTGTGGCGAACCTTATTGAGGACGATGAGGGTGCCGGTGGCCGCAGCCACAAGGAAGACCAGCAGGCCTCCGAAACCGAGGGTGAGCACCAGCCAGGGGCGCTTAGGACGGTGTTTCCCGGCGGGATTCTCTTCCAGACTCCCGGCCCAGGACTCTAGTGCTCGCACGCCACCTTCCTCCTCAATCAAGTGTAGTCAAACACGCGGGCGCAAAGAATCCTGTCCGGACAGGATGGGATCGGCGGTGCGGAAAAGCTATCAATAAGAGCAGGGAGGTATTTCATGAAGAGTTTTCGAGGGCTTGCGATCGTGGCGTTAGCCACTGTATCGATAGTAGGAGTCGGCTGCAAGAAGAAGGTAGCGGCAGCGGCGCCGCCCCCGCCGGCACCCCAACCCACTGCCACGGCTCCGCGGACCCAACCGGTGGCGCAGCAGCCGCGAACCGCTACCCAGACGCCCGCTCCCCAACGGGCGAGCCAACCGCAGCGGACTCCGAATGCGGCAACGCGCGCGCGCATCGATACGCTGCTGGCGCGAATCGAAGACGCCTATTTCGATTACAACAAGTACTCGTTGCGTCCCGATGCGATCCAGGCGCTGCAGGCGGATTCGTCCGAACTGCGCGACATTCTGAAGGATTACCCGGACTACAAGCTGACCATAGAGGGCCACTGCGACGAACGCGGGTCGGCGGAATACAATATGGCGCTGGGACAGGAGCGGGCGCAAGCGGCCAAGGATTACCTGGCGCAAGTGGGAATTCCGAGCGATCAATTGGCGACGGTCAGCTACGGCAAGGAAAAGCCGGTGTGCGACGAGCACGACGAAGCCTGCTGGCAGAAAAACCGGCACGTCCACATTGTGGCGCAGGCGCAGAAGTAGGTTGGCGAGAGCGTCCGGACAGTCTCTTCCGGTTTGCGGCGGTAACGTGCCCACGGCGCAAAGCGCGCCGCTGGGCACGTTCCGTCTTGCCGAGAGTGGACAGGCCAGGAGGCCTGTCCTACCATTAGCGTAACGGAGGAATTCTGGACACAACCAGCGCTTCTGCGGACCCAAGACATCGCCACGAAGACAAGATCCTGCTGATCCTGACGCTGATCATCGGAGCGACGGTCGGGCTGGTGGTGGTGGCGTTCATCCTGCTGACCGAGAATCTGGGGGCGCGGCTCTATCCGGCCGGCGCTCCGGCGTGGCGGCGCATTCTGATTCCGGTGGCGGGAGCGCTGGGCACGGGTTTCATGCTGGCGCGCTATTTTCCGCAAGCGCGCGGCAGCGGGATTCCGCAAACCAAGACGGCGCTGTTCTTGCGCGACGGCTTCATTAGCCTGCGGACGGTGGTGGGGAAGTTCACGATGTGCGCGGTCACACTGGCCAGCGGAATGGCTCTGGGGCGCGAAGGCCCGTCGGTGCAGGTGGGCGCGGGTCTGGCGTCGGTGCTGGGCCGCCGGCTGGGACTCTCGCAGCGGAGCGTCAAGGCGCTGGTGCCGATCGGGGCGGCGGCGGCGCTGGCGGCGGCGTTCAACACGCCCATTGCGGCGGTGCTTTTCACGTTGGAAGAAGTGATGGGCGATCTGCACGCGCCCGTGCTGGGCTCGATTGTGCTGAGCTCGGCGACGTCGTGGATTGTGCTGCACCTGCTGTTGGGCGACGAACCGCTGTTCCACGTGCCGGCGTATCAATTGGTGCATCCCATCGAGTTCCTGTTTTACGCGGTGTTGGGCGTGGCGGGCGGGCTGGTATCGGTGGCGTTCGTCAAGCTGCTGCTGTGGCAGCGGCAGCGTTTTCTGAGAATGCCGAAATGGACGGTGTGGTTCCAGCCGGTGGCGGGCGGGCTGATGGTGGGCCTGCTGGGATGGTTCGCGCCGGCGGTCCTGGGCGTCGGTTACGGATACGTGGGAAAGGCGCTGAACGGGCAGATGCTGATTGGCACCATGGCGCTGCTGGTGTGCCTGAAAATGGCCGCGACCACAACCTGCTACGCCTCGGGAAATGCGGGCGGCATTTTCGGACCGAGCCTGTTTATCGGCGCGATGATGGGCGGCGCGGTGGGAGGAGCGGCGCACCTGCTGATGCCGGATTATACAGGCAGCGTGGGGGCCTACGCGCTGGTGGGGATGGGCGCGGCATTTGCGGGCATCATCCGGGTGCCGCTGACGTCGGTAATCATGATCTTCGAAATCACGCGGGATTACACGATCATCGTGCCGCTGATGATTGCGAACCTGATCAGCTATTTCATTTCCATGCGGCTCCAGCGCGAGCCGATTTACGAGGCGCTGCAGCATCAGGATGGCATCCGCCTGCCGGCCGGAGCACGCGCGCGGGAAGAACCGTTGACGGTGGAACAGGCGTATCGGGCCGGTGCGCCGTCGCTCGAGGCGGGAACCCCCATTCGCCAGGCAGCCGCCATGGTGGACCGGGAACGCGGCGCGTGGCCGGTGGTGGATGGAGGTGGGCTGCGGGGAATGCTCACCCTGGATCAATTGGATGCGGCGGAGGAGGAGAACCCCGCCTGGGAGCCCGTCGGCGCGCTGGTGCCCGAACCGGGCCCCGCGGAAACCCTGACAGACGAAAATTTTCCGCACCTGCATCGCGATCATCCGCTCGATATGGCGATGCGCAGGCTGGCGGAGACCGGGTTGAAAGCGCTGCCGGTCGTGAAGCGCGATGACGTTCGCGGACTGCGAGGGACGATTTCGCTTCCGGACATCCTGGCGGCGTATCGAGCGGCGCCGCACCCGGAACCGGCGCTGTCGGAGGAGCAAAGTGGAAAGACGCTGGCGCGTCTGGCAACGCGGCTTGTGATCGCCGTGCTGGCGGTCGGAATTGTGGCGAGTTTCCTCAGCTACTATTACCGCAGCGAGCGAATCGCGCGGGGGCAGGGTCACTTTCAGGCGGGGCAGGCGCTCGAATCGCAGGGGCGCAATGACGAGGCGATCGCGCAGTTTCGGACCGCCCTCTCCAGCTTGCGTAGAACCGACTACCGGCTGGCGCTGGGGTTGGCGCTGGTGAACGCGGGAAGCCTGGATGAGGCGTCGATCTACCTGAATGAAGCGCTCAAGGAGAATCCGGGAAGCGGGCCGGCGAACCTGGGGCTGGCCAGGATTGCGGTGCGGCAGGGGAAGATCGATGAGGCCATCGGGAATTATCAGCGGGCGATCTACGGTCAGTGGCCGCAGAAGACGCCGGAGCGGCGCCTGGATACGCGGCTGGAACTGGCGGAGACACTTGCCAAAGCCGGCCGGAGCGCACAGGCGCAGGCGGAGCTCCTGATCACGGCCGCGGCGCTGCCGGACGATCTGGCTCTGGGCCAGCGCGTGGCGCGCATGCTGATCGACTACGGCGTGCCCGAAAGCGCGGTGCGGCTGCTTCGCAGTGAGACGGAGAAAGGGCATCCCGATAGCGCCACCTACCACTTGCTGGGGGATGCGGAGTTTGCGGCGGGCGATTACACGGCGGCTCAGCGCGATTTCGATTCGGCGCTGCGGATGGATCCGGGCGATACCGTGGCAGCCCGGCAGAGCGAGATTTGCGGGAAGGTTCTGGCGCTCGATCCGACGCTCGCCGGCGTGCCTGCGGCGGAGCGGTTCCGGCGCAGCCGCGAGCTGCTGCAACAGATTCTCGGCGAAGTCGTCCTATGCGCGAAGGCCGACGCCGGGAACGACGATGCGGTGCGGGCCGCGCAGCTTGCGCTGGCGGGGCATAAGCGGCCGGAATCCTACAGCGACGCCGCCGAGGCGAACGAGGCCACGGCCCGCCAACTTTGGGCGGAACGGCTGAAATGGTGCAGCACGCCGCCGGGAGCCGACGATGCCGCGGCGCTGGTGATGGGAAAACGGGCGCGGCGTTGACGATGATTGGCCCGAAACGGCGTTGTGGGAGATAGCTCCTGCGACTGTCCCGGTTACGTGGTCTGGCCGTAAAAGGTAACCAGCCCGTCTTGGCGCCCGCTCCAATATGAGTCCATGTCCTGGCGGCATTTCCTGGAGCGCTACTTCGAGTTCGCGTCGCTCGGCGCCAACTGGCGCACCGAAATCCTGGCGGGCTTCACTACGTTCATGACGATGGCGTACATCGTCTTCGTCAACCCGGCTATCCTGCACGAAACCGGCATGCCGCTGGCGGCGGTGACGGCGGCGACGTGTTTGTCGGCGGCCATCGGTAGTTTGCTGATGGGCGCTTTCGCGCGCTACCCGATCGCGCTTGCGCCGGGCATGGGGCTCAACGCTTACTTCACCTACTCGGTGGTAAAGGGCATGGGAATTCCCTGGCAGGCGGCGCTGGGCGCGGTGTTCCTCTCCGGGCTGGCTTTTTTTCTGCTCACGCTGCTGGGCGTGCGGCAGTTGATACTCTCGGCGATTCCGTTTGAATTGTATGCGGCGGTGGCGGCAGGCGTCGGGCTGTTTATTGCCTTGATCGGGCTGCGCAATTCCGGAATCGTGGTGCCTAATGCGGCCACCATGGTGACGCTCGGACACCTCAACGATAAGAGCACCGCGCTCGCGATCTTCGGGTTGCTGCTGATCGCAGCGCTGCTGGCGTGGCGCGTCCGCGCCGCCATGCTGATCGGCATTGTGGCCACTACTTTGGTTGCGCTCGCGACTGGGGTGGCGCATTGGGCGCCGCAGACGTACCGGTTCTCCGATCTTTCGGCGACGGCTTTCAAACTCGACCTGGCGGCGACCTTTCGTATCGGCTTCTTTGAAATCGTGTTTGTCTTCCTCTTTATCGACATGTTCGACAACATCGGCACGCTGGTTGCGGTGGGCTCCAAGGCGGGGCTGTTCGACAGCGCCCACCGCATCCCGCGCGTCAACCGCATCCTGATTTGCGACTCCATCGCGACGATGGCCGGATCGCTCGCCGGCACGTCCACAGTGGTCAGTTATATCGAAAGCGCCGCGGGTGTGGCCGCTGGCGGGCGCACCGGCATTCCGGCCATCGTCACCGGACTGTTGTTCGTAGTGGCGCTGTTCGTGGCGCCGGTGGCGGGCGCCATCCCGGCCGCGGCGACGGCTCCGGCGCTCATCATTGTGGGATGCCTCATGATGCCGGTGGTGGCCGAAATCCAATGGAACGATATCGAAGTGGCCGTGCCGGCGTTCCTCACGATGATGGCCATCCCGCTGACTTTCAGCATCGCGAACGGGCTGGCTTTCGGTTTCACCACGTATACGCTCATGAAAATCATGCGCGGCAAGTTCCGCCAGGTGAACTGGCTGGTGTACGTGCTGACGGCGATTTTTATTGCGCGGTTTCTGTATCTGTCGCGGGGGTGAAGGGCGGCGGCGCTGTCATGCCTGGCGGTAGAGGGTTACTGCTGGTCTTCCAGGTGTTCGATTCGTTCTTCGTGGGCGATGATGATATTTCCAAGGCGGGTCATGGTCTCGGTCAGTTGGCCCATGCGTTCGTCGTTTTTCATCTGTGCAGCGGCGATCAGTTCAACGGTTTGGGTGAGGGCTTCGTGCCGTTCGGTGAGGCGTTCGAGGCGCTCATCAATGGTTGGTTTCCTGGGTGCGTTGTCGTTTTCCATTGGGCTGTGGCTGGCTCCTTTTCTAGTTTATCTCAGTGGCCAACATGTGCGTCGCCGACCGAGCCCGTGGCAAAAGGCGTCGAGATGCAACTGCTGGCTGGGATGGCCGCCGCGGTGGTGCTTAGGGATGGAGGCTGAGCGTGGCTTTTCCGGCGGGGCCGCTGTAAATCAGCTCGACCGAATAAATGCCCTTGCTCAGGCCGTGGTAGGAGAAGAAAAGCAGGCCCGCCTGGGGAAGCGGACGGTCACCTTCGGGCAGTGCGGCCTTTTGAATCTTCTGTTGCATGGCGTGCTGTAATGGCATCGGCATGTGGACCGGCGCGGGCGTGGAGCCGGCATCGGCTCCGCCGCCTCCGCCACTCGTGATGCCGGTCTTTGATTTCGATGACGGCGCCTCGGGCGGCTCCCACGAGGGGTCTTTCGCGCTGGACAAAACCAGACCGAAAGGCTGGCTGGGCAAGGGCACTTTCTTGCCGTTGATGCGGAGCGAAAAGTCGCCGGTGGAGAGCGTGAGCCGCGCTCCGGGCGGGCCGAACAGGCCGGTTTCGACCACCACATAATCCTCCGTGGAAAAGGTGGCTTGCGGCGTGGGGATGCCGTGTTCCACGAAGTCGGCCGCAATGATGACGGCGCCAACGTGAGCCAGGGCCTGATAATCGGTGGGCGCCAATCGAGGCGGCAGGCCCTTGACTTCGTTGGCGGGCGCCTCCTTGGTTGGCGGCTCTTTGGCGGGAGGCTGTTGCTCCTGGGCGCACAGACACAGGGCGACCATCCAGACCGTGTTTCTCAAGGCTTGGGAAATTCGCATGCCAGCTTTCAAGCTAACATGGCGGAGGGCCGTCCGGCATGGCGGCCTCGGCTTCAGGGACTCGGCCGCGGGTGCGCGACATGACCGGCGTCTTGCGACAATCGCTAAGAATGCCGGCTAGAAACAGGATGCTGAAAAAACCAATATTAGCCGCCGATGAACACGGATGAACACGGATAAGTTTTTGGTTTTCAATCTGCGTTAATCTGCGTTCATCGGCGGCTAAGCCTTTTTCATCAACCTCTAAAAAGCCGGCGGCAGGCTGAAAGCCTGGCCCCACATGCGGTTCCGATTCCGTTTAGAATGGATAATTCAGACATTAATACCTTTTATGGCCGCCTCCACTACCACCTCCAAAGATCGCATCGCCGCTTTGAATGAGGCCAAGGACCGCGTCCGGGCCGGCGGCGGAGCGGAGCGGGCCGCCAAGCAGCACCACGAGGGCAAACTCACCGCGCGGGAGCGGCTGGCCGCCCTGCTGGATCGCGATAGCTTTCAGGAAACCGGCCTGTTCGCGCAGCACCGGGCCTTGCTGTTCGGGATGGCCGATAAACCGCTGCCCGCCGACGGCGTGGTGACCGGGAGCGGCAAGGTGGGCGGACGCACCGTGCACGTCGCCTCGCAGGATTTCACGGTGGCCGGCGGATCGGCCGGCGAAGTCCACGGCAATAAGATCGCCGATTCGCTGCGCCACTCCCTGAACACCGGCACGCCCTTCGTATTCATTAACGATTCCGGCGGCGCGCGCGTGCAGGAGGGCGTTGGCTCGCTGGCCGGTTACGCACGCGTCTTCTATCACAACGTGCTGCTCTCCGGGGTGGTCCCGCAGATCTCGCTCATCTGCGGGCCGTGCGCGGGTGGGGCCGCTTACAGCCCCGCGCTCACCGATTTCATCATCCAGACGCGCTACGCCTACATGTTCATCACCGGGCCCGCGGTGATCAAGCAGGTGACCAACGAGGTGATCACAGCCGAACAGCTCGGCGGCGCGCGCGCCCAGATGAACAATTCGGGGGTGGTCCACTTTTGTCGCCGAGAACGACATGGAAGCCATCCAGATCTGCAAGCGGCTGCTCTCTTTTTTGCCGTCCAACTATCTGGAAGACCCGCCGCGCGTGGCTCCCGACCGGCGGCACATGCGCGACGATACACTCAACCGCATTCTCCCCGAAGAGCCCAAGCTGCCCTACGACGTGCGCGAGATCATCGGCAAGATTATCGACCGCGAGGATTTCCTGGAAGTGCAGAAGGAGTTCGCGCGCAATATCGTGATTGGTTTCGGCCGCATTCTGGGCCGCACCATCGGCGTCATCGCCAACCAGCCGTGCGTGCTGGCGGGCGCGCTGGATATCAACGCTTCCGATAAGGCCGCGCGCTTCATCCGCTTCTGTAATGCGTTCAACATCCCGCTGGTGACCCTGGTGGACGTTCCGGGCTTTCTTCCCGGCATCGACCAGGAGCACGGCGGCATCATCCGGCACGGCGCCAAGTTGCTATTTGCTTACGCGGCGGCCACCGTTCCCAAACTCACGGTGGTCATCCGCAAGGCGTACGGCGGCGGGTATATCGCGATGTGCTCGAAGGAACTGGGCGCGGACCGCGTGCTGGCCTGGCCCACCGCGGAGATCGCCGTGATGGGCGCGGAAGGCGCGGCCGAAATCGTTTTTCGCCGCGAGATCGCCGCGGCCGACGATCAGGACGCCCGCCGCCAGGAATTGATCGACGAGTACCGCGACACGTTCGCCACGCCGTATGTCTCGGCCGGCGCACGGCTGGTGGACGATATCATCGAGCCGGCCGAAACGCGCAACTGCCTGGCGGCCGTCCTGGAGTCGCTCACCACCAAGCGCATCTCGCGGCCCGGCAAGAAGCACGGAAATATTCCCCTATGAAAAAGACGCAGCGCCACCAAATTCTGGTTGCGGCGGCCTCATACGGGTTCGCCTCCGCGCCGCGCCCGGAAAGAACCAACGTGAAATTGCGAATCAAGCTGGAGGGCGAAAGCTACGAGGTGGAGGTTGAAGTCCTGCCCGAACCCGCGGACCTGGAGTTCGCGGTGCCGATTCCCGACAACGTCGGGCATCCGCCGCCGCCGCCCGATTCGCGCGAGCAGGACAAGATTTGCCGCAGCCCCATCGCGGGCATGGTGATTTCGGTGTCCGTCCA
This sequence comes from Bryobacteraceae bacterium, assembly GCA_049519475.1. Classification (GTDB taxonomy): domain Bacteria; phylum Acidobacteriota; class Terriglobia; order Bryobacterales; family Bryobacteraceae; genus PALSA-129. The sequence goes on along the minus strand of JBEKQS010000065.1, from coordinate 7,234 downwards.
ACCTGGCCAGCAAGTCTGCCAGGACGCCGCGGTGGTGGTGATCGAAGCCATGAAGATGCTGACGACCATCGGCGCCCCGGTGGATGGCACGGTCCAAGAGATCCACGTGAGCCCAGGCGATACGGTCAAGCCGGGGCAACCGCTGTGCACGCTGGTGTAGTGGGGCGATCCCCGGCAGGGCCAGAAGAGCGTCGACACGGGTCGAACACCGGCGGCAAGACCGCCGGCGCTACCAGTGGTCTTAGCGGAGCCTGAAAATGAAACTCCAGGCGTCGGCACGAGTGCTTGACGCGGCACGCATGAGTGCGTGCGCCACAGCGCGCTAATACGCCACTCTTCCCGCTCGGGCCGCCCACTCCTCAAACGGGCGTGTGGCGTGTGGATCGGCCACGCGCAGCATCGGAATCGCGCGCTCGCCCGGCGGCACGCCGATTTCCTTATAGATGAAACCGTCGTCGAAGCCCGCGGCGCCGGCATCCTCGTGCGTCGCCGCGTAGAACACGCGCGCCGGCCGCGCCCAGTAGATGGCCCCCAGGCACATCGGGCACGGTTCGCAGGAGGTGTAGATGTCGCAGCCCGAAAGTTGGAAGTCGCCCAGCACCCGGCAGGCTTCCCGGATGGCTACGATCTCGGCGTGGGCGGTGGGATCGTTGGCGCGTGTCACCTGGTTGGTCCCGGTCGAGATCACGATCCCGTCCTTCACCACCAGCGCGGCGAACGGGCCACCGTCGCGCCGCACGTTTTCCACCGCCAGATCGATCGCCTGCTTGAGAAATGTGTGGTTCATGTGGCCCCGAGCGCCACTCAATAGCCTACACGAATAGGCGGGGGCCGGGAGAACGGGGGCAGGGCCAAATCGGAATGACAGGCCGGGAGGCCTGTCCCACAGAGCGGCGGAGCCGCCACCAAGCTATTGAGGGCGCGCGATGGCCAGCGGGAGCGCGACCAGGGGGTCGCGCGCAGTCCAGGGGGACTGCCCCACCAGCCGCCATGGGACACAGTGAAAATGTTCGCAGCGCTGGCAGTACTTAGGGTTCGACGAGGCCCGCGCGGATGGCGTACCGCACCATGCTGGCGGTCTCGTGGACGCCGAGCTTTTCCAGGATCCGGCTGCGGTGCGAGTCGGTGGTCTTGTAGCTGATGCCCAACCGCGCGGCGGCTTCTTTGGTGGACTTGCCTTGGGCGATGAGCACCAGCACCTGCCGTTCCCGCTCCGTCAGGGCGAAGACGATGCGCACCGACTCCGCGTCCGGGATGAACATGCCCTTCTTGCGGTCCGTGACATCGGCCACCGTGCCCATGAATCCGGTGAACTCGCCATTGGCGTGGTAGCGCGGCACTCCGGCGCTCTCCACCCAGGAATAGGATGCGTCGGCCCGCTGCAACCGGAATTGCATGCGGAAGGGTTGCCGGGCGTGGAAAGCCCGCAGGTAAGTTTCCATGCACAGGTCCCGATCGTCCGGGTGCAGCCCTTCCACCCACCCGCCACCGGTTTCCTCCTCGGCGGTTCGACCGCGGTAGTGGAGCCAGGCGCGGTTCACGTAGTCGCATTCGGCATCCGGACCGGAGGTCCAGATCATCGCCGGGCAGTCGTCCGCCAGGCGCAGGAACTGCTGCTGGCCGGCCTCTCGCAGTTGCTCCACCTGAACTTGGAGATCCGCTATGCGCCGCTTGAGTACTACCAGTTCATCCACTCGGATTCCGGTCGCCATTGTAGAATAAGACCTGCACCCAAAATGATAGGACAGGCGAGACTAACCGTAAAGTACCAAAAATAGGCGGGTACCTCTTGACAAGGGCCTTTCGGAACGTAACCGTTTGAGCCACTTAGCTTTTATGGAACTTGCCGGGCGGCGCGGGGAATTATGATTCAGAGGGAAATGGCGCACGAATCCACCGAAACCGATGACGAGTTGTTATCTCGTCTGCGGCGCGGGGACGAAGCGGCGTTTGTAGCGCTGTATCGTCGCCGCCAGGGCGCTATTTACCGTTTTGCGATGCACATGAGCGGTTCAGCCACCGCCGCCGAGGACATCACGCAGGAGGTTTTCCTGGCGCTGTTCCGCCGGGAATGCGGGTTCGACCCGGAGCGCGGCACGCTTTCGGGTTATCTGTTCGGCATCGCCCGAAAGTTAGTGTTACGGAACCTGGAACGCGGCCGGGCGGATGTGGCGCTCGAAACCGAGGCGGACGATGCGGTTAGCCCCGAATTGGCGGTGATCGACGATCCGCTGATCGATCTGACGCGCCGGGAAGGGATCGAAGCCTTGCGGCGGGCGGTGATGGCTTTGCCGCGGCGTTACCGCGAAGTGGTTCTGCTGTGCGATCTGGAAGAGTTGGATTACGCCGACGCGGCGGTGGTGTTGAGATGTCCCATCGGAACGGTGCGATCCCGCATGCACCGGGCGCGCGCGCTGCTGTTCGAGAAACTGAACCAGGACCGGAATCCCCGGCTGGCAGTCGGCCCCTGGAAGCCGATGAGGGTTGCCATATGACGTGTGTGGAATTCTGGAATCAACTGCCCGATGGGGGCCTTGAGGCATCCCCGGGCTCCGGCCACCTGGCGGAGTGCGCGGCCTGCGCCGCCCGCTGGGATCGGCAGCAGGCGCTCGCAGCCGGGCTGCGGCTGGTCTCCGCCGGAATGCGCGGCGAGGAAGCGCCGCCGCGCGTGGAGGCCGGCCTGTTGGCCGCGTTCCGCGCGCAAGAAGGATTCAAACGGCGCCGGGCATCCTCGTATTCCCTGCGCTCGAATTCCTGGTGGCCGCCGGTCCTCACGTGGGCGTCGGCCGCTGCCGCGACGGTCGTGCTGGCGGTGGTTCTGATGCACGGGTCGCACGCCGTGCCGGCTTCCATGGCTCCGGTGTCCGCGCCGAACCGCATTGCGTCGCCGGCCGTGGAATCGGCTGACGTGCCGGCTGACCGGGTGGACGAAGATTCCTACGGCGCGGAGAGCGATTTTATCCCCGTGCCGAACGCCGCGCGCATCGAACCCAATGAAGACGTGCACCTGGTACGCGTGGAAGCTACACGCTCCGCCATGATGGCGCTGGGAATTGTGGTCAGCGCGGAAAACGCTTCCGATACCGTGGTGGCCGACGTGGTGCTCGGTTCCGACGGCATGGCCCGCGCCGTGCGCCTGGTAACGAACGGCGACGGCTCGCTGCTGGAAGAGGAATAGAAGTATGTCGATTCGAACCCTGGCAATCGGCCTGCTGGCAGCGGCAGCGGCAGCGTCCGCGCAGCCGCAGAGCCGCGGCGGAGCGCCCAACTGGGGCCCCCGCGTGGTGGGCGCCGAACCGGGCCGGCAGGGACCGGTGGTGAAGGGCGCGCCTTTCGCGGCGGACCTGGTCACGGAAACCACGCAGACGCTTGCCGACGGCAACCACATCCACCAGACCAGCACGTCGCGGCTCTACCGCGACGCCGAAGGCCGCACGCGGCGCGAGCAGTCTCTCAACGGCCTGGGTGTGCTGGCGCCCAATGCGAATCTGCCGCCGGTGGTCTTCATCAACGACCCGGTGGCGCACGTGAATTATGCGCTCAGCCCGTCCGCCCACACGGCCACCCGGTCGGCCGGAGGCCGCGGGTTTAGCTGGAACGGCGGGTCCGGCGAGCCGGCGCAGAAACAGGACGCCGCGACGGGTTCCGGCCGGCGGATGCGCGGCGCGCCGGCGCAGAGCGGCGGGCAGAACCTGAAGACCGAATCGCTGGGACACCAGACCATCGAGGGAGTGCCCAGCGAAGGCACCCGCACCACCGTGACCATTGCGGCGGGTCAACTCGGCAACGAGCAGCCCATCCAGATTGTCACCGAGACGTGGTATTCGGCGGATCTTCAGATGGCGATTCTCTCCAGGCGCAGCGATCCGCGCTCCGGAGAGACGGTGACGCGCTACGCCAACATCAGCCGCACCGAGCCGCCGCACGCGCTGTTTGAAGTGCCGGCCGACTACAAAGTGACCGACGCCGGCGCGCGCGGCCCGCGAACCGTCGCCAGGTAATCAGAAGGCCATCAGGTCCTTTTTGGCTTCCACCTTGGCGGGGTCGATGCCCGGGACCTTCAACAGATCGCGCCACTCCTGGAAGGGCGGATGGTCTTTGCGGTATGCCAGCACCGCCTCCGACTCGGCTACCGAGAACCCCAGCACGGACTTCAATTCCACCAGCGGCGCGGTGTTCACCAGCACCTTGGAATCCTTGCCGAAGTTCTTCGCGAGATAAGCTGCCACGGCGGTGATCTCGTCGTCGTTGGCTTTGGCGCCGCGATCGACCATGTCATAGACCTTGTCGGACCAATCGTCCGGGCTGAGCCGCTGGCCGCGAAAGTGTCCGGTGCCGTGACACTCCAGGCAGACCTTGACCACCTGTTCCTTGCCTGGGCCGGCGGGCAGCGCTTTGGCCTCCCCGGCTACGTCATCGGCGGTGAGCGCCACCGCCAGTGAGCCGGCCAGCGCCAGGGAAAAAATGAGCCTCCTCATAAAATGTGCTTGACTCTAACGTAACGTCACACCCGATGCTGGATCAAGAGCCCATGTATCGAACCAGGCAATTTGCGGAGCTGGCGGGAGTCACGGTGCGGACGCTGCACCACGGCGTTGCAGGCTGGAAAGCCTGCTCCACGTTGCCAACCGGCGAGGAGGCCGGTCAAACACCGGCGGCAAGACCGCCGGCGCTACCAGTTGGTCTTAACTTGGAGGGCCTCACTCCACCCTCAGCGCGACGATGGGGTCGATGCGCGCGGCGCGAAACGCCGGGACCGACGCGGCCGCCATCGACTGTATCGCTCAGCATAGCTTTCGGCGGCGTACATGCCGGAGAAGACCTGCTGGCGGTCGCGCAGGTGTTGGAATTCCTGGAAGCTGAAGAGCGAGCGGACGCCGCTCTGCGAGCCCTGCGAGACGCCCGAAGATGAGGGGTCGGAGAGCAGGACCAGCTCCTGGGGATCGCGCACCGGCAGGGATTTTAGCATCACGGTATTGATGAGGGAAAAGATGGCGGTATTGGCGCCGATGCCGAGGGCCAGCGAGAGCGCCGCGATGGCGGTGATGGCCGGGTTGCGGGCGAGCGCGCGAACGCCGAAACGCAGGTCCTGCCAAATGTTTTGCAGCATGCGAGTGGGGTAACCCCTTGGAATCAGTTTAGACGGCGGAGAAGGGAAAAAGTTGGGAGCGGGGACGCCTGTTTCATCGGCCGCCCTGGAGTATACCGATGGCTTTGGCCAGGTCGGCGGGGGTGTGGACCACCAGCGCGCGGCCCTTCAGACGGGCCACGGCCGCGTTGATGACATCGGTATCGTGCTGTCCGGTGGGTGCGTCGGGTGGAGCGAGAGCGACGCGGTTGCCGCGGCCGCCACGGCCTCCGGATGACGATGCGGCAGCGGTGTCGGACGAGCCGCTGGTATGTGGAGGCGGCGCGGAGGCGGAAGAACTGGAACCCGTGGAACCAGCGGAGCCGGCTGGCGAGTCGCCGTCTGGAGCGGCGGGTCTGGCGCGCCCCATGGGCATGTCGTCCGCCGCGCCATTCACCGGAAAAATGCGGCGTGGAAGTGGCCTGCACTGCACATAGAAGAAGCGCGAGGCGGCGGGCTTTTCGAGAGAGCCCTCGGGAATTCTGCCGGTGAACCTGGAGAGCGGGCCGAGCAGGACGATGGCGCCGGCAGGCGCGGGCGCGCGTAGTTCCCGGTTGATGATGCCGGCGAGGAGGTCGATGGAGCCGGTGGGGTTCTGCAGGATGTGGACATCGACCGTGAGGAGTTCAAGCGCATCGATGGCCTTGGCGACCTGGCCGATGGCATCGACGGAGAATCGATCGCTGCGGAACAGTTCCTTCTGCGCTTCGAGACTGAAGACCACCAGGCGGACGGAAGCGGCGGGGGCACGGCCTATGATGGCGGTGAGCGCGGAGAGCAAGAGATTGCGGTCGGCCGGGCGCAGGCGGGTGCGGCGGGGTGAGAGCGGGGCTGCGTTGAGAAGGATGGTGAGCGAGGCGGCGCCGGAAGGGCGGTTCCAATCGGAGGAGCGGATGCCGGGGAGATCGCGGACGGTGAAGGGCGGGAGGGAAAGCTGTACGGCGCGTTCGTGGCGCGTGAGCGCGGCATCGATCTGCCACTCGCGCTTGCAGGTGCGGCTGCTGTCGTCGTAGAGAGTGGATTCGACGGCATAGCGGCCTTCGCCGAGCAGGTAGGCGCCAGAGACTTCGAAGTTGAGGTCGGTCCTGACGACCTGGGCGGCGGTGGTGCGGGTAAGGAGATAGGCGGCCTTGCGGGTACCGTCCTGGGGAGTGATTTTGGTGAGGACGAACCAGGCGGGGCCGGGCTTTTGGTACTGCGCGGCGGGCAGGCGGAAGGTGTAGCCGGCGCGGAAACGGAAGGCGAAATCGAGGGTTGGCGCGACGGGGACGAGCTCGCAGCGGAGAGGGACATCGCCGGGGCGCGGGGCGAATTCGTGGAGCGCGGCAGAGACATGGCCGGAGTCGATGAGGGTCTGGGCGCAGGCGCCGGCGGCGACCATCCCGAAGATGAGTGCACGGCGCATTGATCTATTATGCGTCACGGGACGCTGCGCGATAATCGAAGGAATGGCTTTCGGGAAAACCTTTCACCGCCGAGACGCTGAGACGCGGAGAAAAGACAAAAGGAATGAGGGCTTACTACAGAGTCACAATCCGGCAGCGTCGAGGAAGCGGATGAACGCGCGGCGCTTCTCTCGATCTTCTCCGCGCCTCCGCGCCTCCGCGTTGAGATCTTTGTCTTTTGGTCATTGATGCCACTTCTTGCCAGTTGCAACTCGCTTGCCAAGAGCTTTGGCTCGAGGGTACTTTTCGAAAATATCTCGCTGGGGATTTCCGAGGGCGAGCGGCTGGGGCTCATCGGGCCCAATGGCGCGGGCAAATCGACGCTGCTGCAGATTCTGGCCGGCCGGCTGGAGCCCGATTCCGGCTCGATTTCGCTGCGGCGCAACACGCGCATCGGCTATGTGCCGCAACAGACGGATTTTGCCGGGGACCAAACGGCCGCGGGGATCATCGGCGAAGCCATTGCGGGTCAACGGATGGAGGATCTGGAGCGCGCCGGCCGGATCAGCCAGACACTCGGCCGCGCCGGATTCACGGATGGCTCGGTGCGTGCCGGTTCGCTCTCCGGGGGTTGGCAGCGCCGCCTGGCCATCGCCCGCGAACTGGCGGCGCAGCCCGACCTGCTGTTCCTCGACGAGCCGACCAACCACCTGGACCTGGA
>JBEKQS010000064.1:0-21493 GCA_049519475.1 Bryobacteraceae bacterium | reverse complement strand
AAGGCCGCGCCCGTCCCACGTTCGGCATGGTCGCGTTCGCCGCCGGCCTGGCGCTGCCGTTTTTCTTCCTGGCCTTGTTCCCGTCTTACCTGAAGCGCCTGCCGCGCTCGGGCGGCTGGCTCGCGCGCGTCAAAGTGGTGATGGGCTTCGTGATTCTGGCCGCCAGCCTCGTATACCTGGCCAAGCTCGATCAGGTGCTGCAATGGAGCTTTCTCACGCGCGGGCGATTCCTGGCGGCGTGGATCGTCCTCTTCGTCATGGCCGGCCTCTACCTGCTTGGGTTCCTCCGCTTGGAAGGCGTCAAGCAAGACGAAAACATGGGGCTTGGGCGCCTGCTCACCGGCATGCTGTTTCTGATTTTCGCTGTCAGTCTTTGGCCCGGCATGTCGGGCGACAAGCTCGGATGGATCGACGCCTTCGTCCCCATGAGCACCGCCGTATCAGCCGCGCCTTCCGATGGCCTGGTCTGGATGAAGGATCGATACCGCGAAGCGCTCGACCGCGCGCTCCGCGAGAACAAACTGGTCTTCATCGATTTCACCGGCTATGCCTGCACCAACTGCCATTGGATGCGCGCCAACATGCTGGCCCGCCCGGAAATCGCCGCCGTCCTCAAGAACTTCGTCCTGGTCGAACTCTATACCGACGGCACCGATGCGGCCTCCCAAGCCAACGCCAAGCTGCAGCTTGATAAGTTCAACACCGTCTCCGAGCCCTACTACGTGATCCTCGACCCCAACGAGAATCTGGTGGCCAAATTCGAGGGGCTCACTCACGATCCCGCTCAATTCCTCGCCTTCCTGAACCAAGCCCAGGCGAACCAAGCCCAAGCTACGCCGGTTGCCTCCGCCGCCCCCGCCGGCGACTACCCGCAGGTGACGCTCCTCGAAGGCGGCCCGCTTTCGACTCGCTCGCTTGCCGGCAAAGTGGTCGTCGTCAATTTCTGGGCCACCTATTGCATCCCCTGCATCGGCGAATTTCCCTTCTTCAACAAGCTCTACCACCAGTTTTCCTCGCAAGGAGTCGCCTTCATCGGCGTTGCGGTGGAAGACGATGCCGCGGCCAAGGTGCCTGCCTTCCTCAAGAAGCACCCCATCGATTACACCGTGGCAGTGGGCTCCGACGCCATCATGAAGCAATACAAATTGGAGGATGGGCTCCCGGTGACATTGGTCTACAACAAGGCCGGCAAGCAGGTGAAGCGTTTCGACGGCAGTATCACGGAACCCGAGCTCCTGGCCGCCATCCGGCAAGCCAAGTAAAGCGGGCCCGCATTTCTCACAGAGGTTCGGTGGCGATGAAGTGGCGTCTCTACTTCTTGACCGTATCCCCGAACGTAATGGTCGACTCCCCGGTGTACTTGTGGTAATTCCGGAAATCGATCACATTGCGGCTGCAGAAGTTCGAGCCTCGCTGGCAGCTCAGGTTTTCCGCGTGCACCGGCAGCAGGTACTGCTTGGCGTCTCCCAGCCGCGTGTACTGGTAATCGGTGGCCGATTCCACGTGGTCGGTGGGAAAGGCATCCGGGAATCCGTAAGCCTGCATCTCGATCCGCAGCACGCGTGCCGTCGCCGGATCGATCCATACCGACCCCTTGTAGGGTGGATCGAAGGTCTGCGCCGCCATCGAAATCTGCCAGTGGGAACGCTCCCGCACCACGGAAAAATCGTAAACTTTAGCGCTCACGCCGCCCGAACGCGAGTCCCGGCTGTAGTGGAAGTCGGCCGCCGTTGCCGGTGAGAACAAATCGATCAGTATCGTCCCGAATTCGCCCGTCGACCACGCCCCGTCCAGTTGCTCGATATTCTTCTTGATGGCTTTGCCGTTGATGGTCACGTCGCGGTAGTCTTCTTTGCCTTGCTGGTACACCACCGCCGCACCCACAATGTCGAGGGCCTGCCAGTTGGCCGGCGTTGCCATGCTCTGGTAGCGCGCCATCATTTCCTGGCACACGTAATCCGGCAGCGACTCGGTGAAGTCCATGGCCGCATCCGCCGCCTTGCGGATCAGCGGATCCCCTACCGGCGGTGGCGGAATCGGCGTATCGTCGTCGCCGCGCAGAATCGTCGGGGCGCCGTATGGCCTGCCGGTGGTCTGGCCCGCGGGCGGCGTCATTGCCCCTACTCCGCTCCCGGCCGATTGCGCCGTGGCAGTCTGTTGCGGGACCTCAGCCGAACGTTCCCGCTCTGCATCGGCCGGCTTGCCGCGCACCAGTTTTGGCCGCCCCGGGTCGTCCGGGTCCGGCTTGGCCGGCGGCGGCGCCATCTCCGTTGCGGCCTTCGCGATGGCCGCATCCGTCGACTCGCTTCCTGTCGTATCGCTTCTTGGCGCCTCGCTTCTTACCGTCTGCGACGCCCCGCCTTCGCCCGACTGCGCGCTGGTGGCAGGTCCCCCGGCTCTCTTTTCCCAATACACGTTCAAGGCGGTCAGGAAGCCTTCCCCGTCCTCCGGCCCTTCTATCGACAACTGGTCGCCGGGGTCGAACTTCGGCGTTTTTACTTCGTCGCCATTCTTGAAGAACTTGGTCTTGCCCGTCCGCTTGAACTGTATCACCCGATGGTCGTCCAGCTCGAGGCTGATTGTCTTATCGTCCATCTGCTTCAGCACACCCCGATAGTTCGGCATCGGAGCGTTGGCCGTGTCGGTCTTCGAACTCTTCTTCGAGGGCAACGGGATGCCCTGTCCGCCTCGCGGATACTGCCCCGGTGGATACTGCCCCGGTGGATACTGCCCTGGCGGGTATTGCCCTGGTGGATACTGCCCCGGCGGGTATTGCCCTGGCGGGTACTGCCCTGGATATTGCGCCGCCGCCGTTCCCAGTCCCAGCAGCAGCACCAAAATCAGCCCCACGCCGCTCAACCAGGCGGCGCGGCATACACGATGCGCTAAATTTGGACACACCATCTCATGACCTCAGATGCTTCCCGGTTCCCCGCGGTTACACCATCTTGGGGTTTTCGCGTACCCCTCCAGCCATGGTATCCTGATCCTCGTCCGAATAAAGTGTGGGAGATGCATTGAGCCCCCGCCGCCTGCTGCTCATCGACCCCGACCGCTCCGTCCACGACTTCCTGATAGGCCTCCTCGAACGCGAGGATCGCACCATCCGGAACGCCTATGGGCGGAGTGAATCGCTGGACTGCCTCCGCTCGGGGCCGTACGACCTGGTGCTCGCCGGTCAAGGCCGCAACGGCTTCGACGGCCTCAAACTGGCCCGTCAGTTCCACGCCCTTCAGCCCAACGCCAAAACCATCTTTACCGGGGATCCCGACCCTGCCCGCGTCATCCGCGCCATCCGCGCCCGCGCCTACAGTTACTTCCACTCTCCGCTCCCCACTATCGCGCTCGCCGACATGGTCCAGCAGGCCCTCGACTCCGGACCCGCCCCAGACGATATTCTGGTCAAGTCCGCCCGCCCCGAGTGGATCACCCTCGGCATCCGCTGCAAGATGGACGCCGCCGACCGCGCCACCCATTTCTTTCGCGAGTTCGAAACCGCTCTGCCCGCGCAGGTCCGCGAGGACGTGGTCGCCGCCTTCCGCGAGTTGCTTCTCAACGCCATCGAGCACGGTGGCAAGTACGACCCCCGCAGGCGCGTCCGCGCTTCGCTTCTGCACACACCGAAATCCATCATCGTTCACATTGCCGATCCCGGCAAAGGCTTCTCACTCGACGCACTCCCTCACGCCGCCATTTCCAATCCCGAGGATTCCCCCATCCATCACGTGGAAGTGCGCGCGGAAGAAGGCAAGCGTCCCGGCGGTTTCGGCATCCTGATGACCCGCAACATGGTTGACGAGCTGGTCTACAACGAGAAAGGCAATGCGGTGCTGTTTGTGAAATACCTCGACGGCGGGCATTGACCGCAATCGCCGGGGACGTCTCCGCGGAGCGGTGGAATCACTGCTGAAGCGAATTGAGACAATAAGGCAAACTCCGATTCGGCCAGGATTGCCTGTTGTTGGAGGCGCGGGTCGGAATTGAACCGACGAATAAAGGTTTTGCAGACCTTTGCCTTACCACTTGGCTACCGCGCCCCTGCGGGGATTCTCTACTTGCAAAGTACCGCGCTTTTGGCTGCCAAGTCAAACCTGGCGGGGCCTGCCACTAAGCGCCTGGTTTCATGAATGCAGCCTCGTATTCCGCAAGAACCGCTCCCTAACGGTGGCGGCTCGGAGAGAATGGTTTCACTGCGCGAATGCCGCTTCCACCACGCCGCGGCATTCGCCCAATCCGATCCGGCGCGCGCCCGCCGCTTCGCACCACCCGCGCAGGATCACTTCGTCGCCATCCTCCAGGAACCGTCGCAGTTCGCCCGTGGGCAGCTCGATCGGCTCCGTCCCGCGCCATGTCGCTTCCAATAAGCACCCGCGGTTTTCCTTCAGCGGCCCCGATACCGTGCCGCTGCCGATCAGGTCGCCGGGCCGCAGCGGGCAACCGTTCGACGCATGGTGCGCCACCAGTTGCGCCAGCGTCCAGTACATGGCCGAAAAATTCGAGCGGCTCAGACGCATCGGCCCGGCCATGCGCGCCGACCGCAGCCACACTTCGAGCGTGATCGACCAGGCGTCTTCGCCGCCGGTCGCGAGATGGGGAAGAGGCTGCGGGTCCGATGCCGGGCGCGGTTCCGGTGCGCACCGGAACCGCTCCAGGGCTTCCATGGTCACCACCCACGGCGAAATCGAAGTGGCGAAGCTCTTGCAGAGGAACGGTCCCAGCGGCTGGTATTCCCAGGTTTGCATATCGCGCGCCGACCAGTCGTTCAACAGGCACACGCCGAACAGATGGCCGGCCGCCCGATCCGCCGGAATCGGCTCGCCCATCGCATTCCCCGGCCCCACGAGTGCTCCCACTTCCAGTTCGTAATCCAGGCGCCGGCTTTCGCCGTAGACCGGGGGCCCGGCGGGATTCTCCACCAACTGCCCGCGCGGCCGCCGCACCGGCGTCCCGCTCAACACAATCGACGAAGCCCTGCCGTGATACCCCACCGGCAACCACTTGTAATTCGGCATCAGTGGATTGTCGGGCCGGAACATGGTGCCGACGTTGGTGGCATGGTGGATGGACGCGTAAAAATCCGAGTAGTCGCCGATCTCGCACGGCGGCAGCAACTCGGCCGCGGCCATGGGCGTCAGCAGACTCTCCGCGCCTCGCTCGCGCGTTACCAGAAACTTGCTGATGCGCCGGCGCAGCTCCACGCGTTCCGCCTTTGGCTTCTCCATCACCGCCTTCATCGATTCCAATCCGAACGCCGCCGTGGCATCCAGCACCTGGTTGCCGATCGCCACGCCCAGCCGCGGCCGGCCGTCTTTCGAATCGCGGAACATGCCGTAGGGCAGGTTCTGCACCGGGAAATCCGTCTCCGCTTCATTTGCGGATTCCACCCAGCTCTGGAGCGCCGGGTGGTGGGTTTGATCGGTCATGGCAGGAATCCCAACTCGCGCAAATCGGCCACCGGCTCCTCGAACGAGCATGACCCGAAGCTGTGCGCGAAGTCGCGGCGGGCAGCCCCCACCTGCGCGGTGGAAAGGCGGTGATCGCGCCAGCCCAGCTCATCATCCAGAAACTCGAAGGCGCCCGCGTCTTCTTCGTTCACTACAGCCAGCACCGTCTCGCGGTCCGCGCCGTGCCACGCGAAGGCCGCCGCGGTGAACACGTTCAGGAACCCGTGCATCACCGCCCGCGGGCTGTCCGCCGCATAGGTCAACGGATGCAGCGATCGAAGCGGGTGGTGCAGTCCGGCCGTGGCTTTGAACGGGAGACGCCGCGCCGCCGCCTGGCACAGGAAATCGGCCACCGCTTCGGATTCCGGAATGGCTTCGGGCGCGAGACCGCCCGTCCGTACTTTCACGAACCCATGCGTCACGTTTTCCAAGGGCGCTTCGCGATACGTCGGCAGCGCCAATCGCCGCGCCAGTTTCGTCTCCAGCGTTTCCACCTGCCGCGGCAATGTGCCAGGGTCGCGCTCCACCAGCAGCGAGACGCGCCAGTTCCCGTCCATCCTTGCCTCCGCCAGCTTCGCCGCCGGCAGCACTACGCGGTTCAGCATCCAGCGTTCCGGCGACGTCCGGTACGCTTCGTACTTTTCCGCTACCCGCTCCAACGACAGCGCCGCCGGCGGATACAATCCGGCGTAATCGATCAGGTTCGAAACCAGCGCTCTCAGCGATCCGGCAATGTGCGGCATAACGAAACGGCAGCCCCCATTTTCGCGCGATCCTGGCCTGCCGTGGTATCTTTTTCGCGCTCTTACTGCAGCTTTCCTCTGGCATCCACTTTCCAGATCTCTTCCACCTGGTCTCCACGCACGCCGTAGGCCTGCTCGTGCAGATTCACGGCCACGCAAATATGATTCGGAATCACGCGCACGCGGTCGCCCACTGCGAACTCGCGCCCGGCGCGGGCCAGGTCGATGAAGCCGTGCTCCTCGTTCATCTTGTGAAAACGGGCGCCCGGGGCCTCCATCACGTAGCCGAAGGTCACTTCCGGCGCATTCACCGGCCTGTCCGACGAGAAAGTCTTCGACCCGCCATCGACGATCATGTGCCCCGCGCGCACCGTCGAAACCACCGTCGCTAGAATCGTGGCCGCGCAATCCTCCAGCGCGCACCCGCCACTCAGCACGGTGTTCACATCGTTATATATATAGGTCCCGGGCCGGATTTCGGTCAGCCCCTGGATGCGGTGCGAATGGAAGAGCGTGGGCGTCGATCCGCCGCTCACGATCTTCACTTCGATCGCCGCGCGGCGGAAATCGTCGCGAATCGAACCGGTCAGTTCCGAAAGTTGCGCCAGCGCGCGCCGGCCGCCTTCGTCCAGGTCCTTAATATGCCCCGGATAAAACGCGACGCCCTGGAATGCCAGGTGCGGCAAATTGCGGATGCCCCGCGCCAGTTCGACGAGCGCGGCTCCCGGCGCCACTCCTACGCGCCCCAACCCCGCGTCGAACTCCGCGAGCACGCCGATCTCCACCTGCGCCGCCCGCGCCGCGCCGGAAAGCTGCCGCGCGGTAAATAAGCTGTCAAGCGCCACGGTGACCCGCGTCTTGCGCGCCACCGCCATCAGCCGTTCCAACTTGGCTGGTCCCACGATGGGATACGCGACGAGAAGGTCGGGCGGCGAGGCTTCGAGCATCACTTCGGCTTCCGACACCTTTGCCACCGTGAGTCCCGCTGCGCCCGATTCCAGTTGGCGCCGGCCGATGCGCACCGATTTGTGTGTCTTGGTATGCGGCCGCAAGCGCAGTCCGTGCTGTTTGGCATATCCGGCCACGCGTGCGAGGTTCCGTTCCATGCGGTCCAGGTCCACTACCAGAGCCGGCGTTTCGATTTCGGAGACGTGCATGTAGTCAGGATAACGCTGGGGTTTACGGGCAAGCGCGACCCGGGCAGGCGGCACCGCCTGCCCCACTTTTGCCTGGCTGGGGGTCTTTACTTCTTGCCGCCGGGCAGCGTCAGGATAACCGTATTGCCGTCCTGATCGAACACCATGGCCGGTGGCGTTGGCTTGACCGGTTCTTTCGCCGGGGCCACCGGAACCGTCGCAGGTGTGATCGCAACCGGCGACATCGTGACCAGCGGAATCGTGCGCACGGCCGGTTTCGCGGCCATCGCCCGTGCCGGTGTGCCCATCTGCATCTGCATCGCTTTAAGCATTTCCGCTTCTGGAAGCGTCATCGACACTTTGAACGTGCCGTCTTCGGTGTGCACGTCGAACTTCAGGCTGCCGGCGGTGGGCTGCTTCGCCTTGATCATGGCTTGCGCCATCCCCAGCATGGCTCCGATCTGTTCGGCGTCTTTGGGTGAACGCGCGTGGACTTCGGCGCCCAGTTCCAGCCCGTGGTTCATCGATACGCCGAATTGAAACCGGTCGATCGATTCGAAGCCGCTGGCTTGCGGCGCCGGGGCGACGAATCCCTCGGGCCGGTCGCCAAGCCCCCAAACGTCGTAGCGGCGGCGAGCCGCTGCGATCCGCTCCGCCAGAGTTCGGTCAATTTGCGCCCCGTTGCCCAGGTGGTCGAGGGTGGCGAGCACCGTCGGGCGGTCGCCCGCCAGCGCCGTCGAACTGTTCAGCAGGGCCACCACACCGTCGGTCGGTTTGTCGCCGCCCAGCACCGGCACGCCGTGGTAGCGCTTCGCACCCGCCGCAAGTCGTGCCACGTCGAAGCGGCCGCTGGCCACAATCAATGAGGGCGGATTCTGGCCTTCGCCATTGGTGGCCACCAGCACTTCATCGATATCCCGCAGCGGATCGAAGCCGGCCAGCGACGCTAGTTTGAGCCAGTCCGCGGCAGCGGCCTGAGCCTGCACCTGCGCCTTGGCTTGCGTCAGACCGGCCTGCGCCAGCGGTGATTCCGCCACCTTTCGCACGTTGATTCCGAACACGATCTTAGTTCCAGTTGGGAAGAAATCAGTCAGTGTTGTGTCCGCCGCAGGAACCGCGCGGACGGCGAGCAGAAGGACCAAGAGGGACTGCGCGAGCTTCATATCCTGTTATAGGAATCGGCGCGTTGGGATTAAAAGTACGCAGTGGTTAGCAGCGGCGCGTTAACCTAAGGCATGCGGGCAGGCGAGCGCCGCCTGCCCCAGCAAGGCCCAAGCGCCGCGGCTTACAATAAGGCTTCGGAACATTACTTTATGGAATTCCTATCTGCCAGCCTGTTGGAACTGATCATTCAGACTTCCACCAACCTTCCGCCCGATGTGCGCGCCGCCATGTCCATGACCGCCGGCACCGAAACGCCGGGGACGCAGTCCTCGCAGGCGCTCGGCATCATCCTCTCGAACATCGATATGGCCAAGGAGGACGAAGGCGCCATCTGCCAGGACACCGGCATGCCCACGTTCGTGATCCATACGCCCGTCGGGGTCAACCAGATCCGCATCCGCAAGGCAATCGAGGAAGCCGTCGCGGAGGCCACGCGCCGCGGCAAACTGCGGCCCAACTCGGTGGATTCCATCACCGGCAAGAACAGCGGCAACAACCTCGGCGTCGAAACTCCCGTCTTCCACTTCGAACAGTGGGAAGAGGACGAGATCGAAATCAAGCTGATCCTCAAGGGCGGCGGCTGCGAAAACAAGAATATCCAGTACTCCGTGCCGTGCGAACTCGACCACCTGGGCCGCGCCGACCGCAATCTGGAAGGCGTGCGCAAGTGCCTCCTGCACGCCGTCTGGCAGGCGCAAGGCCACGGTTGCGCGCCCGGCGCTCTGGGCGTCTGCATCGGCAGCGATCGCGCCCACGGCTACGAACTCGCCAAGGGCCAACTCTTCCGCACCCTGGATGACGTCAACCCCGACGCCACGCTCGCGAAACTCGAAGCCGAGATCGTCGAGGAGGCTAACAAGTTGGGCGTCGGCGCCATGGGATTCGGCGGCAAAGCCTCGCTGATCGGCTGTAAGATCACCGCCGCCAACCGCCTGCCTGCCAGCTTCTTTGTCTCGGTGGCGTATGATTGCTGGGCCTACCGCCGCCTGGGCGTGCGCCTCGACGCGGCAACCGGCGCCATCACCAAATGGCTCTATCGCGATCCCAACCGCCCCGTCGAGCGCATGACCGCGGGCGAAGGTTTCCATCTCACCGGCCGCGAAGCGATGCTGAACTCGCCGCTCACCGAAGCCCAGGTGCGCGCGCTCAAAGTGGGTGACGTGGTCCTGATCTCCGGCGAAATGTTTACCGGCCGCGACAACGTGCATGCCTACCTGATGAAGAACCCGCCGCCCGTCGACCTGCACGGCGCCGTGCTGTACCATTGCGGCCCGGTGATGTTGAAGGATGGCGAGCGCTGGACCGTGAAAGCCGCCGGTCCCACCACCAGCAGCCGCGAGGAACCCTACGAGGCCGACGTGATCCGGCGATACGGCGTGCGCGCGGTGATCGGCAAAGGCGGCATGGGCGCGAAGACCCTGGCCGCGATGAAGGAGTGTGGCGCCGTCTACTTGAACGCCATTGGAGGCGCCGCCCAGTATTACGCCCGCACCGTTGAGCAGGTATTGGGTGTGCACCTGCTGGAATTCGGAATTCCCGAAGCGATGTGGCACTTGAAAGTCAAAGGTTTCGTCGCGATCGTGACGATGGATTCTCACGGCAACAGCCTGCATGCCGAGATCGAGAAGGCGACTGGAGAGCAACTGGAAGCGTTGCAGAAAGTGTAACCGGGTTGGTACACTGAAACTTCTCCCGGCCAGGTAGCTCAGTTGGTAGAGCGCAGCCCTGAAAAGGCTGGCGTCGGCGGTTCAAGTCCGTCCCTGGCCACCACCAGCATTCGACACTTTCCAGACCCCTCCGAGATGGTGATGCTGCCCGTCACTTTGTAGATCGGGCGGCCATACCGCAGGACGGGCGTCAGGACGAGTTTCCCAATGTGCTTCGCCAGTGCAGCCTTAGCCCGGGCAACATCGGTCTCGTTTCCGGCAGCCAGGGACTGCCAAAGGCCCTTCAGGACCTTCGTGACATGGTCTTTCATCGCGACCAGCGTATCTTCGGCCTTGACTAGCATAATACTGACTGATAAGCCCCACTAGAACAGTGAGTTATGGATATTGCTGGTTCATCGGTCACCTCAGTGTAGTCGTCGGGATCGCACCGCCCAGGCGGTCGCGGCGCGCCCACCAGACTCCCGTGCCCGTAGCGAGGCGAGCCGAGTTGCGCTGCTGGTGGCTCGCCCGCGCACGCGTCGCGCACGCGCGGCGCCACGGAGCGGCCGCGGGACGGACTCCCTTCCGCGCGCCTGGCGCGCCCGTCGCGAAAGGCACCCGCTTACGCGCCGAACAAGCAGTCGCGGCCGGCGACCACGGCGCGCCCGCCCGACTCCCGTGCACGAGTGGCGAGGCGAGCCCGCGTGGCGCCGCTCGTGCTCTTCGCCGCCGCCCGCGATCGCAGTACGCTTCTAATGGCCCCCGGTTCGCTATCGACGTCTCTGAAAGAAGAGGAAGTACTGGTAAGGGAGAATATCGAGTCGTTTGGCGAGTGTGAACCCCGTGCTGCGGAATTCGGCAATAACCTGGTCTTCCGAAAGTTTCATCGCGGGTGGGGGCCCGACGGGCAGATCTTTCTTGTAGAAATCGATCACCACGATCCTCCCATCCGCCTTCAACGCTTTCGCGAGCGTCGCGTAATAAGCGGGCCGGTTGTCAATATGATGCAGCACGTCGCAGAAGAAAATCGTCTCGATGGTGCCAGGCGGCAGGTGGGCGTCATCCGGCGCCGCAAGGATAGTTGTCAAGTTGGGTGGAGCGTCCTTGCCGGCGATCTCCAGCAGTTTCGCGTCGATGTCCACCGCGTAGACTTTGCCTGCATGCATGGCGAAGCGGCGCGCGAAATAGCCCGTACCTGCGCCGATGTCGGCGACGATTTCGTCCGGCTTCAGGCCGAGCGCCATTACCACTTCATGTGGCCTCTGCCATTCATCGCGCGACGGGTCATCGAGCACCTTGGCGTATTCGCTCGAGTCGGGCGGATGGTGCTGGTGAGGTACCTGCGCGAACAAAAACACACTCGAAAGAAAAAGGCTGCCGATAAGCTTCTGCCTCACGTTTTCCTCCCACTGGTTTCGAGGTCCCTTACTCTAACAGACGAACGGGCTTAAGTTAGGTCACTCTAGATTAAGCTCCGCGGCGCGCCATCTTCTCCCCACGCGGCGTCGCCGCGCCTCGTGCTCTTCGCCGCCGCCCGCACTCGCGTCGCGCGGGTTGACGCGACGGGGACTTCGCGAGACTAATCCGGTGCCACACTTCCTCCAACGCCGTATCTGGCCAACAGCGCGGATTGCTGGCGCAATGGGCTGTTCTCGTCAGGAGTCCATAACCGCTTGCCGACTTCTAAGGGTGTATTCCGACTCCGAACTCACACGACCGCGACCTTGACGTTGTGAATCGGGGGCAGCGAATCGAACAGGCAGTCCCAGTGCTCACCGCCCTCTCT
Organism: Bryobacteraceae bacterium; assembly: GCA_049519475.1. GTDB lineage: Bacteria > Acidobacteriota > Terriglobia > Bryobacterales > Bryobacteraceae > PALSA-129. Next base: position 9,571 of record JBEKQS010000064.1, on the reverse strand, counting down.
CCCGATCCACAACTGACCGGTCGTCGTGCCGAAATAGAGTGCGGGTGCCTTGAGCCGGTCGATATCCATCGCGTCGCGCAGGACAGTGAAGTAGCTCTGTTTGTTCGGCAGCCCATGCGCGAGCCGGCTCCACGAGTCGCCGCCATTCTCGCTGCGCCACACCGCTGGCGCGCCGCCCGGACAGGAGCGCGTCGCCGGCTCAAGGGGAATAACGTATACCGTGTCGGCGTCGTGCGGGTGGACCACGATGGGAAACCCGAAGTCCGACGGCAATCCCTTGGCGATCGATCGCCACGAGTGGCCGTAGTCGTCGCTGCGCAGCACTCCGATGTCCGGCCGCGGCCCCCCAGGCCCGGTCCAATCTGCCCATCCGCCGTGGTTCTGCATGTAGAGCCGGCCAGGCATGTCTTCGTGCCGCGCGATCTTGTGCACGCACTGACCGAACTCCGGATAGGGATCGGGCGCGAAGCCGGCGCCGACGCCTTGATTGGATGCCCTGAATGTTTCGCCACCGTCCTCGCTGAGATAGTGGCCGCCGGTCGAGATGCCGAGGTGCACTCGATTCCCGTTGCGGATGATCGTGTGCATGCAGAGCCCGCCGTTGCCGGGTTGCCACTTGCGCGCGTGATCGTGGTTGCTGATGCCGGGCACCAGGTCCCACGAATCGCCGCCGTCATGGCTCCTGAACAACGACGCCGGCTCCACGCCGCACCATAGGTCCTTTTTGCCGCCGCCGGCCTCGAGTGCCCAGATGTTGGCAAGCGCGCGTCCGTCCTCCTTGGGGAACGCCGGCGCCGACTTTGTCTCCGTGAAGCTCTTCCCCATGTCCGTCGAACGCAACACTTTCATGCCGAAGAACGGATTGCAGCTCGACGCATATAGGCGCGGTGTGCCGCGCGTGTCGATCAGCGTCGAGTACACAGGGACGCCGAGACCGTAGGGCCCGCGCAGCGCGAAGCTGCGCCTCGACTTCGCCGCATCAGCCACGAACACGCCCTTCTTGGTGCCGATAGTGAGAATGATTCGCTCCGCCATCTTCAACCTCCCGAGACCGCCGGCAGGATCGTTACCACGTCCCCCGGCCTCAGCGTCGTGTCAACTCCGTCGAGGTCGCGCACATTGTCCGAGTTCACGAACACGTTCAGGTGCCGGCGCACCGAACCCGTTTCGTCACAGACATTGCGATACAAAGCGGACTGGCTCCGCTGGAGGTCCTCAAGTGCGGCGCGCACGGTGTGCGCCGAGAGCGAGAGTTGCGCTGCGCCCGCACAGTACGTGCGCAGCGGGCCCGGGACATGGATCGTGATGGTCGGCGATTGGCCCATAGTATGAGACGAAGCTTATCATTGGCGATTGGGATGATGCAACCGTATCCCGCGTCGCCCGCGTCACCGGCCGCGCGCGTTTCCCGGCCCGGACAAGCGCGGCGCCCATACCGGCTACCGGGAAATCACGTCGGTGGGAACGGGAACGGGCAGCCGCGCCGACCTGGTGGTCTGCGATGATCCTCTGAAGAGGCGAACGGCTTCCCGCCAGGAATGCCCGACTCGTTGGAGCAACTGGATTTGGTGTTGATTCAGGTGGCCAAGGCGGGCCAGGTGCGCATAGATGGCATTCACTTCCAATTTGTCAGGGCATCTGCCAGTCGGGTATGAACACGGGTTAGAAAGATGCCACCGGCGACGACAGCGCTGGGAACTTCCTGGGCGTCTACAATTGTGAGGGCGACGTTTATATTGCCTTCTCCACCCAGAGACCGTACTGCCGAGGTGGACAGGCGGTAAGCATGCTAATCTGCGAACGGCAGATGAGCGGGTCGGGCGAGGCTCGGCTTCCTTCGGTGCCCGTCGAGGCATGGAATACGCATTCGCTGCCGTCTTCAGAAACCATTTACGGCGTTATCTCGAGGGAGGAAACGATGTTGAGCGATCCATGTCAAAGGTCAAAATCGAGGGTGTTCCAGGCGGCCTGCCTGGCAGCAGCGTTCGCCGCGATCACCCTTTTCGTAGTATGCATTCTTCCCGCTGCGGCGCAGTCCCCGGCGAAGTCCGAACTTGGTAAGTTCCTATTAGGCGCGGACATCACCGGAATTGAGACCACTCCTTCCGGCGCTCCGGCCGGCAATGGACCCGGCACGCCTATTGTGAGCGCTCGCGGCGGTGGCGCGGGTGGGGGTGTCGTGGGACCCGCGGCGGCTGGCGCCGGCGGCGCGGGTGTCGCTGCCCGAGGACCCGCACCGGTTGTTGCCGGCGGCGCGATTGGTGCTGCCGGGGGAATCGCAACGGCCGGCGCCGGTGGCGCGGCGGGCAGAGCCGGCAGGGCGCCTTTCACTTACCAGGAAGACGGCAAGCCCAGCGACGAGCTGACCATCCTGCATAACCATGGCTGGAATGCTTTTCGAGTTCGCATCTTCGTGCCTCCCGTGAGGAGCGCTCCTAACAATCCACTGGTGAACGGAGTGGCGTTGTCCAAGCACATCAAGGACCTCGGCGCGAAGCTGCTTTTGTGCGTCCACTTCTCCGACACGTGGGCCGATCCTGGCAAGCAATATATTCCCATGGCGTGGGAGGGAGAGGACATTAACGGTCTGGAAAAGGAATGGGAACGGCATGCCTACGACGTGGTCAAAACGCTGAAGGACGCCGGGGCGATGCCCGACATGATCCAGATCGGCAACGAAATCACCAATGGCGCCGCGTGGCCCATCGCCCGGGTTCAGTTTCCCGTAGCGGGGCAGGCCCCTCCGTTTCCCGACTATGACGATGCCAAACAGTGGAGTAATTTGACGCGCCTGTTGAAGGCGGGAGTCAAGGGAGCGAAAGCGGCGGCGGGCAAGTCCCCGCTAAAGATCGCCATCCATATCGACCAGGGTGGCCATTGGGACAAAACCCAGTGGTTCTTCGATCATGTGGAAGCGGCCAAGGTTCCGTACGACATCATCGCGCAGAGTTGCTATCCGCAGTATGGCCACGCGACCCCGGAAGAGCTGTTGAACAACATGGTCCAGTGCGCCCGGCGGTACAAGAAGAAGGAGTTCATAGTTGTCGAGACCGGCTATAGCTCTGGTGGCGGGCGTCGCGGCGCCGGGGGCACCCCTGCAATTCCCGGAGCCGCGGCGGCCGGTGCTGTCCCGGCTGCCGGCGCAGGCGGTGCGGTTGCCGCGGCTGGTGGTGGCGCCGTGCCCGGCGCCGGTGCGCAGGCCGGAGCTCCTGCCGCTGCCCCTGGTGGTCGCGCCGGTCGTGACATGTCCAGGTATTTCCTCTGGCCGACTACGCCGGAAGGCCAACTGCAATTCATGGTCGACATGGTGAATACCGTGCGCAAAGGGCCCAACGGGGCGGGCGTTTTCTACTGGGCTCCCGAGCGGGCAATGTGGAACGCTGACGGCAGTCCCGGTCCAGCGGTTTTCACACCGGACAACCTGTTGAAGTTGAACAAGCCGCCGGAGAGCCACGTGCCGGTGGCGATTAAACCCTGAAGCGGGCGAGATAGGTCGGGGCACGAGCTACGGCTTGTCGGGCCGGCGGCTGAGTCCTCCAACGCCGTATATGGGGTTCTTTCCGAGTGGCCGACCACCCACTCGGGACCGATCAGCACACCGAACGGTACGGCGTGACACGGCCGGCTTGCGTGGATTCTCCCCGAGTTGCCGGCGCCGGGAGCGGGGTACTCGGCGTTCACGAAAGCCGCGGTGCGTGCGCTGAGCCCTGGGAAGCGACGACGCTCTGCGAGAGAGTCGAAAGCGCGTGCCGGTTCAACCCTTTACCGCCGGCTTCATATATCTGAACACTTGGTACCTCTTAGAGTGGGAGATGGCCCGGCTGGAACTGCTCCGGCACCGAGCGTTGCCCCGACCCCGATGAGGCGCGCGGACAGATTGCGGCAGGTTGCGGCAGGTTTCCGCGAGTTAGCGGTTGGGTGTACAATGACCCGGTACGGAAAGCCAAAAGCTCGGCGAATCAGCAATTTGACTCCGAGTGCCATTTCATCACTGGTGGCATAGGGATCGCCGGCCGATGCCAATCTCTATAAATCCCCTGACATCTCCCTTCTGTTCACAGCCCGCCCGGCGGACCATCCGACGTCGGGTCAAACTGACCCATACTAATTGAATGGCCCATTCGTTGCTGATTCGCGACATTCACACGCTCGTAACCATGGATGGCGCCGATCGCGTGCTCGCCGGCGCGTTTGTTTACGCGGAAGGCGGCCAGATCCGGCGGATCGGGAGCGGGCCGGAACGGCCGCCTCAGGCAGACCAGGTAATCAGCGGGCGCTACGCGGTGGTGATTCCCGGCCTGGTGAACACGCACCATCATCTTTATCAGACGCTGACGCGCGCGTACGCTCCGGCGGCGGACGCGGAGTTGTTCGACTGGCTGCGCACGCTTTACCCGCTTTGGGCGCGGCTGGACGAAGAGTGCGTGCACGTGGCGGCGCTGGCGGGGATGGCGGAGCTGATGCTCTCGGGCTGCACCACCACCACCGACCACCACTACGTGTTTCCGCGGGGCCACGGGCGGATGATCGACGCGCAGATCGCGGCGGCCCGGCGGATCGGCATCCGCTTTCACCCCACGCGCGGCAGCATGAGCGTGGGAGTGAGCCAGGGCGGGTTGCCGCCGGATTCGGTGGTGCAGCGCGAGGAGCTCATCCTGAAGGATTGCGAGCGGTTGATCGGCGAATATCACGACCCGCGGCCGGGGGCCATGCTGCGCGTGGCGTTGGCGCCGTGCTCGCCATTCTCGGTTTCGCCTCAGTTGATGCGGGCGAGCGGCGAGATGGCGCGGCGGCACGGCGTAAGGCTGCACACGCACTTGGCCGAGACGCGCGACGAAGAGGCTTACTGTTTGAGCCGCTTCGGAAAGCGGCCGCTCGATCTGCTGGAGGATGCCGGATGGCTGTGCGGCGACACGTGGCTGGCGCACGGCATCTTTTTTAATCGCCGCGAAATTGCGCGGCTGGGACGCGCGGGCGTAGGGATCGCGCATTGTCCGACGTCGAATATGCGGTTGGGGTCGGGGTGTGCGCCGGTGCTCGAGTTAAGGCGGGCCGGTTGTCCGGTGGGCCTGGGCGTGGATGGCAGCGCGTCCAACGACAGCTCGCACATGCTGGCGGAGGCGCGGCAGGCGTTGCTGCTGCAACGGTTGAAACACGGGGCCGCGGCGCTGGGTGTGCGGCAGGCGTTGCGCATGGCCACGGTGGAGGGCGCGCGTTGCCTGGGGCGCGACGACATCGGAAGCCTGGAGCCGGGGAAGCGGGCCGATATCGCCATGTTCGATCTGCGCGGCGTGGGGTACAGCGGAGCGGGCGATGCGGTGTCGGCCCTGCTGCTGTGCGCGCCGGCGCGCGTCGACACGCTGGTGGTGGAAGGACGTGTGGTAGTGGAGCGCGGAGAAGTTCGCAGCATCGGCCTCGATCGGGCGCTGGCGCGGCACAGCAAGCTGGCGGCCCGTGTGTGCGGTCTGGCTCCGATCCGAGCCGCGGCCGTGAGGGAGCGATTGTGCGAGCCGCGACCGTGAGGGAGCGATCTTCGCGGAATACGAAACCGCTCTTACGAAACGGTGTACCAGGCATGGCGCCGCCGCGGTAGAAACAGATCTGTAACAATTGCTATAGTCCTAGACAAGAGGTGATCGTCTTGAGGTTTGCGTTCCATGTTTGAACACGTTGAGGCGTTCCATCGGCCGGCCAGCGTCCGCGAAGCCGTCCGTTTGCTGGAAAGCGGGAAGGGCCGGGCGCGAATCGTAGCCGGCGGCACGGATCTGGTGGTGCACGCCGACTCCACCATCCGCGCTTTGATCGATATCACGCATAGCGGGCTCAGCTACATTCGCAAGCCGGGCGGCGTGTGCGCGATCGGTGCCGCCACCACCATGGCGGAGTTGGAAGAATCGCCGGCCATACGCGCACTGGCGGGCGGCATTTTGGCGCGGTCCGCGGCTACGTGCGGGTCCGTTCAGATCCGCGCCGTGGCGACCGTGGGCGGCAACCTCGCCAACGGTTCGCCGGCGGCCGACCTGGTGACGCCGCTGCTGGTGTTGGACGCTGTGGTGGTGGTGGCCGATGCCAAAGGACGGCGTAAGCTGCCGATCGCGGAGTATCTGGCTGTTCGCGGCGCCAAGGGGCTGCGCCAGTCGCTGCTGGTGGAAGTGAGCGTGCCGCGGCCGTTGGGAAAGCGCTGCGGCTGGTCGTTCCAAAAGCTGGGGCGCACGGCACTCGACATTTCGGTGGTGAACGTGGCGGCGGGCTTGCAGGTAGACCGGTCGGGGCGCATCCAATGGGCGCGTGTCGCCCTAGGCGCAGTGGCCCCCACGGCCATTCGGGCCGAAGCGATCGAAAAGAACCTGCGGGGCCGCACGCTGGATGCGGAGGCCGTCGCGGAGGCCGCCGAAGGCGTGATGCGGGCGGTGAGCCCCATCACCGACGTCCGCGCATCGGCCGCATACCGGCGCGAGATGTGCCGCGTGCTGACGCGGCGGGCGCTGGAAGAATGCGCCGCACAAGCGGGGTGTGCCTTATGAAGACCATGGAATTGCGGGTGACGGTGAACGGGCAGCCGCGGAAATGGACCATTGCGCCGGGAGACCTGCTGCTGGATGTATTGCGGCGGGAAGGATTCTTCGGCGTAAAACGCGGCTGCGAAAAAGGCGAGTGCGGTTCCTGCCTGGTGCTGGTGGACGGGCGCGCGGTGAATTCCTGCCTGATGTTCGCGGCCAGGGTGGAGGGCTGCGAGGTTTTGACCATCGAAGGCGTGGCGGATGGCGATCGGCTCGATCCCATTCAAGGGGCATTCCTCGATCACGGCGCCGCGCAGTGCGGATTTTGCACGCCGGGAATGATCCTGGCGGCCAAATGGCTGCTGGATAGGAATTCGCATCCCAGCGAGGCTGAAGTGCGCGAGGCCATGGCCGGAGTGCTCTGCCGCTGCACCGGATACATCAAGCCGGTGGAGGCGGTGCTGGCCGCGGCCAAACAGGCGGCCAAGCGCGGAGCACGGAACCGTGAGCGTAAGCGAGCGGCCGTTTCGGAGGTGGCGCGATGAGCAGTCGCAAGGTGGTTGGCAACAACGTCCGCAAGGTGGAGGGCCACAAGCTGGTGACCGGGGCCCCGGCATTCACCGACGATATCGACATGCCGGGAATGCTCTACGGCAAGATTCTGCCGAGCCCGCACGCACATGCGCGCATCAAGCGCATCGACACACGGAAAGCCAAGGCGCTGGCCGGCGTGCACGCGGTGCTGACCTACAAGGATGTGCCGCGCGTGCCGCATACCACGGCGGGGCAGGCGTGGCCGGAACCCTCGCCATACGACACCTACCTGCTCGATTCCAAGGTGCGGTTTGTGGGCGACCGAGTGGCGGCCGTGGCGGCGGAAAGCCGCGCCATCGCCGAGAAGGCGTTGCGCTTGATCGAAGTGGATTACGAAGTGCTGCCGGCCGTGATCGACATGGAACTGGCGATGGCGCCGGGTGCGCCAGTGATCCACGACGAACCGGATTCCACCAAGATCTACGACCCGTCGCACAACATTGCCGGCTACATCCTGCGCGAGATCGGCAGCGTGGAACAAGGCTTCCGCGAATCCGACTACGTGGTCGAGCGCGAGTTCCGCACGCACCGGCAGCAGCATACGCCGCTCGAGCCGCACATCACCATCTGCTGGCTCGATCCGAACGGCCGCCTGGTGGTCCGCACCAGCAGCCAGGTGCCGTACCACAGCCGGCGGCAGGTGGCCCAAATTTTGCAGCTTCCGGTGAGCCGCATCCATGTGATTAAGCCGCGCATCGGCGGCGGTTTCGGCGGCAAGCAGGAAATGCTGTTGGAAGATATTTGCGGCGCGCTGACGCTTCGCTCGCGCCGGCCGGTGAAGATGGAATTCACGCGCGAAGAAGAGTTCTACATGGCGCGCAGCCGGCATCCGCAAATCCTGCGCCTGAAGATGGGAGTGAAGGCGGACGGCACGCTGCTGGCCAACCAGATGACCGTGCTGGCCACCACCGGCGCCTACGGAAGCCATGCGAATACGGTGCAGGGCAACACCGGCAGCAAAGTGCTGCCGCTCTACCGCACGCCGCACATGCGCTTCGAGTGCCACGTGGTCTACACCAATATGCCGGTGGCGGGAGCGTTTCGCGGGTACGGTTGCCCTCAGGGATTCTTCGCCCAGGAATCGCTGGTGGATGAGATCGCAAACCACCTCGGCATCGACCCGGTGGAATTTCACTTGAAGAACGCCATCCGGCTGGGCGATATCGACCGGCTTTCGGCGCAGCTCGGCGAGGGCAGGGAAGGACTGCCGCGCGTCATCCGCAGTTGCGGGTTGCCGGAATGCATCCGGCAGGGCGCGCGGGCGATTGAGTGGAAGAAGAAGCGGCAGGCCCCCGCGTTGCGCGGGCATTTGAAGCGCGGCGTGGGGATGTCGTGTTCCATGCAGGGCAGCGGGATCGCGGGCGTGGATTGGGCGTCGGCATTTCTGAAGATGAACGAAGATGGCGCGTTCTTTTTGCAGGTGGGCGCTTCGGATGTGGGTGGCGGCGCGGATACCGTGCTGTCGCAGATCGCCGCGGAGAGCCTGGGCGTCACGCTGGACAAGATCGTCATCACCTCCGGCGATACGGACACGACGCCGTTTGATGTGGGCGCGTATGCATCCAGCACGACCATCATCTCCGGCGGCGCGGTGAAGAAGGCCGCGGAGAAAGTGCGGGCGCAGGTGTTGAGTCTGGCGTCGAAGATGCTGGAAACGCCGGTGGACAAGCTGGAATGGGGCAACAATGAAGTCTTCACGGTGTGCGAGTGCCGCAAGTCGGTCACGATGACCGACATCGCGATGCAGGCGATGTACAAAGAGAAGCTGCAGATCATGGACGGCGCGTCCCACTTCAATACGGACAGCCCGCCGCCGTTTTGCGCGACTTTCGCTGAGGTAGAGGTGGACACCGAAACCGGACAGGTTCGCGTGCTGCACCTGGCGACGGCGGTGGATCCGGGCACGGCGGTCAATCCGATGCAGTCGGAAGGGCAGGTGGAAGGCGCGGTGACGCAGGGCATGGGCTTCGCGCTCACCGAGGAACTGCTGCTGGACGGCGCGGGGCGGCCGCTGAATCCGAATTTCACGGATTACAAAATCTTCTCGGCGAAGGACATGCCGAAGATGACGACCATCCTGGTGGAGACCGACGAGCCACTCGGTCCGTTCGGCGCCAAGTCGATTTCGGAAGTGCCCATCAACGGGCCGGCGCCGGCCATCGCCAATGCCATCTACCACGCGGTGGGCGTGCGCATTCGCAAGCTGCCGATCCGCCCGGAAGACGTGCTGCGGGCGCTCTGCGACAAAGGGGGTCGGACCCCATGGTCCGCGCGGGACGACCTCGTCCCGCTGCCGGAACAACCATATCAGCCTCTCGCAAAGGAGTATGAGAAATGAGTATTCCCACGGTTGGGACTATCGACGCCGCGCGCCTGGCGGAACGGGCGCAAGCTTACGAAGGCGACATTGTTCGATTCATGCGGGACTTGATCGCCATACCGGCCGAGAGCAGCCATGAAGGGCCGGTGATCGCGCG
>JBEKQS010000063.1:0-21682 GCA_049519475.1 Bryobacteraceae bacterium | reverse complement strand
ATTTCATCACCGATGGCGCAGTTCCACAACGGATAAAATTTTGGAACAGCGGACGTTTCTTTGGATTTTGCGCGATAAAACGCCAAATTCACTGCCCCGCCCGCCAGGCCTCCGGCGAAAGACCCTCATGGGCCTTGAAGGCATGACGAAAGGAGTCCGGGCTGGCATACCCGGCCGCGCGGGCCACTTCGCCAACGCGGTTTCGAGGATCGCGGAGCAACTCCTTGGCCTTCGAAAGCCGAACTTCTTCCAGGAATCGGTGGAAGGTCACGCCCGTCGTGTGACTGAATACGGTGGAAAGATAGGAGGCGTTCATCTTCATGGCCGAGGCCAGATCGTCCAAGCCAATCGGGCGCAGGTAATGCCGATGCACGTAGTCGAGCATCGCTTCAACGAGCTTCTGGGCGTGGCTTCCCAAACCGGGTTGGACCGTGGATTCCGGGAGGTCGGGCAACCGATGGCGCAACTCCCCGCGCAGGCGCGCGGCCTCGATTTGAGTGTTGTTCAACCTCTGCAAGGCGCTTTCCAATCCGCTCCTGGCCATCCGGGCCTGGGCGGTGGATTGCAAATCGTGGAGGATCAGACGCGCCAAATCCACCGCGTGATGGAAGGCGGCGGGGGAAACGGGTTCCCCTGCGTGCTCCGCCCAGAGCCGGATGTTTCTCCCTTGGCTGACCCTGTGGGATGAGGGAGAACGAGACGCTTCCACCGCCTGCAAGACCAGCGTGAGGGGGCAGACCTTATCCATCTGAAGGCAGGCACAGAAGTTGGTGGCGCCACACGGCCCGATGAACCGGCCGCCTCGGTTGGCCCGGGACAAGGCGAGTTTCCAACGACGCTCGAAGCAGGACTCGCAGCACTTGGGCCGCTGGTCCTTCGCGCCCGCAAGTTGGCGCGCCATGGGGCACAGGACCGGCATTTCACCCGGTCCCTGGAAATCCAACGGGCGATGCCACAAGACGTGGAGGCGCAGGCCGGTCAGTTGAGGAATCAGTCTGAGCATCGGCTCGCTCAGCCGTTCACGGAACAAGTCCTGATACTCCTTGAAGGCGAGAAACTCCGAGGGTTCGACCTCGGGCACCCATTTCAACGACGCAGCTTGCTTTCCGCCTGGGCTTTGGGCCGTGGCTTCGGCGTCCGGCGCCTTTGTCGACGTCGGCCCCGTCACCTTGCGGCTTTTCCCGTCGGCTTTCATAAGACTCCAAAGCCAGGTGCTTGCGCGCCAAAAATTTATAGCGCCACAAAACGGGTTCGGGCTGTCTCAAAATCCAGCGTTCCCAAATGGCGATCGCTGGCCAGCTTTAAGTACAGGAGTGTATGCCAGTCCAGGTTCCAGTAGGCTTGGGCGGCGTACGCGTCCAGCGCGACCGGGTCGGTGCCGGCAATCAGGGTCTTCTTCAAAGCCACGTCCGCGGGATTCCCTCCGCCTGGCCCGTTCCTCAGGAGCACGCGAAAGGCATCGATCAGCGTCAACGTGGGACGCATAAAATCAGCCAGGTCCACCAGGCTTTCGTGAATCTGCTGATGCAGCCGCTGGCGCGGGCCGCCCAGGATGCCGTACCAGTTCTTCATTCCCAGGGTGGCGCCGGTCAGGCTGTGGTGCTTGGCGATCGGGATGTTGATCATTTTGTCGGCGCTCAGAAACGGCTCCAGCACCGGCCAGGAATTCAGCACCTGCCCGCGCAGATCGACTTCCCGGAACAGGCGGTCCTCGGGGAGGACCACTTCCGCACCGGCGGCGCGGGCGGCTGCGGCAATGCCGCTGCGCGCGAAGCAGGAGCGCGGGTCGTTGATGCTCACATCCGTCACAATGGCCCGACGGGCGCCGGCTTCCAGGCAAAGCCGGGCGACTTCAGCGACCACCAGCGGATTGGTGTTGGCGGCTTGTTCGGCGGTGCGGTCCCAGGCGGCGTTGGGCTTGATGACCACTACGTCGCCGCGCGAGATGAAGCGATGGATGCCGCCCAGTTCCTGGATGGCGCGCCGCGCCAAGCGCGCGGGGTCGTCGCCCTGGATGACCACCATTTCGGGCAGAGCCTCATCCGCCAGAACCTGAAGATTCGGGCGCGCGGTGATGGCGGGCGCTGCCGCGGGACGCTGATCGCGCCCGTTCAGCCACACGCCAAGCCCGGCTGCGGCGGTGGTCACGCCACCCAGACGAAGCAGCCGGATCATGGCTTCGCGCCGTTTCAGCGGTGTGGCTTCGGGATCCATGGCTGGTGCGCCTTTGACTTCAAGACCAGTTTACGTCTAATTGTGGAAGTGTGAGGACCGGATTCGGAGTTCGCGCGGCTCTTATCCTGATTGGCTTCACGGCCGCCGTTGCCCAGATCGTGCTGCTGCGCGAACTGATGGTGGTTTTCTATGGCAACGAGATCTCCATCGGGCTGATGCTGGGAAGCTGGCTCTTCTGGACGGCCGCGGGCAGCAGCCTGGCTGGGCGCCTGGCGGCGCGCGCCCGGCAACCGCGCCGCCTGATGGCCGGCATCCAGGTGCTGATCGCAGCCATTCTGCCCGGGACGGTGCTGGCCGTGCGCGCCGCAAAGGGCCTGCTCCAGACGGTGCCGGGCGAGGTTCTGGGACCGGGCGCCATGCTGCTTACTTCGTTTTCCACGCTTGGCCCGCTCTGCATTCTTTCCGGAGCCCTGTTCACGGCAGGCAGCAAGGTTTACGCGGCCGCCTACGCCACGACCGCGAGGGAACATTCGCGGGACGGGCACCGCTCCCTCACGGTCGCGGCCCGCATCGAGGCTACCGGGTCGGTGTACCTGTGGGAAGCCGTGGGGGCATCGGGAGGCGGCGTGGTGGCGGGATTGCTGCTGATCCGGTATTTGAGCTCGCTCGAAATCGCCTGGTTGCTGGCCGTGCTGAATCTGATGGCTGCGTCCGGCCTTGCCATCGCGGCCCGGCCGCTACGCTACGGGGCCATGGGCGGACTGCTTGGCATGGCCGCCATGCTGGCGTTTTTCGGCTGGCCTCAAAACCTGGAGGCTATCTCCCAAAAGCATTTCTGGCGTGGCCAGCACCTGGTCGCGACGCGCAACTCGGTTTACGGAAGCCTGGCCGTGGTGGGGACGGAAGGAAGCCGCAGCGTTTACGAAAACGGCGTGGTTCTGTTCAACGTGCCCGATCCGGCCGCCGCCGAGGAGGCCGTTCACTACGCCTTGCTGGAGCACCCGTCACCCCGAAGTCTCCTGCTGATCGGCGGAGGGCTCAACGGAAGCATCGCCCAGGCTCTGCGGCACCCCACGCTCGAACGGGTGGATTACGTGGAACTCGACCCCGCCATTCTGGACCTCGAGCGCGAGTACTTTCCGAACGAGTGGCGCGCCCTGCGGACAGACCCTCGCGTGCACGTGCACGTCACGGATGGGCGGCTGTTTCTGAAAACCACGCAGGACGCCTTCGATGTCGTGATCGTCAATCTGCCGGAGCCGCAGAACGCGCAACTGAACCGGTTCTATACGGTCGAATTCTTCCGCGAGGTGTCGCGCAAACTCACCCCAACGGGTCTCCTTTCCTTCCAGTTGAGGTCATCGGAAGACTACATCAGCGCGGACCTCGCACAATTCCTGCGCTCCATCAACAAGAGCCTGCGGGCGGTGTTCCCGGAAGTCACGGCCATTCCGGGTGAGACGGTCCACTTCTTTGCAGCGCGGCAGGCGGGCACGCTGGCTTCGGGCGCGGACGAACTTTTGGCGCGCCTGCACGCACGAAATCTCCAGACCAGCTATGTGAGCGAATATTTCATCCCGTTTCGCATGACGCCGGAGCGAATGAGTGACCTGGACGCGCAGATCCGGCCGCTTGAGTCGACGCCCGTCAACCGCGATTTTGCGCCGGTGGCTTACTACTTCGACGTGGCGTTGTGGGCAGGCGAATTCAACCAAGGCTATCGCCGGCTTTTCCGCGCGATGGCCGGTGTCAATTTCGGCAGCATGGTGGCTGTGTTCGGAGTGGTGCTGGTGGGGCTGGTGGTGGGAGGACGCCTGGCGACTAGGACTTCGATCGCAAGATTCGGTACCGGTGGGAAAACGCTCCCTAACGGTCGCGGCTCGGATCGATTTGCGGCCGGCTTCTCGACGGCTGCCATGGGGTTCACTATGATCGGGTTGGAAATGCTGCTGCTACTGGCGTTCCAGGCGGTATACGGCTACGTGTACCAGCAACTCGCCATGGTCATTGCGGCCTTCATGGCGGGAATGGCGCTGGGGAGTTGGCTCGGGATGCGGCGGGCGGCGCGTGGCGGGATGCGCGTTCTGGCGATCACCCAGGTGCTGGCCGCGGCGGCGCCGCTGGTTCTGCTGGGGCTGTTCGAGGCCATCGGGCGGGCGAACGGCACGCTGGGGCTGGTGGCCAGCCAGATAGCGTTTCCCGCCCTGGCGCTGGTTTCCGGCATGCTGGGTGGGTACCAGTTTCCGGTTGCCAGCCGGATCTTCTTCGGCGGACCACAAACCGGAACTCTTGCGGCGCGACGTCCCGGTACGCTCTATGCGCTCGACCTGGCGGGCTCGTGCCTGGGCGCGGTCTTGTTCAGCGCGTGGCTGGTTCCGGTATTCGGTTTTTTTAAAACAGCGCTGCTGTCGGCGATGGTGAGCCTGGCGCCGGCGGCGATGGTTATGCTCGAGGATTCCGGAACAGATCCAGCGGAGTGAGCGCCTCAACCGGCTTGCGCTCGCCGAACACCAGGGCGGTGAAGCGGAAGATATCGGTCGCCGCATCCTTCCAGGCGTCTCGGGGCAGGCCGGCCTTGTAGCACGTCTCCTCCAGGAACTTGTTGCGGTCCCACTTCTCTTCGGCCGCTACCTGGGGCAGCAGCAGCCCTTCGGCATCGCCCTGCTTCATGACCAGCCCGTGCTGCCCCACCTTGATCTCGTTGATGTCGAGCACGCGGCGCAGAGGCGACAACACCGAGATTTCGTACTCCAGCAGGTCCAGCTCCCGCTCAGGCACCGGCCGGAACCGCGTGTCGCGGACCGCGGCGTAGGCAGCCACGTCGCGCACCGTCAGGTAGAGCGGTTTCATGGGCGCGATGTACCCGATGCAACCGCGCAGCTCGCCGTGCTCCTTGAGGGTGACGAACGCGCCGCGCTCCTGGTTCAGAGCTTCGGCCGCCGGCACTGAGGCGTCGTACAATTTGTGCTCGTGCACCGCCGTCTCGACCGACTTCCGCGCCAGGCGCAACAGCTCGTCCTTCTCCGGCTGGGTCAGGGCAAACGGCGGCTCCTGGGTTCCACCGCGCGCCGGGTTCTTCACGAAAGCCACCGCGCCATAACCCACCACGCGGCTTTTGTCGCCGGCCGTGTCGCCGGAATTGGCGTAGTTCAGCACCTGCGCGTGCGAGGCTCCCAGGCGTTCCGATGCGATCATCGCGGCGATGATGGGATATCCTCCGCAGGCTTCCCAAACCTGCGTCTCGAAGTTGCGCGACATGCTCAGGTAGTCCCACTCCTCGATGGCCTTCAGCGTCTTGTGGTCGATCTTGACGGCGTCGGCGTACGGGTGGTAGTGCGAAAGATCGCTGCTGGCGACGATCAGGGTGTTGGTGCCCGGAATCAATTTGGCCAGCGCCAGACCCAGCGCGCGGCAGGTTTCATAACTCTGGTCGCCGATGACGATGGGCACCAGTTGAAACTGGCCGAGCACGCGTTGCAGGAAGGGAAGCTGGTCTTCCAGCGCGTGTTCCGGCTGGCTGGGGCCCGCGCCGTGGCCCAGGCTGGAAAACTTGATCAGCGGGCTCAGCTTCACCAACTTCGCCGCGAAGTCCCGGTCCACCGGAACCTGGCCCAGGGGAGTGCTGTAGGCTGTGCCGTCGTAGATCGAGGCGAAACCAAAAGCCTCATAGTGCGACGGTGCGATCACCACCACCCGGTCGAATTTCCGGCCCTTCAGGAGAGCGTAGGAATACGCCGCCACCTGTCCGGCGTACTCGTAGCCGGCGTGCGGCGAGACCAGGGCCACCACGCCGGTGAGCGGGGGCGGCGTTGCCTTGGCCAGGAAACCGTCGATCATGGTTTCAAGCGCCTTTGGGTCGGAGGGATAGAACGATCCGGCTACTCCCGCCGGACGGACTTTCGGCGTCTCGCCGGACCGGGCGCTGGTGCAATCGAGCAGCAGCAGCGCCGTGACCATGATGAGAACTGCGCGCAAGCGCCGCCGCCTGCGCCACCAGGTTGACACGTGCATTTTCATAACTGGATCGCTCCGTTCCAAATGCCAGGGATGGCTTGTTGACAGAAGTGGCACTTGCCCCCGTCGAGGTGCAGCGCTCGCACGGTGAAGCCGGCGCGCTCTACCACGATGCGGCGGCATTTCGGGCACCAGGTATTCTCGGCCGGATGGCCGGGAACATTACCGATATAGACGTAATTGAGACCCTCGGCGTCGCAGATGGCCTTGGCGCGTTCGAGGGTTGGCAAGGGAGTGGGCGGAAGGTTTTTTAAGAGGTACTCGGGATGGAAGCGCGAGAAGTGCAGCGGGACGTCCCGGCCGAGTTCCGCCTTGATCCAGCGGGCTAGTCCTCGGAACTCCTCATCGGAATCGTTCAAGGTGGGCACCACCAGGTAGACCACTTCGTTCCAGGTGCCTGACTTGCGGATGGTCACCAGGGCGTTCAGCACCGGCTTGAGCTCGCCGTTCACGACCTCTTTGTAATACTTCTCGGAGAAGCCCTTGAGGTCGATCTTGATGGCGTCCACGCGGGCGCACAACTGTTTCAGCGGCTCTTCCTGGATATAGCCGCCGCTGATGACCACGCTCTTCACACCGGCGGCGCGGCCGGCCGCCGCGGAATCCAGGACGTATTCGCAGAAGACCACTGGTTCGCTGTAGGTGTAGGCGATGGAGGGACATTGATACCGGAGGGCCAGACCCGCCAGATCCTTGGGCGGAATAAAGCTGCTGTCCACCTGTTCCGGACGAGACTGGGAGATGTCCCAGTTCTGGCACATCTTGCAATTGACATTGCAGCCCGCCGTGGCCACCGAGAACGCCATGCTGCCCGGGAGGAAATGGAACAAGGGCTTCTTTTCGATGGGATCGGCGTGGGCGGCGCAGACGCGCGCATACACCAGCGAGTAGTACGTGCCGCCACGGTTTTCGCGCACGCCGCAATAGCCGCGTTCGCGGTCGTCGATCACGCACTCGCGGGGGCAAAGCTTGCACTTGATCTTTTTGTAAGGCAGCTTCTCGTAGAATCGCGCCTCGATGGTGAACCGGGCGTCGGTCTCCGCCGCGCGCGCCGCCAGGCACGGAAGCGCCAGCGTCTGAAGAAAGACCCTGCGATCCATGGAGTCATACCTCCAGTACGTCGATCAGCTTCGGATCGTTCGTCCCGAGCCTGTGGCGGGCATCCGCCGCGGTTGCGATGTAGAGCGGCTCGCGGCGCAACTCCCGCAGCGGCTTCATCCCCTTTTCCGCCCGCTTGCGTTCCAGGATCTGCCAGCCGGTGTAGTCCAGGGCCACCGGGTCGCGCGCCACCATCAGGCCGTTATAGGGCCACGACCATTGCGGCATATAGGAAGGCCCGCCTTCATACTGGGCCGTCAGACCGTCGCAGATGGTCAGCCGCACCTTTTGCCGGATCGGCTGGAACATGTTGACGTCCGCCACGTAGGGGTCGCCGGCATTCGTGTGGTACTTGTTCGGATTGTGAATCGCGCCGAACAGGTTTTTGAGCGCCAGCGTCACGCCGACAATGCCGTGGTCCTTGAGCACGGGCAAGTTGATGACGGCATCGCAGGTGTGCGCCAGCGTATTCGCGAGCAGGCTGCCGGCGCTTCCATAGATCGCCAGTTCGGTGTCGTAGCCGGCGGTATCGTTGCCGATGCAGCGGATGCGATCTTTGCGGGAGGCCACGCGGAAACCAGCGCTTTCCAGGTCGGAGTTCAGCCGGTCCCAGATGACGATGTCCTGCTGCCGGATTCCGGCTTGCTGCAGGCGCTCGCAGATGGCATCCACCAGCACGGGGCTGGTAGCCGCACCCCTGCCGGACAGGCAGTTTACCTTCAGGCCGACTACTTCGCCGGGCCGCACGATTTTCTTCCAGGCATCCATCGGGGAATCGCCGCCGTAGAACGACTGCACGGCCCGATCGAGCAATTTCAAAACGCGGCCGGAATCGGGGGAGCCTCCGGCGCCGCGGAGAGCCGGATCGCGCGCGATGACGACTTTGGATTTTTCAGCGGCGGCGGCTCTAGCTACGAAGGCGCCTGCCAGGCCGGCCTGCAAGAGACCCCTGCGAGTGACGCCGTGTTGTGGGCCGATGCGCATGGCTCTTGCCCTCGGGAGTCCCGGCTATTTCAGGTATTCCGATTCTGTTATAGCACTCGGAGCGGATGCAGGCCAAGGGCAACCTGATGCACCACGCGCCTGAGAACGCATGCCGTATGATAGACGTATGCCTGAATTGGTGTTCGAGGTTGTTCAGGAGGCCGACGGTGGATATTGCGCCGAATGCCTTACCGAAAACATCTTCACTGAAGGCGGTACATGGGAGGAGTTGCGTAAGAACGTGCTGGAAGCGACGGCTGCGTTCTTCTTCGACCGGCCACGGCCCGAGCGAATTCGCCTCCACCTTGTGCGCGACGAGATCTTGTCCGTCGCATGAAGATCCCTCGCGACGTCTCCGGCGCGCATCTCGCGGATACCCTGTGCCGGCGATGGCGATACACGAAGGTGCATCAAGCCGGCAGCCACATCATCCTGGAAACCTCAGAACCGACTCACCAACGGATCGCGATTCCGGACCACCATCCCCTGAGGGTGGGCACGTTCATTTCAATTCTCCGCACAGTCGCCCAGCACAAAGATGTGTCGCGTGACGCGATCATCGCGAGTTTGTAGAGTATCGGACGTTAAGAAGAGACTTGGCGGAGCCCATTCTTTGAACGGCGTGTCACGAAACCAATTGCTGAAAGCCACTGGAAACGTCCGTCCCCGGCTTCTCCAAGTGGAATGTATCGGTACCGTCCGATCAACGATACACTGACGGTATGGATTGGAGCCTTTGCAGTGCTGTCGACCGGAACCCCAGGAAGCTTGGCGGAACATGGTGCTTCCGCGGGACCCGCCTGCCGGTTGCCGCGCTGTTCGAGCACATCGACCAAGGCTCGACCATTGACGAGTTTTTGGAGTGGTTCCCATCCGTCAGTCGGGAGCAGGTGCATCAGGTTCTTGCTTTTGCCAAGAGTTCCCTGGAACAGCCCACGGCGGTTGCGTGAAGATCCTGTTTGACGCCAACACCCCGGCCCCACTCGCCCGGTTCCTGCGAGGACATCAAGTAATGCGTGCGGATGAACTGGGATGGCAAGGACTGGAGAACGGCGAGTTGCTGGAGGCCGCTGAGCAAGCGGGGTTCGATGTGCTGCTCACCTGCGATCAGAATGTCCCGCATCAGCAGAATTTTACGCGCCGTAAGCTGGCTCTTGTCATCCTGTCTTCGAATCACTGGCCGACGCTGCGGCAAACTGCGGCACAAATCGCCACGGCCGTCGATTTTGTGCAAACCGGGCAGATCGTTCGCGTCGATGTCGCGATATTGTAGGCCCGCTCGGCTCTGGCCGGTTTGGAACTCCCTTTTCAGACACAGGTCAGTCATTCCTGCCTCAACCTTCCCTCAACACCTTGCCCCAACCCCACCAGCGCCTGCTCCGTCTGCGGCGTATCCTGGTAGGCCACCAGGCGAACGAAGAAAGCACCGCGGTGAAATGTCAGGCTCTGACCATAGCTCCTGCCCGCATCGCCGAGCGCCACGGGCCGGCTTCCGGCGGATGACTCGGATTCGAAGATCGACGCGGCGCCCTGCGGCGTCTCCATCAAGTGGATGTCCGCGACCGCTTCCACGGTGTCCCCATAGCGGTAGCTCGCCGTGAGAGTGCGGCGGACGCCGGCGCGCAGATACCGCTCGGCGTCGCCATCGACATATTTCCAGAGATCGGCGGCTTCAAACAGACGAGTTTCGCCCACCTTCGTCCACCCCGGCGCGTCGCCGCTCTCCGGGAACCAGGACAGCGGTTTGGCCGCCGGTCTCAGCAGGATCTGGTTGGTCTGGGACCGGCTCTCACCGGCGCTCGTGACGTAAACGGCCGGGCGGTCGCGTACCGGGCACGCATACTCACACGCGCCGCAGCCGACACAGCGCTCGGGATCGATGTATGGCTGCCGCACCTGCTTTACGTTTCCGGCGGCATCGGTCACCTCGGCCGGCTGCAGGTAGATGGCTTTGGGAGAAGTCGGGCACCACTCCTCGCACACAATGCAGTCGGTGGCCATGGCCCACGGCAGACATCGGCCGCGGTCGTAGAAAGCCGTGCCGAGACGGATCGGCCGGGTGTCTGCTCCAGGCCCAGCGGGCACCCCGACCCAGGCTTTCTCCTTTGATGTAAACGCCCAGATCGCGCCGGTGGGGCATACCTGGCCGCAGAGGGTGCAACTGGGTTCGCAATATCCGACGCGCGGCACCAGCACGGGAGTCCAGATGCCCTCCCAGCCCGCTTCGGTGAATGCGGGATGCAGGGCGTTGTTCGGGCACACCTTCATGCACTCACCGCAGCGGATGCAGCGCGCCAGAAACTGCTTCTCGTCCAGGGCCGCCGGGGGCCGGATCAGCCGCTCGTGCGGTTCGGCGCTCAGGCCGGTGTTGGCGCGCAACAAGGGAATCGACACTGCGCCGGCTGCGAGGCCGGCCAACACTCTGCGACGCTTGAGATCCACGCCCTCAATGGCACTGGAGCCGGAAGCCGCCGGAAAAAAGCGGAATTGAATCCCGCTTTCCGGGCAATCGGCGACGCAGTTCATGCACAGATGGCATTCGGCTTTGCGCCACGGCGCACCGGGAATGGGATCGTCCCCGCCCTGGCAATGCAGCAGGCAACGGTTGCAATCCTCGCAATGGGCGGGGTGTTTCTCCAGGCCGAGAATGGACCAGCGCGAGGCCAGGCCCAATAGCGCACCCAGCGGGCACAGCGCGCGGCACCAGAAGCGGGTGATCCGCAGGTTGAGCGCCAGGACGACGATGAAGATTGTTCCCAGCAGGAAACCTTGGCGGAAATGCGCTTGCTTAAAGCTGAGGAGGGCGCTCAGCGGCAGGGCATGACCGTGGCTTCGCTCGAGCAATGCGTTCAGCGCGTAATTCCATGCGGGCAGAATCGAAAGCGCGAGCGATCGCACGGCCAGCGCGATCGGGTCGAAGATTCCCACCAACGCGCCGCCCAATAAAGCCGCCAGCAGCAAAGCGAAGAGCAGATAGTATTTGAAAGCTTGCCACGGTTTGTAGCGATTGGAAGCGATGCGTTGCCGGCCCAGCTTTCTTTCCGATCGGATGTTGCCAACCAGGTGGTTGAGTGTCCCGAGCGGGCATATCCAGCCACAGAAAAACCGCCCCAGGAACAGCGTCGGGATGAGGATCGCCAGGCTCCAGAGCAATCCGCGATAGAGCGCGCGCGTGGCCAGCGCATTCGCGATGGCGATTAATGGGTCGGTCTCCAGAAAGGCGCGCACCGGGTACGGCAGGCGGGACTCCAGCCCGCCCGGCTGGAAGGAGCCGCGGAAATCGGTTTTGCAGAGAAGGACCAGGAAGAGTCCCAGAAAGAGGGTCTGCGACAGCCGGCGCAGCCTGGGCAGGGTCAACCCGCTCCGAACAATCGAGCGGTTGCGCGCGGGTTGTGTACTACGAGGCCCGCGAAACAAAGTTTTCAAATCAAGTATACACCGCGGCTAACGGCGTCACTGGAATGTCAGTTGCGCCATGTTGGTGGCCTGGCCGTTTACCGTGATGGCGACCACCTGCTGGCCGCGGCCCTTGAGCGCGGCGGGCAACGAGACGTTCACCTGGTCGAGACCCGGATACGTGCCCTGCGCGCCGGCGTAGAGGACCTGCGAGTCGAGGTTGCCGATCTTTACGCTGACTGTTCCAGCGGCGCCGCCGCGGATGCCGGTTCCATAGAGGATCAGGTAGGGGGTGGCGGCCAGGTTGATCGGAGTCAGCGTACAGCCGCCGGCGGCCGCGCATTGAAAGGTATTGAAGTAAGCGCCGCCGTTGGTCACTTGGGCCGCTGCCGGGCCCTGGCCGGTAGAGTTAGCCGTATATAAGCCTGGAGCGATTGCGCCGACAACCACGGTGCCCGTAAAAGCGCCGGCCGAGTTAGTAAGTGTAAGAGTGGCCACTCCCGATGCCACGCCCTTGGGGATCATGCAGTTTACCTGGTTCGGCGAAACCAGGTAGAGCCCAACCGGGAACACTCCGCCGTTGGCGTCTTTGAGTGAGACGCCGACACCGCCGAGCGACGTGGGTAACTGCAGCGTTCCTGGCGGCGCCTGCAGGGTTTGCGCCGCCAGGTTGCCGCCGTAGATGCTGGCGACAGCCTCGGGAGCGACGGCATACGTGCCGTAGGCCGAATTGACCGTGATGAGCGTGCCCGCGGGATGGACGAGGGTCTGCAGCGGTTGCGGATAGGGCGACCCGCTGGGAGACAGCAGGACCGGCGCTCGCGGTTGCGCGGTGAAATCGAAGGCGTCCGCCATGTCGTTGGCGGTGTTGTCACGGCCGGTCATGGGTTGCACGCCGAAGCGTTCCTCGACCACGCGCAGCCAGGACTCAAAAGAATAAGTCTTATGATCCACGTAGCCCTGGCGCGCATACGGGCTGATCACCATCCCGGGCACGCGAATGCCCAAGCCGTATTGATCCACTTTGGCCGGGTCGACGTGATCGTAGAATCCGCCCCAATCGTCCCAGGCGAGAAAAATGGCGGTGGAGTTCCACTGGGGGGAATTCATGACGGCGTTGACCAGCCCCGTGACGTAATTCATGCCGGTCGCCACGCTGCCCGGAGGGTGCTCGCTGAGCGTGCTGTTGGGAATCACCCAGCTTACCTGGGGCAATGTGCCGTTCTGTGCGTCGGTGTAGAACTGGGTGGCGTTGGTGAGGCGTCCGAACTGCGTGGGGTCATTCTTCACCACCGGAAATGCGGGCAGAGGGTTCCAAAAGGTGTAGGTGGTTTCGTCCGAATCGACGTCGGCCACCCCTCCATCGGCCGCGCCCGCGGTCTTCCCGCGGTTCACGTAATATCGCCAGTCGATCTTGCCGCTGGTCAGCAGCTCGGTGATTTCGGCAAACGCGTAGGAATCGGGCTGCGTTTGCCCGGTGCCGATGTAACCTCCGCTCTGCGCCGCCAGCATGTATAAGTGCGCCGGAAGGCTGTAAGAAGTGATGGACTCGAAAAGGCGGTCCTGGAGCACATACAGGTGCGCATAGTTCCAGTAATTGGGTATCTCACCGGAGTCGTGCCAGCCCATGACGTCGCCGGGATTGCCGATCGCTCCGGCGATGAAGCCATCCATCAGGCCGCCATCGATGCAGTTCAAGGCGTTGACCCAATTGTGCGCGCCGCCCTGATTGACCAGTGCGGTGTCGTGGTACGGCGCGACGCAAGCGCCGCCATTGGGATTGGGAACACACACGCCTGGAGGCAGTCCTTCGCTTCCCGGATAGGTTCCGAAGTAATGGTCGTAGCTGCGGTTCTCCTGCATGATAAAGACAAAGTGCTGGATTTTTTCGAGGCCCGGCGGAGCGGCGGGCGGCGCGGCGGTTTGGGTGGGCGCCTGGCGGGGAATGACTATGACCGCCAGCGCCACCGGCAGCAGCGCGAGGCCGGTCCGGAAGCCGGTTATCAGGTTCATCATTCTGATGAAACCCGCAGCGGCGGCAGAGTTGCTCCAGTGATGGCGGATTCTTCCAGGCAACCTCCGAGCGGCATCACCGGCCTCGGGAAGCCGCGGTGACCTATTCGCCCTCTACGGCTTTCCAGGTCTTGTTCGGATTGAAAGCCGGCAACTGCCGGGCGAGTGTCTCGGTGGCAGAACCCAGATCTTTCTCGTATACCACGCCCAGATGGTTGACCTGGAATGTCTTGACGCCGGAGACGCCATACTCGGCGGGATAGGCCACCATGGCAAATCCGCCGATCATCTGGCCTTTCACCACGTAATCCGAGGCTCCGCCCTGGGCATCCGGCCCCTGCGCTTTCAGGATGCGGAAATAATAGCCGTGATATGGTTCCGGCTTCTTGCCTTCGGCGGACATGGCCGCGGCTGCGTCGGCGAAGGCCTTGGGAACCAGACTGTCCGATTCGCCGGCCCAGTACAGCCCATCCTGCTTGCCGGGAGCGCTGACGATTTTTTGGGCATATTGCAGCATGCCGGCGGCATTCCGGTCGCGGGCGGCATATTCCATCTGCGCCTCCACATAACCGCGGCAGACGTCAATGGCCGCCAATTCATTGCGGCCGATACGCCGTGCCAGAATCTCAACGCGGCCCCGATCGGCGTCGAAATGCCAGCGTCCGTTCTGGAGGAGCAAGGGCACCGGGAACGGCCAATCGTTCTCGCCCACTACCAGCACGGCCCGGTTTGGATTGCCGGGTTCGATCTCCACCTGCATGCGGGCGTGAGCGCGTTCGGCAAACTGCGCGCGCCCGTTCTTGTCTTCAGCCGGATCGCCGGATTCGACGATGTCCTTGCTGCCGGCGCCGAGCACCTTCATCATGGCGGCCGCGTCGTTGTGTTCGACGGCGGCCAGCAGCGCGGCGCCGGCCTCTTGCGGTGTCGCAAAAGTCTGCTCGCCGGCTTGCGGCGGGGCGGCGTGCAGTACGGCAGCCGCCAGGATCAACCCGAGGGCGCCAATCCAGTATTGAGAATTCGTTCGCATCGGTTGCTCCTATTCTCGCCTTCCGCCGCCGCCGCGGGACGGGGCGGATCTCGCTGGGGCGCTTCTAGCCGCGCCCATGCTGGAGTATCCATGTTGGGCCTGCGTCTGCGCGGCCCTGCCGTTATTCATTCCTCCAAAAACCGAGCGGCTCTGCGCGGGCGAAGTGTTTTTCGGCATCTGGCGGTTTCCGAGGCGCTCGCTGGACTGCTGGGCGCCGGTGCGGGCCGCTTGGGGCGTGGAGCGCGGCGCCACATTCTGCCGCACGTTGCCGCGGAAGCGGTCGTTGAGCCCCGCGGTGGCATAGGGCACGCCTTGGCGGTGAGCCGCGTCGTGAGTCCACGTCGAGGTGCCGTGCATGTTAGCGAGATGCGCGGTGTTGAAGTTGTACTGGTGAATGAATGCGTTGTTGACAATCACGCTGTGGGCGCCCCAGCCGGGCTCCCAACCCCATCCGCCCCAGCCATTCCAGCCATAGCCGAAGTACAGTCCCATATTGATGCCGCCACCGAACCCGAAGCCGATTCCGCCCATGATGATGCTGCGTGGGGGCCAATACCAGCGCGGGTATGGGTACCACAGCGGCGGTCCCCAAATCCACGCGGGGTCGTACATTGGGACGTACATCATTTCGGGATCGGCGGGCTGGATTTCGATATAGGGCTGGCCGCCTTCATTTTGCGCGACCACGTTTTCCTGGGGCGTGGAGGCGAGTTTGCCGGCCTGCTGCGCCTGCTGGCGCATGCGCTGCACGGCATCCATCACGTCCTGCTGCTGGGCCAGGAATGCGTTTCCCAGGTTGGTGGTCCAGGAAACATCGTCGCTCAAGCGCTTCAGCACGTCGCCGAAAACCACCAGCGCCTGGACGCTGGGGTCCCAATTCTGCTGCTGCGCGCCTGCGGTCAGGGCGGGGCCGGTGAGCCCTGCATTTCTCTGCAGCCACTGGGAAGCCTGGACCACTTCCAGCGGATACGTGGCTGCCACCAACACCTGGCTGAGCAACGGATCCGGATAGAGCGCAATGGGAGCCACGAGATCGTTAAGCTGATCCGGCGTGAGAGCCTGCCCCGGCGGGGGCGGAGGAGGCGCCGGCGCCTGATCCTGGGCTAATAGCCCAACGGAGGTCACTAGCAGAACACAAAGGAGAGCTGGGATCTTCATGTCAACATCCTCCATATCACTTAAAGTATTATAACCCTTGAATGGCGCACCCCGCGGCTGCACGGCATGCAGCTTCAGCGGCGCCGGAGTTGGTGCGTCACCACGGAGGGGGACTGGCTGTGGCCGAGCTCGCGGGAGTCGGAACCGATGCGGCGCGGAAGGCGCGGCGGGGGCGCACGCTTCCGGCTGCTCTGTCCGGCCTGATCTTGCTTGGTTGGCCGGCCTTCGCGCAGGACGCCCGGTGGCGTCAAGTGACGGCGGCCGCCATGCAGCTTTATGACGCGGGCAAGTACGACCAGGCGTTGCCGGCGGCGCAGGAATCGGTTCGGCTTGCCGGGCCGGCGTTCGGTCCGGAGAGCCGGCAGGTAGCCATCTCGCTGAATGACCTGGGGCTGGTGCTGGAGGCGCTGGACCGGTGGGCGGAAGCCGAACCCTTATACCGCCGTTCCCTGGCGCTGAATGAAAAGGCGCTGGGACCACAGCATCCCGAAGTGGCTGCCAACCTGAATAATCTGGGGATTCTTTATCTCCACATGGGCCGCCTGGCGGAGGCCGCGGATTCTCTGGCGCGCGCGCTCAGCATCCGGGAAAAGGCGCCCGGTCCGAACAATGCCGAGACGGCCACCAACATGGCCAATCTGGCTTTGGTTTTCACGGCTCAAGCGAAGTACGCCGACGCGGAGGCGCTGGACCGGCGCGCGCTCACGATCGACGAAAAAGCGTTAGGCCCGGAAGACGCCGGCGTGGCGAAGGATCTGAACAATCTCGCCGAGGCCTGCTTTCGCCAGAGCAAGTATGCGCAGGCCGAGCCGCTATACGTCAGGGCCCTCTCGATCCACTTGAAACTGTTCGGCAACGAGAGCATTTTTGTGGCCACCGATCTGAATAACATAGGCGCGCTTTATACGGAGCAGGGAAAGTACGCGCTGGCCGAAGCCACGTACCGGCGCTCCCTGGCGATCGACGAAAAGGCGGCCGCCGGGAAGGGTCTCACGATTGCTTCGGACCTGAATAATCTGGCCGGTCTGTTTGTCAAACTAGCGCAGTTCCCCGAAGCGGAACCCCTATACCGGCGCGCGTTAGCCATCGACGAGAAGGCGCTGGGGCCGGAACATCCGACCGTGGCGCGGGTCCTGAGCAACCTGGCGGCGCTCGATTCCGCCCAAGGGCGGTATGAGGAAGCCGAGGCGGCGTACCGGCGCGCGCTGGCGATTCGCGAAAAAGCCCTGGGGACGGGACATCCGCTGGTGGCAATCACGTTGAGCGGCTTGGCAATGCTCAAAAAGGAGCAAGGCCAGTATCCGGAAGCGTTAGCGCTCTACCAGCGGGCGCTGGGGATTGACGAAAAGGCCCTGGGAGCGGAACATCCGCAGGTGGCAACCATCCTCAACGACCTGGGGGCACTGTATCTGGAACTGGTTCAAGTTCCGTTGGCGGCTCCATTGTTTCGCCGCGCTTTGGCCATCCACGAAAAGAGCCTGGGTCCCGACCATCCGGATGTGGCTGCCGACCTGATGCACCTGGCGGAGGTTTACGCCGCGGGAGGGCAGGCGGAAGAGGCCGCGCCGCTCTACGAGCGGGTAATCGCGATCGACGGAAAGGCGTTTGGGGCCGCAAGCTTGCATCTGGCGAACCCGCTTCTGGGGCTGGCCAGTCTGCGGCAGCGGCAAGCCAAATACGCCGAAGCGGAGCTATTGGAGAAACGGGCCTTATCCATTCTAGAAGCGTCGGCCGGGCCGGATCATACGGACACACGCGGAGCTCTGCTGGACTTAGCGATCACTTACTATGGATGGGGCCGCACGGAGTTAGCCGCCACTTACTTCGACCGGGGTTTGGCGAGCCTGGCCAGACAAGTCGATTCGAGTTTCACTTACATGAGCGAACGGCAGCGGCTGCAGTTTCTGGCGACCGAGCCGGGGGCATTCCCGCTGTTGTTCAGCTTCGCGTTGAACAATCAAGAGCGCGACGCGGCGTTGGCGGGCAAGATGTACGACGGGCTGCTTTGGGAGAAAGGCCTGATTGCGGCCAACGCGGCGGCGCTGCGCGCAAAGATTCTGGACGGCGGCGATCGCGAAGCCGTGGGGCTGTTCGACCGGCTGGCAGCCAAACGGACCCAACTAGCGGCACTGGCATCGGCTCCGGCGGGGGATCTGGCCGAGTGGCGGAAGGCCATGGCGCAACTCGATCAGGAGGCCAACGGGATCGAGACGGACCTGGTGAAGCGCTCGGCGGCGCTGGCGGAGGCGAAAGCGCTGGCGCGGATCACCTGGCGCGATGTGCAGAAGGGGTTGAAGCCGGACGAAGCGGCGGTGGAATATGTGCGCTTCCCGGTTCACAATGGCGCCGGCTGGATGCATGCCGACGCTTATGCGGCCGTGGTGCTGACGCCAACGGCTGCGCCCCGGGCGCTGTTGCTGGGCAACGCACAAAAGCTGGAAGCCGAGCCCGTGGCGGCCTACCGGGCGGACGTGGGGCGCAGCCGGGGAGTCTCTATCCCCGCGGGAAAGACCGGCGCGGAGCCGGATGCCGGCTCCGGCACAGGCGCGGCTTACGCCGCGTTTTGGAAACCCCTCGAAGCAGCGCTGGGCGGAGCCACGCGCGTATACGTTGCCGCCGACGGTATCCTCAACCAGGTTCCCATCGGGCTCTTCAGCGATCCGGCGGGGAAACTATTACTCGAAAAGTACGACCTGCGGGTGGTCAACAGCACCAAGGATTTGCTGCGACCGCAGCGCGGCGGAGGCGGCAGGACGGCGGTGGTGATGGGGAACCCGGCATTCGATCTGACCGAGGCAGCGCAACGCGAGGCCGTGTCGAAACTCAATGCGGGAGCCGCGATTCAGACGGCAACGACGCCCGCGGAAGCGAGGCCAGCCTCGCGCGGCAGCGAGCGCAGCGCCCCTTTGCCGCCACTTCCGGCCACCCAGGCGGAAGCGCTGGCCGTGGCTCTCTCTCTGAAGAACGCCGGATGGCAAGTGTCGCTGTATACCGGCAGCATGGCCCTGAAAGAGGTGATGGAGCGGGCGCGCAGCCCGCGAGTGGTGCATTTGGCGACGCACGGATTCTTTCTCGCCACGCCGGCGACCGCGGACAAGTCGGCGCCGGGCGCGCGACCCTCGGGGCAATCCACGGGACAACCTGCGTTACGCGATCCCATGCTGCGCTCCGGGCTGTTCTTTGCGGGCGCAGACCGCACACGCGCGGGCGAGCGGCCGGCAGCCGGCCTGGAAGACGGCGTGTTGACGGCTTACGAGGCGAGCCAACTCCACCTGCAAGGGACCGAACTGGTGGTCCTCAGCGCCTGCGAAACCGGACTGGGACAGCAGGCCAACGGCGAAGGCGTCTTCGGGCTACGCCGCGGGCTGCAGGAAGCGGGGGCCGAATCGGTGCTGATGAGCATGTGGCCGGTGCCGGACCAGGAGACGCAGGAGTTGATGACTCTCTTTTACCAGCAATGGCTGGGCGGGCTCGACGCGCACGAAGCCCTGCGCCGGGCGCAACTGAAAGAACGCGACACGGTCCGACAGCGATACGGCCGCGACCTTCCGTATTACTGGGGAGCATTTGTGCTGGTGGGACGGTAGTCGAGTGCGGCATGCGGAATAACGAGTATGCCGCAGATTCGCATCCTCATCCGGAGCCGACAGAGAAAACGGGGGGCGCCCAGATGCCTGCGAGCATCCTCATTTCTTGTCAGTAGTAGCGTGAACCAGCCGCCGTGCCCCGAAAAGTGGCACTCTGGAGATACCATGAGACCGCTGTTTGTCGTGGGATGCCTGCTGTTCGAAACGGCGCAGGCGCAGACCGTTCCACCGCCGGCGCCTCCGTTGCCCCCACAGCAAGCTCCAGCCAATCCCAGCGCACCCGAGATGAACACGCGCGAGGAGACGGCAGCCTTCAAGTCGCATGTCAACCTGGTGGTGGTCCCGGTGGTGGTACGCGATATCCATGGAGTCGCGGTCGGCAATCTCACCAAGGCGAGTTTCCAACTCTTCGACAAGGGCAAGCCGCAGGAAATCACACGTTTCTCGGTGGAGAAAATCGGCAGCAAGCCGCCGCTGGAAGTCAATGCGACACCCGGCAATCCGCTTTCCACCGAGGAAGAGAAGGGCCACGCGGTGGTGGTACCCGAACGGTTCGTAGCGTACCTTTTCGACGATGTCCACCTCGCGCCGGGCGACCTCCCACGCATCCGCGACGCGGCGTTGCGGCACATCGCCGAGCTCAAGCCCACTGACCGCGCCGCCATCTTCACCATGTCCGGCAACCCCATGCTCGATTTCACTGACGACCAGGATCGCCTGCGCGATGCGTTAATGCGGCTGCGGCCCAACATCATGGCCCGCGCCGGCGCTATGTCCGGCGGAGAAACGCTCACATTCGGTTCGCTTGACGTAATCAAGGACGTGGTACAGCGCATGGCCACTGTGCCGGGGCAGCGCACCGTAATGGTAATTTCTCCCGGCTTCTTCACGATCGATCCGCTGTTCTACCCGGACAAGAACGAGATTCTGGACCGCGCCATCCGGGCCAACGTGATCATCAGCGGCATGGACGCGCGCGGCCTCTACACCGATCCGGCATTGGATGCCTCGCGGAGCGGCGGGCGTCCCGGCTCGTCCCTGATGCGCGAATCCATGCGGTCGGACATTCTGGCCGAGATGGCGTCCGGCACCGGCGGCACATTCTTCCAGAACAGCAATAACTACGACGAGGGGTTCAAACGCCTGGCGGCCGCGCCCGAGTACGTTTACGAGCTGGGATTTACGCCGCAGAATCTGAAGAACGACGGCAGTTTTCACGCACTGCGCGTAACCGTGAAGCCGTCCAGCGATCTGAACCTGCAGGCGCGCCGCGGCTATTACGCTCCCAAGCGCATCGACGATCCCGAGGAGACCGCGCGGCAGGAGATTGGGGCCGCCCTTTTCTCGCGCGAGGAGATGCAGGAACTGGCCATCGAGCTGCACACCCAGTTTTTCAAAGTCGATGCCGGGTCCGCCAAGCTGACCGTGCTGGTGCGTCTGAACCTGAAGCAGCTCAAGTATCGCAAGGTCGACGACCGGAACAACAACGTGGTGACCTTGGTCTATGGCCTCTTCGATCGCAACGGGCAGTACCTGCAAGGCGTCAAGAAGGTAATCGAACTGCGGCTCAAGGATGATACGCTGGCCAAGCGGCTGGGGCAGCCCGCGACCGTCCGAACCACCCTCGACGTGACGCCGGGCACCTACCTGGTGCGCCTGGTCGTCCGCGACGCCGAAGGCCAACTCATGTCGGCTGCGAACGCCGCCGTCGAGATTCCACGATAGGGAGCCGGATCAGAAACCGTGCCGGCCGGACCGCTTCCGATATTGAATAGGATTCTATCGGGAGTGCTCACGCGCAAAGACTCTGAGGTACCTTCAGTTCTCACCCGGTTTTTCGACGTGATCGATCACCATCACCTGCACCGGCCCTCTGCGGGCCTCTAGCCGCAGCCCTAGTTGCTGCCGCACCGCCTGGAAAATCGTGGGCCCTGACGTATCGATTGGCTGTCCATTGAGCATGGTGTTCGGAGAGAAATTCGGCGGCAAATCCTGGGTATAGGTCAGCTTGAAATCGTAGTCGCCCTTCAGGCCAGTCTGATCGATTACTGGCCTGTCCATCACCGACGCCAGGCGAAACGCTAACAACTCCATCGACGAGGAAGTTG
This sequence comes from Bryobacteraceae bacterium, assembly GCA_049519475.1. GTDB lineage: Bacteria > Acidobacteriota > Terriglobia > Bryobacterales > Bryobacteraceae > PALSA-129. Next base: position 122 of record JBEKQS010000063.1, on the reverse strand, counting down.
CCTTCCAGTTGGCATGGAACGGCGCGTCCATTCCCTGCTCGATCCACGGCTCGCCCGAATTAGCGGCGTCGTGCGGCGTCAACTTCGCTCCGCCATTGTCCACCACAAGCGCATAGATGGGC
>JBEKQS010000062.1:0-21715 GCA_049519475.1 Bryobacteraceae bacterium | reverse complement strand
CAGTTTAGCTCCATCCTCTATTTCAAGGTGCCCGACATCCACGCGGCGTTCGAGACTATGACCTCGCGCGGCGCCGCCTTCGAAGGCGAACCGCACCTGGTCGCCCGCATGGCCAGCCATGAGCTGTGGATGGCCTTTCTCCGCGACCCCGACCGCAATTTGCTGGCACTCATGAGCGAAGTGCCGAAGTAGTCCGCAGCGGGCACTTCTGCGGGTCGGGCGATACGGCCAAGCGGCGAGAGCCACTGTACGAGAAGCCCACTTTTTTTCCGGAGGCGCACTCGATGATTTACGGCTGGTGACGCCACACACGGATAAACGAGAATCGCCCGGAATCTGATTCCGGACCCTCGGAGGACGGCGAGACTCCCGAGGTTCGGCCTGCCCGATCTCTTGTCGAATTGCGGATCTGAAATAATAGTGATGGTGGCCGGGCCAGAACGCCCGTCATGGAAATGCGCAGTCCGGATGCGGACATCACGGGTCTCATCAGAGCTTGGCGGGAAGACGAGCCCGGGGCGCTCGATCGTCTCATGGAAGCGACCTATCCGTCCATGAAGGACATTGCGATGCAACGTCTTCGCAACGAACGCGCCGGCCACACCCTCCAGTGCACCGCGCTGGTCAACGAGGCCTGTCTGCGCCTGATCCGCCACCCCAACGGGCGCGAATGGAAAGACCGCACCCACTTTTTCGCTTTTGCGGCGCGCGTGATGCGTGGAATCCTGGTGGACTACGGGCGCGCGCGGCGCACGGCCAAACGCGATGCCGGACAATTGCGCGTGGCCCTATACAGCAGGCCGGGCGAAGGCGCGATGGACGCGGACGTGGTGGACCTGAACGACGCGCTCGACGATCTGGAAAAACTGAACGCGGTCCAGAGCCGTGTTGTGGAGCTCCGCTATTTCGGCGGCCTGTCGATCGAAGAGGCCGCCGAAGCGCTCAACCTTTCGTTGAGCACTGTAAAACGCGACTGGCTCCTCGCGAAAACGTGGCTGCGCCGCCGGCTGCTGGAAGGGCGTGCGGCCATTGACCAGTGAAGAGTGGGGACGGGTCAGGGCTCTGTTTGAGGGCGCGCTTGCGGTGGCGGCTCCGGAGCGCCAGTCATGGATAGACCAGCACGCCCCGGACAAGTCGGTCGCCGGCGAAGTTTACGAGTTGATCTCCTGCTACGAGGAATGGCCCGATTTTCTGGAAGAATCGGCCGCTCTGGGGCTTGTCGCGGGAGATGTTGCGGTTTCTCCGCTGATGGGACGGCGGCTGGGACCATGGCGGCTGGAGCGCGAAATCGGCCGCGGCGGTATGGGTGTTGTCTGGGAAGCAGTCCGCGACGATCAGACCTTCCAGCAGCGTGTCGCGGTCAAGATCCTATCGGCCGGCCTGCAATCCTCGTCGGGCATCGCTCGATTCGTCGAAGAACGCCAGATCCTCGCTAACCTGAGCCATCCGGGTATCGCGCGCCTGCTCGACGGCGGATCGATGGAAGACGGCTCGCCGTACCTTGTGATGGAGTACGTGGAGGGAGAACGGCTGGACGAATGGCTGGCGCATAGTCCATCCCTCGGGGAGCGTTTGCGGGTGTTTCTGTCGATTTGTTCTGCTGTTGAGTACGCCCACCGGCATCTGATCGTTCATGGCGACCTGAAGCCCGCGAACATTATGGTTACGCCCGACGGCGAGGCCATGCTGCTCGATTTCGGAGTGGCCAAGCTGCTCGACACGGGATCGCAGGGACTCACCCAGACCCGCACACGTCTGTTCTCGCCGCGTTTTGCGAGTCCCGAACAGGTTCGCGGCCAGCCGGTGACTACCGCCGCGGATGTCCATGCCCTGGGGGTTTTGCTCTATCTGATGCTGACGGAGAGGCAGCCTTATGCGAGCGGGAGCGAGGATACCCTGGAGGTGATGCGGGCTATCTGCTCGGATGAGCCGCCTACACCAAGTACGGCGCCGGTTCCCTGGCGGAAAGCCCTGCGGGGCGAGCTGGAGGCGATCATGCTGCAGTGCCTTCGCAAGGACCCGGAAGAACGATACCGTTCGGTGCCCGCCCTGTCCGAGGACATCGCCGCGTGGCGGGATGGCGGGCCAGTGCGCGCGCACCGGCCCGGATGGGTCCAACGCGCTCGTAAGCTGGTCCGCAGGAATAGGGCGCTGAGCGCCGCGATCATGCTGGCGGTGCTCTCGATGATTGGCGGGTCCGGCCTTGCCTTCTGGCAGGCGCACCAGGCCCGGCAGGAGCGGCAGCGCGCCGAAATGCGCTTCCAGCAGGTGAAGCGCCTGGCGCACTCGGTTCTTTTCGACCTGCACGATGCCATCAAAGATCTGCCGGGTTCCACCGCGGCGCGGAGGCTTTTGGTGCAGGAGGCGCTGGAGTATCTCAGGGAGCTCGAAGCCACGGGCGGCAACAATCGCGAGCTCAAGTCGGAACTGGCGGCCGCCTATATGCGCGTGGGAGACGTGCAGACCAGCCTGGGTCGCGCGAGCACCGGCGATTCGGCCGCCGCCATGCAAAGCCTGCTAAATGCGCGGCGTCTGGCCGTCTCAGCCGCGCCGGCGAACCCAGGCGAGGAACGGCAAATGCAACAGCTTCGGGAGATCGACATCGCGCTCAGCGATGTTTACCGCCAGCAAGGCGACACAAAAACACGCCGCGAGTTACGGGCGGAAGTCGATAAGATCTCGGCCGGCCTGGCCGCGCGGCATCCCCAGGATCGAAAGCTGCGGTTTCTGGCCCTGTGGGACAGGGCCTGGACGCTAGGTGAAGGCGGGAGAGCCGAGGGCGGGAAAGCCACCGAAAACCTGGGGGCGTGGCAGAACGCGCTCTCGGCTGCACGAGATGTCCTGGCGCTCGAACCGGGCGAACCCGAACCGATCCGGTACCTGGCGCGTTGCTACCGCAACCTGGGCGATGCGTACAAGAACACCGGCGACCGCGCCTCCGCACTGGAGAGCTACCGGCAGGCTCTGGCCATCGACGACAAGCGCGCGTCCGCCGAACCAGCCTCGGCCCAGCCCAAGATGGATCTCTATTTTGACCTCGTGGCGTCCGGCTGGGAACATCACGACGCCGGCCATGAGGAGGTCGCGGTGGTGGAGTTCGAGCGGGCCGCGCGTCTTCTGCGGCAGATATGCGCTTCCGATCCGGATGACTTCCTGGCCCGGCTGGAACTGGCCAAGCTGCTGATTACCGCGGCGCCGTCCTGGCAGCATTTCCGACGCGAAGCGGAGGTGATCGATCGTCTGCGGGAGGCGCTGGGTTATCTGGAGTGGGCGCGGGCGCGCGATCCCAACAACCTGGATGCGCGATTGCACCACGGGTGGGCGCTGCTGGAACTCGGCGACGCGTATGCGCGCGCCGGCGATCACTGGCGGGAGGCGGCGGAGAATTACACGAAAAGCCTTGCCGCGCTAAGCGGCATCCCGGCTGGGTCGCGTTTTGACGATGGCGTCGGCGCCGGCCCGTTGATCGAGCGTGCCACCAGCCAACTGGCACTCTGCCGGTCGCATCTTGTAAACGCTCGCTGAACCAAAATCCCCGCGAATCTCGCTTATGCTCTCGTGGGCGTCTTTCCGGGAGCACGGGCATACGGCGAGTCGCCTTGACACAAATCGCGAAACGTTATCTAAAACTGGAGGCTTCAATGAAACTTCGATTTGCTCTTTTGCTGGTGACGTGCGGAATGCTGTTTCCCCAACCGAAGGGGACTACCCCGGCGCAGTGTCTTAAGGACTGCCAGGAAGGGTGCGCGACAGTTTTTCAATTGTGCCAGAAGTCCGCCAAGACCGACAAGGACAAAAAGGCTTGTGAAGCAAACCAAACTTCTTGTTTTTCAAAGTGTCCGAAGGCCTGCGGCACTGCAAAATAGGCATCTCCGGATCGAGCGCGGCGGGCTTCGGCCGTCGTTGGGAAAAGGCCCGCGAGCAGTTTCGGAATACTACTGGCGCAGGCCGGCCCTGAACCAGAATTTCGGAGAATCGCGCTTATTCTCTGGTGGGTGTCCTGTTCCGGGAGCACGGGCATACGGCGAGTCGCCTTGCGCCGGCAGGAGACTGTGCAAATTCTCCAACGAAATGGTCATGCATAAAATGTCACTCAAACATATCCTGGTCGCATCTCTCATCTGCCTGTCGGCTGTCGCGCCGGCTGGCCTTGCCCAATCGGGGTCGCTGGACACCGAAGCCAAGAACTACAAACTGAGCATGGACAAGATCAAAGCCTACGATTCGGCGACGGTCAAACTGCAAGCGGTGTTGGCGTCCGACCCGGCGCTCCAAAGCAGCATGATGGAAGCCCTGAAAAAAGGCGGTATGATGGCCGCGCTCGAGGGCAACCCGAAACTCATGGCCGTCATCAAGGCGTCGGGGATCACGGCGCACGAGTTTCTCATCATTCCGTCGTGCGTTCAGATTACCGCCAGCGTTTATAACTCTCAGGCTCAAGGGTCGGTGATGGGCGCGGCGGTATCGCCGGAGAACCTTGCGTTCTACGCCAAAAACAAGGCGGAAATCGATCGCATTGTGAAGAACTGGCAGGCCAAGCCGGACAGGAAGTGAGCGAAGTTGCGGTCGGGAGCGGCAAAGGGGAATGCAGGCTCGCCGGGGCCCAGGGCTTGCCGCGCTAAACGGCATCCCGGCTGGGACGCACCTCCACGAGGGCGCCGGGGCCGGTCCGCCGATGGACCGCGCCATGAGCCAACTTGGGCTCCGCCACCCCGCATCTCGAAAGTGCGCTGAACCAGAATTCCCACAAATCTCGCTTATGCTCACAGGGGCGTTCTGTTCAGGATGCCCGGACATACGGCCACTTGCCCCGCGGCCGTAGGAGGCAATCATGCAACTTCGCAGCGCAATCGTTGGTCTGGCGTTGCTGCTCCCCGGAGCGGTGCTGGCCCAGGAAATAGAAATGAAGGTGGAATTGATGGGCCCGCTGGGCACCAAAACCAGCCACAAGGGCGACCGCGTGTTCGCGCGGGTGCTCCAACCGGACGGCCTGAAGGGCGACACCGTGGAAGGCATCGTGAAGGAAGTGCGCTCGGGAGGCAAGCTTCACGGCAATTCGGTGTTGAATTTCACTTTTGAGACCTTGCAGCATGGCGGCCAACCGGTCGAGATCAGCACGGAAATCAGGGCGTTTCGGAATTCAAAAGGACAAGCCGAGGTGGATGAGGAAGGCCGCGTCATCCGCCGGGGCGGAGGCAACATGGGCAAGGTCGCGGCGGGAACCGGGGCCGGCGCATTGATCGGCGGTTTAGCCGGCGGCTGGAAGGGTGCGGCTATAGGCACGGGCGTAGGCGCAGCGGCCTCCATTGCCGTCATCGAAATTGCCTGCGATTCGCCCGAGATCCGTTTCGATCCCGGCAGCATCATCACGTTGAGCGCGAAGTCGCGCGGCGGTCCCGCACTGTCGTCGCTGACGGGCGCGCCGGCCGCCCCGGCGCCTGCGTACCAGCCGGCCCCGTCCTACGCGGCCGATGCCGGCGCCAGCGTTCCGGCAGCTCCGGCCGCCGCCGTGCCGGCGGCCAATCCGGCAGCCGGTCAGGCAGCCGGTGGCCAGCCCGATTTCACGGCTTTGAAGGACGACTTCATCCCCGGCGAAAAGATCATCCTCTACGATGACTTCACCGATATGGCCCCCGACGAAGCGCCCCCACACTGGAAAGTCCGGGGCCCTGCCGTTACCCTCCTGGCATCGGGCGCGCTGCGCCAGTTGAATGTCGGCAACCGCACCACCCTCACCCCTTCCATTAAGAACTATCCGAAGAACTTCACCCTGGAACAGGACATGGTATGGGGCGAGAAAGGTTGCGCGTTCTACTGGGACTTCTTCTCCGCCAAAGACCACAGCAATTCTGCTCTCCGGGTGAGTGGCGCCACCGACCAAGACCAGATAAGCATTGGGGCCGCTACCACCCAGGAAAGCTTGGTAAACACCGACATCAAGGTCAATTGGCACGCACCGCTCAAAACCGCGATCTGGGTCCAGAACGGCCGTCTGCGGATTTACTACAACGGCCAGAAAGTGGCCGATGTCAATCAACTCGAACTGCCGGACTTCGATTACGCCCACATGGTGGTCAACGACTTTAGGGATGGTCCCCTCGGCTTCACCCGCGTCCGGTTCGCCGAATCCACACCGGATTTCAGCCACACCATCATGGCCGATGGCCGTTACGTCACCCACGGCATTCTGTTCGATACCGGCAGTGACCGGCTGAAGCCCGAATCCGCGGCGGTAATCAAATCCATCGCCGCCGGCTTGCAGGCCAACGCGGACTTAAAGCTGAAGATCGAGGGCCACACGGATTCCACCGGCGACGCGGCCCTCAATCTGGACCTCTCCAAGCGGCGGGCCGCGGCGGTGAAGCAGGTGCTGGTGGCGGAGTTTCAGATTGACGCGGCGCGTCTGACCACCGACGGACTGGGCGCCACCAAACCGCTGGAGCCCAACGACACGCCTCAGGGACGCGCGGAGAACCGGCGCGTCGAGCTCGTCAAGCAGTAGGGGATCGGCGGCTCGGACGCGCCGGGCCGCGCCAGGGACCGCGGCCGAACGGGCGGAGCTTGCGCCGGCCACGGGAAAGCCCGCCTACTTTGACTTTTCGCCGGCAGCGGATCGCGGCGATGACCGGGCCGGGAGATTCAGGAGGTCCTACCATGCGACGGTTCATTCCGGTGGGGGTTCTGGCACTGCTCCTGGCGGGCGGGTTCTGGTGGCCGCGGCCAGGGATTCCGACCGTGCAGGCCAACGACGGCACCGGCCTGGACAAAATCACCTGGTCGGGGACGATACGCATCGAATCGCAGAGTCATCACACCGATCCGCCCAGCAATGATCCCTATGAAACCCATACGTTTACGACAAATCAAAATCATGTCACGGAATATCAGGTGCATGGCCTGCCCCATGATGCCCTCAATCAATGGGACAACGATGACCAGCAGGTACAGGTCCGCTACCATGAGGACCACACAGGCAGCGAAGTCTCCACGGGGTTCCCAAGCTCCCCCACCAATACGCACTCCGAGGGGAGCGAGGACGGCAGCGGCGCTACCACCGGAGGCGTGTCGCTTTGGATTCGAGGCGACGGAGAGCTGGACCAGGGCCATTGCCGGATCGAAGCCGGAGGCGTGGGAGATCGCTCAGACGGCGGGCAGTTGACCAAGTCGATTTCAACTTCAAGAACGGAGCACGAATGGGGCGTGTGGAGCGGCAATCCCATCAACGACACGAAAAACACTTCATCGACCACATACCTACTCGGCGCGCAGTTTGACTTTCCCTGCGCAAAGGGCGCTCACACTCTGAGCGGAACGCAGGAGACTGAGCACACCGCCGACATGACCGAGCGCACGACCTGGAACCTGTATCAGGACGGCGACCCGCAAACCGAGGTCGAACTGGTTCCGCCCGGCGAATATCCGGATTGGATGCCGCAAGCCAAGGACGATGAAAAGACGGTGGGCAACTATATCGATATCGGCATCGTGGCGCACTCCAAAGGCGATCCCAGCCTGAAGCCGCCCAAGCAGGTGAAGAAGTACACAATTACGCTCGAGAACACTTCGCGAGAGCAGGGAGTCGACCTGAACTGGCCCAGCAGCGTGGCTGGCGCCAAAGCCACCAGAGATTACGATTTCCGCATCGACCCGAAAAACACGCGGGTCAAGGTAATCGACAGCGACGGCCAGCAGGCCGAGACCACGCAGGAGAACCTGACCGACTTCAAGGTACGGCTCAACTCCTACGACTGGGGCGGCTACACCACGCTGAAGGTCGTTGCCAAGCTCTCCGATGGATCGCCGGTGACCGCTCACATCCATGGTGGCACCAGTGAATCGCTCAGCGTACCCCAGGACGACAACCAGAACCACATAGCCGATGGCTGGGAGAAGAACTGGGAGCTTACCGGGGCACAGGCCGATGCCGACGACGACGACCGTCCGGTTGGAGACGGCCACAAGGGCGACTCGATCCCGCTTTATGACGAGTATCGCGGATTCCACATTGGCGGCCGGCATGAGCGGCTTTCGCCCATCACCAAGGATCTCTTCGTTCTGGACAGCTCGAGTCTCGGCGGTGGGGTCTACCAGGCCGCTTCAGGCGTGACCCTGCATTTGGTGAAGAGCAGCGAAACCGCCAAAATGCCGGAAAATGCCGGAGCGCAGGACTACGTAACCGCCAACGGCCACGGGGAGAAGGTCTATGCCGTCCTGATGCTCAACAAGCAAATCGCGCCCGGTGTCATAGGCCTGACCACTGGCTATACTCCGGAGGTTCCCGAGAACGTCAAGTCGGTTCTGATCGATGCGGCGATGGCTGCCCGTCTCGATGGAGGCCCGGGCGGCCCCGAGCTGAGGATCACCAGGCTGGAACGGCAGCGCCCAGCAAAACTCCCCGAACTGTACCCCTAGCCCTTCCCCCGCTCCAATTGATCCAGCAGCGCCGACAAACGCGGCGCCACTTCCGTCCGCCCTCCGAACCGCAGCGCATTATAAGCCGCCGTAAACTCCACCACCGCCGCGCCCAGCGGAGTCCCCGCCAGCGATCGCGCGAACTCCACCGGCGTAAACCAGGCCGGCTTCTGAAATCCATGGCGCTTCAGCACGCGCAGCATGCGCTCATAGAGCAGCGTGGCATCGGCCCCCTGCGCTTCCCCGCGCCGCAACCGCTGCACGCGGCGGCGCAGCCGCGCCATGCCCATCAGGCGCGGCCCCACCAGCCAGAGCAATAGTCCCGCCACCACCACCAACCCGGCCGAAGGGCCGTAGCGTTTCAGCCAGGCCTTCCCGCGCACATCCCAATCGGAGGCCGTCACCGAAAGCCCGTCCAGCCAGCGAATGCTCAGAACGCGGTCCGCCAGCGTGCCCTGCCGGCTGGGATCGTAGCCCACCACCCATTTCTGCCAGAAGGTCTCGGCAGCATCGAAGTATAGCCCCATCTCGGATGACAGCGTGGGACCGCCCTGGCTGGGATCGGCCGGCGTGGGGTCGAACGTCGTCCAGCCGTAACCGGGAATCCAGGCTTCCACCCAACTGTGGGCGTCGGATGCGCGCACCAGCCACAGGTCCGAGAGCGGGTTGTACACGCCGCTCTGGAATCCCGTGGCCATGCGCGCGGGAATTCCCAGGCTGCGCAGCATCACCGCCATGGCCGACGCAAAATACTCGCAGTGGCCTTTCTTCCGCGTGAACAGGAAGTAAGCCAGCGGGTCGGCCACGGTGTGATCGGGCAGTTTCAGCGTATAGCCGTAATCGGTGCGCAGATGGCTTTCGATGGCGCGGGCGCGGCCCAGGTCGGTGGTGGCCCCTTCCGCCATGCTGCGCGCCAGAAGAGGGATGCGCGGATCCAGGCGTGGCAGTTGCAAGTCTTCCGCGCGGTTGGCGAGATCCAGGATGGGCGCGGGATTCGGCGCGGCCGCCGTCTCCGGAGGCTCATCCACCAGGCTGTAGGCTTCGTAGCGGAAGCCCGGCGGAGGAATCTGTAAGAGCCGAAAGCAGCCGGTCCGGGTCTCTTTGACGGAGGCGTCCGGCAGGCCGGCCACGCGCTCCGGCGCGCCCGCGAAGAACAACGCGGCGGAATCCAGCTCCTCTAATTCCACGCCGTAGCTGAGGCGGCGCGCTCCCGGCCGCGCCGTGGGCGGCCGTAGCACGGCTTGGCCGTTCTCCACGGGCAGCAGTTTCGGGCGGCCTTCCGGATCGAACCAGGCTTTGCCGTCGAATTCCGTCATGGCGCCCCCGCGCCATTTGAGCGGCGCGGCCGACTGGTTCACGTACATCGAAATGTGCATCACCGCTCGCGAGCTGGTCTTGAGCTCCCCAATCTCCCCCAACGTGACCTGGCCCGACAACCCCGGAATGAAAATGCGGTGCGGGATCAGGCGCGAAAATGCCGCGTCGGCCGTGCGCGGCAGCAGGAAGAACATCCCCGCCGTCAGAACCAGAATGCCCGCCGTGGCCCAAATGGTGAGCAGCGCCAGCCGCCCGTGGAAGCCCTTCAGCCCGCGGCGCGCGGTGGTCGCCGAGCGCTCCGCCGACCGGCGGATCTCCGAACTCGTCAGCGTGGCGATGGCGAATGTCAGGTAGAGAGCCAGGAAGACGAAGAAATTGAAATTGACCGAAAGAATCGCCGCGGCCAGCAATTCCAGGAACGCGATCGACGCGACGAAAAGGTGGTCCCGGTTGGTGCGCGCCGTCAGGATCTTGACCACCGCCAGGAAAAAGACCAGGTGCACCGTCGCCGGGAGGAAATCGCGCGAGAGCAGGAAACAGTCCACCGCAAAGAACGCCGCGTAACCCAGGCCGATGAGGGTGGCCATCCGTCCGCTGAGATCCAGCCGCACCCAGCCGCACACCATCAGGCCGCGCAACACCAGACCGGCCGCCGTCAGCACGATCGTCGGCGCATCCAGGTATCCCGAGCCCGCCACCGCCAGGTATCCGCTGGCCACCAGCCCCAGCAGCGCGAACTGGAAAAAGCGTTCGATGGATTGGTGCCCGCGGAGCCCGGCGCCCGCGTCCGCCCGCATCATGCAACCATTTTACAGCCGATGCCGGTCCGCTATACTACGACAGGAATGCTCGCTGCCACGGAGGTGACGCATCTGGGCCCGCTGTTCGAAGCCTCTCGAGCGCTCAACCTCTGGATCGCCAGTCATTGCCCGGACTCTCTCTACGCCGGCACTTTCTGGATCTTGTGCCTCGCCCCGCTGTTTCTGTTGATTCTGCTGGTGGCGCTCCGGCCGCCGCGCCGGCCCCTGTTCCTGACTCTCTTGCTGGCGGCCCTCCTGCTCGCCCGCCTGCCCCTTCTGTGCTACGACCACTTCAACCCCGACGAAGCCTGGACGCTCTCGATGGCCATGCGCGTTCCCGCGGACCCGGTACCCTACCGCTCCTTCGAGCCCTCCACCAGCGGCCCTCTCAACGTCTACCTGCAGGCTATTCCCGCCTGGTTCGGCTTGCCGCTGACCTACGTCTCGTCCCGCCTCATCGGCATCACGCTGGTCTTCGGGACGCTTGCTTTCCTCTGGCTCGGCTACCGCCGCTTCCTCACCGAACGCCTGGCCGGCCTCGCTCTCATGCCCGCCTTCTGTTTCTACCTGTTCGCCTGGGACTCCGACTTCGCGCACTGTTCCAGCGAACACCTGGCCGTCTTGCTCGGCGCAGCCGCGGTCTACCTGCTGGCGCGCGATTTCCAAGCCGGTTCTTCAACCGCCCTGTTTCGAACCGGCGCGCTCGGGGTGCTCGCCGGCTCCATGGGGTTCGCCAAGCTACAGGCAGTGCCGGTCGCCGCCGCCGTCCTGCTGCTCGCCGTTCTGGTCGCGTGGCACAAGTCGCGCCCCGCCGCCGCCGTCGCCGCGCTGGCTGGCGGCGCCGCGCTCATCCCCGCCGCCTTTCTGACCCTGTTTCTACGATTCGGAGTGCTCCGCGATTTCTGGATCTGCTACTTCCAAGCCAACGCCGCCTACACCCAGGTCACTGCGTTGTCCCCCTACCATAAAATAAGCGGCGCTTTCGAACTGCTCTTCGGCATCAGCAACATGGGTGCCTATGTCTGGGGCCTGCTGCCGGTCTTTGTCGCCGCGCTGGCTGCTGCCATAGCTTTGTACCGCGGCCGCCGCCGTCCGGCCGCGCCCGGCCTCCACGGACCCGTCCGCCTCACCGCGGCATCGGCCGTGCTGCTCGCCGCCGGGTTCACCTCGGTCGCCGCCCCTGGCCGCCAATTCATGCACTATCTGCTGTTCCTGGTGGTTCCGCTCGGCGTATCCACCGCATCCGCCCTCCTGTGGATTCACTCCTTCCTCCGCACCCGCACGTGGAAATATGGCGCCCCCATCGGCGTGGCGTGCTTCCTGTGCGCCACCTGCATCCTCCCCACCGCCGCGCGCGATCACATCGACGATGCCTGGGACGCCGGCCCCTTCTCGCCCGGCGAGCCCCTCCCCGCCGCCATCCGCCAGTACGCATCGCAGTACGACCACATCGTCGTCTGGGGCTGGCGCGCGGAGCTCTACGTTGCCACCCGCCGGGTTTCCGCCACGCGCTTCCCCAACTCCGCCGCGCAATTCGACCCCTCCCCGTATCTGTCCTATTTCCGCGGCCTCTACATGGAAGATTTCCGGCGCTCCAAACCGGCCGTCTTCGTGGATGCCGTAGGCCCCGGCGATTTCACCTACACCGATCGTTCCGTGGCTGGATACGAAACCTTCGAGGAGCTGCGCCAGGCCGTAGCTCGCGACTACCGGCAAGCTGCCGAGATCGACGGCGCGCGCCTCTTCGTGCGCAACGGCCGCCTGCCGGCCGCGGATCATTAGTTTAGCCGGGACTGTGGGCCGGGACTCTTCAGGCGGGACTAACCCGCGGTCCGCGACTTAGTCTTAGGCTTGGCCTTACTCCGCCGCACCCGGGCCGCCGCCTGCCGCATGGCGGCAACGTATGTGTCGCTCTCGGCTACGCGGCGCCTGCACGCCTCGCAGATCAGAAGGTGCTCTTCGATTTGTTCCGCCTCTTCGCCGGAAAGCGTACCCATGGAGTACCGCTCGGACGCTTCTTCGTCGAAGTGGCAATCGGATTCCGCTGCCATGACCAACATCTATTGTGAACCAGTCGGTCCTCTACGTAAAGGTGCTTTTGGGACGGAAAAAATCTCAGATTCCCGGATGGCGGAATGTGCCGAATCTCACTCCACCGGCCGGAATCCGCGGTGGCGCGCCAGCCGCGCCCGCCCCAGTTCGCCAAACCGCACCTTGGCGCGGGACTTGGTCAACCGGAACTGCGTCGCGCTCAGATCCATCTCCCGGCAAATCTCGGCGGCCGACTGCTCCTTCAGATAGAAACGAACCAGCACCTCGCGGTCGCGCCGCGGAAGGCTCTGCAGCACGCGGTACGCCACAGCGGCATGCTCCCGCTCGATCGCCTGGCGCTCGGGGTTTGGCTGATGATCGCATATCACCCCCCCCAGGCTGGGGTCGAGCTGCCGGCGGCGCTGCTCCACCACGGCCTCGATCTGCGCCGCCACCTGCCGCCGCACCACCGTCCGCACGTAACCCATCAACCGCTCCGGCTCGCGCAGTTCGCCCCGGCGGATGGATTGGGTGACCGTGACAAAGGCCTCGTGTACCCGGTCATCCAGATCCTGCGGCCCCAGTTGCCGGCAAAGATAGAAGCGGATTCCCGTGGTGAAGACGCCATACATCTCCTCCATCGCGGAGGCATCGCCCGATTGAATTCGTTTCACGAGGTGGGACCAGGACTGCCCCGCCGTCGGCGCACCGGCCTGTACTGAGGGATCAAAGTCGGATAGTGGCACATTCATCATGAGTTTGCGGCCAAGATGCGTTCTTTGCTGTCAGGCTGGCGCTCTGGGGAACCAGGGGCGTCTGCCGAAATACGGTGGCAACAGCGCAGCGTCGGCGGCCGGGAAATGCCACTTCGGGAATATTCTTAAGGAACTATCCTGTTGGAATACTACCAGGATTGGCAGGGCAATCAATACCCCCAAAAAGCAGGTATTGCAGCATAACTCATGTGGGCGTAGAGCTTTGCAACAGGTCGGCGCGCCCGTGCTTATGAAAAGCCCAGGCTTGAATTCTTTTCGGCCTCGGTTCGCCAAAATTCTGCCGCGTGACCGGAATTTGGCGCGAAGCTGCGGGTCCGCGCGCTGATTCCATGGCGCTTCCCGGTGGCAGCCGAGCTGCTATGGGGACAAACAGCGTGCTGGATCGGCTGGCGGGACAACTCGAACACTACATGGATCTGCTAAGCGCGCGGCAGAAACTGGTGGCGTCCAACATCGCCAACGCCGACACGCCCGGATACCACACTCGCGACATCGACTTCCAGTCGGAGTTCCAGAGCGCCCTCAGCGGGGCGCCGCAGACGGTGGAAGTAACCGGTCTCGAAATGAAGAACGACGGCAACAACGTCAATCTGGACCGCGAGTCGCGGCTTCTGGCGGAAAATGCTCTGCGCTTCAGCGTGGCGTCGAGCCTGATGAAGGTCCAGATCCAGACGGTGCGCTCGGCCATCAAGGAAGGGCAGAGCTCGTGAGCCTCTTTGCGGCGTTGTCGGTGGGTGCCTCGGGAATGGCGGCGCAGCGCGCCCGCGCCGAGCTGCTGGTGGAGAACCTGGCCAACTCGGAGACCACGCGCACACCCGAGGGCGGCCCCTATCGCCGCAAGGACGCCGTTTTCGAAAGCACCACCGTGGATTCGCCGTTTTCGTCGGTCTTCGACGCGCAACTGCAATCGGTCGGCGGCGTAGCGGTAGCCGATGTGATCACCGATACCAGCGAACCGGAGCTCCGCTACCAACCCAGCCACCCGGACGCGAACAAAGACGGCTACGTCGCGTATCCCCACGTCAATCCGGCCGAGGACATGGTGGATCTGATGGGCGCGGCGCGGGGCTATGAGGCCAACGTCGCGGCCATCGGCGCCGTGAAGGACATGATCCAGCGGTCCATCGACCTGTTGCACTGACGGTAAGCTATGCCCGCACCCATTCTTCCCGTCTCTTCGACAACCATCGCGGACACCATCCGCCCGGCCGGCGAATCCGGCGGGAGCGGCGGCTTCAAGGACGTATTCGCCAGCGCCGTCAACCAGGTGGAGAGCATGGGGCAGGAGGCTTCGGCTTCCGTGGAGCGCTTTCTCTCGGGAGAAGGAGAAGAGTTGCACACCACCGTCCTGGCCACCCAACGCGCCGAGCTGGCCTTCGAGATGTTCCTGCAGGCGCGCAATAAAGTGGTGAACGCCTACCAGGAAATCATGCGCATGCAGGTGTGATCGGCTCAGGTTTTAGGCGCCTGCCGCCGATGTAAAGGGGAGAGCGAAGCAACTCGCGGCACCGTAAAGCGCCATGAAAAGAATTCTGGCTAACCTCTCGCTGCGCCAGCGGATCACCATTGCGTTGGTGACCGTGCTGGCCGGCGTGGGCGTCTACGAACTGGTCCAATACCAGCAGGAAGCCGATTTCCGGCCGCTCTTCACGGGTGTCGCGCCCGAAGACGCCGGCGGGATCGTACAGAAGCTCAAGGAAAGCGGCGTAGACTACCGTCTGGGCGAGGGCAACGGCTCCATCCTGGTGCCCTCGGCGCGCCTGGCCGAACTGCGGATCGCGATGGCCTCCGCCGGGTTGCCCAAGACCGGCCGCATCGGCTTCGAACTCTTCGACAAGGTCAACCTCGGCGCCACCGAGTTCACCGAACACGTCAACTACCGGCGCGCCATCGAAGGCGAGCTGGAGCGCTCCGTGATGTCCCTCGAAGAGGTGGAACAGGCCCGCGTCCACATCACCTTCCCCAAGGACTCCGTCTTCCTGGATTCCCAGCAGGCGGCCAAGGCCAGCGTGCTGGTGAAACTGCGCCCGCAGGCCCACCTCGCGCCGCAAAATGTGCTGGCCATCAACCACCTGGTGGCCGCCGCCGTGGAAGGTCTGTCGCCCGACGCCATCTCCGTCCTGGACATGAACGGCAATCTCTTGGGACGTCCCAAGACGGCCGGCCCGCTGGACGGCCCGGAGCCCTCCGGAGCCGCCCTGGAGTACCGTCACCAGGTGGAAACGGATCTGCTCTCGAAGATCAACGCCACCCTCGAGCCGCTGCTCGGAGCCGAAAAATTCCGCGCCGGCGTGTCGGTGGAATGCGACTTCACGGGCGGAGAGCAGAGCGAGGAAATCTTCGACCCGGCGCGTTCCGTCATGACCAGTTCGCAGCGCACCGAGGACTCCACCGGGGCCGCCAACTCGAGCGGCGTGCCGGGCACCGCATCCACTCTGCCGCGCCCCACGTCGCGGCCTTCCGGCAGCTCCAATCGTGTTTCGCGCACCACCGAGAACATCAACTACCAATCCAGCCGCACCGTGAAGAAGACCCGCCTGCCCGCGGGCATCGTGAAGAAGATGTCGCTGGCGGTGCTGGTGGATCAGGCGGTCACCTGGGAGAAAGACCAGAAGGGGTACAAAAAGGTGCTGGTGCCGCCGGCGCCCGAAACTCTGAAAATCATCCGCGAACAGGTGGCGGGGGTCACCGGCTTCAACCAGGACCGGGGCGACCAACTGACCATCGACACGCTGCCGTTTGAAAACACCCTGCTGCTGGAGCCCCCGGATGCCCTGGCTCCCAGGCCCGCGGCGCCGGCGGCGCCCGGCGGGTTCGTCCTGAAGTGGGACCAAAAGACCATGATGATCGGTGGCGGCGCGCTGGCCGGTGTGCTGGTGCTCGGATTCGTGCTGCTCCTCCTCGCGCGGCGCGGCAATACCGCCGGCTCGGTCGACGTCACCGGCCCCACTGCGCTGCCGCGGGGCGCCGCCGCTCCGGCCGGCCTGCCGGGAATCGACGTCCAGCAGCAACTGGAGTCGCAGTTGGCGGAGCGCGACGCCCTGCAGCAGAAAATGGACGCTCAGGCGCTGACCTCCCTGAAGCTCTCGCCGGTAATTACCAAGAAGGCCGAAGTGCTCGCCAAGCACCTGCGCGAAAAAATCACCAAGGATCCGGACATCTCGGCGCAAATCCTGCGCACCTGGATCCGTGAGGAAGAACAGTGATGCCCGGGGATCGCCTGCCATGATTCTCAACACCACCAAGGAAGAAGCCATCCCCGGCTTGCGCAAAGCCGCCATGTTGCTGGTTGTGCTGGGTGAGCAGTCGAGCGCCGAACTCCTTCAACAACTCGGGGAAGACGACGTCCAGAAGGTCAGCCGGGAAGTGGCCCGCATCACGGCCATTTCCGGAGACCAGTCCGAAATCGTCCTGCAGGAATTTCATCATCTGGCGACGGCCGGAGACTACGTGGCGCGCGGAGGCGTCGACTACGCCCGCAAATTGCTGATGCGGGCTTTCACCCCGGATATCGCCAAGCGGCTACTGGACCGCCTCGCCAAGGCCCTGGGCTCGGAGGCGGCCTCCTTCGATGCCATTCAGAAGGCCGATCCCCAGCAGCTCGCCAAGTTCATTCACAACGAGCATCCGCAGACCATCGCCCTGGTGCTCTCTCACTTGAACTCCACGCAGGCCGCCGCCCTGCTGAATTCCCTGCCGGCCGGTCTCCGCTCGGACGTGGCCCAGCGCATGGCCAGCCTGGACCAGATTTCACCGGAGGTGATTCTGAAGATCGCCGGCGTGATCGGCCAGAAGCTCAAGACCCTGGGCGAATTCAGCCGCGAATCCTACGGCGGCGTGCGCGCCGTGGCGGAGATGCTCAACCGGCTGGATTCGGCTTCCAGCCGCGAGATTCTCACCCACATCGACCAGCAGGACACCACCCTGGCGGAGACCATCCGCCACCTGATGTTCGTCTTCGAAGACCTGTTGCTGATCGATCCGCTGGGCCTCAAGGAAGTGCTGGCCAAAGTGGACCGCAAGGTGCTCACGGTGGCGCTCAAGGGCACCAGCGAACAGCTCCGCACGCAGATCCTGGGCTCCATGTCGCAGCGCGGCGCGGACATGTTGCGCGAAGACATGGAAGCCCTCGGCCCGATCAAGATCAAGGACGTCGAGGCAGCCCAGCAGCAGATCATTGCGATTGTCAGGCAGCTGGAATCGGAAGGCGTCTTGAGCCTCAAGGGCACGGTCGGGGAACAATATGTCGTCTAAGATCGTGCTGGCCGATGCCTCTCCGGCAGCGCGCCCGGTAGTCTGGCGGCAGGTCCAGCCGGGAGCCCCGGCGGGCGGCAGCGAAGCGGCCGGCCAACGGGCTCAAATCGAACAACACGTCGAGGAACGCGTGCGCGAAGCCCGCGCCGCGGGCCTGCGGGAAGGAGAAGCCGCCGCGCGCAACCGCGGCGCGGCGGAGCTCAAGCGAACCCTCGATCATCTGGCGCAGAGCATCCAGGAGCTGGCGGGATGGCGCGCCCGGCTGCGGCGCGAGGCGGAAGGCGACCTGGTGCGGCTGGCGCTCGAAATCGCGCGCCGCGTGGTGCGGCGGGAAATCGCGGTCGATCCGGACGCGCTTCGCGGCCTGGTGACGGCTGCCCTCGAAAAACTGCGGGGGCAGGATATTGCGCGCGTCAAGGTTCATCCCTCGCACGCCTCCCTGCTGGCAGCCTGTCTGAAAGAGGCGCCCGGCGGAAACACGGTGGAAGTGGTGGCCGATTCCTCGCGCGAGCCCGGCACCGTCATCTTTGAGACCGCGCGCGGCAATCTCGACGCCTCCGTCAACGCCCAGTTGCAGGAGATCGAGCGGGGCCTCGTGGACCGCCTGCGGAAACAGCCATGAACCAAGGCATCTCGCTCGCTCCCTACCTCGCCGAGCTGGATCGCATCGCTCCGTTCCGTTTTACCGGGCAGGTCACCGAAGTGGTCGGGCTGCTCATCGAATCCCGCGGGCCCAGCGCCGCCATCGGCGATTTTTGCGAAGTTGAGACCTCCGCCGGACGGCGCATCCGCACCCAGGTGATCGGATTCCGCGACGGCCGCGTGCTCTCCATGCCGCTCGAAGAAACAGACGGCCTGCAATTGGGCGACACCGTCACCGCGCGCCGGGAAGACGCCCGTGTGGAAGTCGGCCCCGGCCTGCTGGGCCGCGTCATCGACGGCTTCGGCCGGCCCATTGACGGCGGCCCCGCGCTCGACGTCCGCGACACCTACAGCCTATACGGCGAGCCCACCAATCCGCTCCACCGCGAGCACATCACCCAGCCGCTGGTCACCGGTATCCGCTCGATCGACGCCTTGCTGCCCTGCGGAAAAGGGCAGCGCATCGGCATCTTCGGGGGCAGCGGCGTCGGCAAAAGCACCCTGCTCGGCTCCATGTCGCGGCACAATTCCGCCGACGTCACCGTCATCGGCATGATCGGCGAGCGCAACCGCGAAGTGCGCGGCTTCCTCGAAAACGAGCTGGGGCCGGATGGCCGCAAGCGCTCCGTGGTGGTATGCGCCACCTCGGAGCGGCCGGCGCCCCTGCGCGTGCGCGCCTGTTTTGTGGCGCTGGCGGTGGCCGAGTACTTCCGCGACCAGGGCTTGAGCGTCCTGCTGGTGATGGATTCGGTCACGCGCCTGGCCATGGCCCAGCGCGAGATCGGCCTGGCCGCGGGCGAGCCTCCCAGCCAGAAGGGCTACACTCCCTCGGTCTTCAACCTGTTGCCCCGCGTGCTCGAACGCGCCGGCAACTTCCGGCGCGGCTCCATCACCGGCTTCTTCACCGTGCTGGTGGAGGGAGACGACTTCAACGAGCCCATCTCCGACGCCGTGCGCGCCATCCTCGACGGCCATATCATGCTCTCGCGCCAGCTCGCTTCCCAGGGCCACTATCCGGCCATCGACGTTTTGCACTCGGTGAGCCGGCTCACGTCGGCCCTCTCGACTCCCCAACAGAAGGCCGACGCGCAGCGCCTGCGCCAGGCGTTGTCCGCCTACCACGACGCCGAAGACCTCATCCAGTTGGGCGCTTACGTGGCCGGCTCCAACGCCGTACTGGATGCCGGCATCCGCCTGCGTCCGGAGCTGTTGGACTTCCTGCGGCAGGACCATATGGCCACTTCGCCCATTCAAGAGACCCTGGGGCGGCTGTCCGACATAGCGGCGCGCCTCGAGTCCGGCGAGCAGCGCCTTCCCGCCAAAACCGATTCCAAGCGATGACCACCTTTCGGTTCCCTCTGCAAAAGGTCCTCGATTGGCGCAAGGCCCAGCTCGAGCTGGCGGAAGCCAGGTTCCAGCAGCAGATCGCCGCGCTTGCGGCCATCGACCGCGCCTACGCCGAAATGGAAGTCTCCGGGATCCGCGCCGAAATGGAAGTGCGCCGCTGGGACCCGCTGGCGGGAGTCGACCTGGCCGCCCTGGGCCGTTTCCGCCTGCTGGTGCAGTCGCGCGAGAAGCAGATCGCCGCCCAGCGCGCCGAGTGCCAGCGCGAACTGGCTGTCCGCAAGACCGCCATGCTGGAAGCGCGCCGCCGCTGCCGCCTGCTCGAGCGCCTCAAAGAGCGCCGCCTGGCCGAATGGACCTTGGCGCGCGACCGCGAACTGGAAGAAGTGGCGTCGGAGTCCTTCCTGGCGCGCTGGGCACGCCACCGCGCGTAGCAGAAAGGCGCTAGGACTTCATTTCCGCAAGAAATCTTCTGGATCGATTCCGGCCTGCCTCAATATCGCCCGGAGAGTTCCCTCCGGCATATCGCCCGGATGATTAGGAACCGTTGTGTACCGATTCGTGCTTGGATTGAACCAGATTTCGTGGCTGCCGGCTGCCTGACGGTCGAACTCGAAGCCGCTTCCGGACGATCTCCCGGTAGCGGAATCCTGCCAGGCGACCCATTTAGGCGGCGATCACGATTGTGAAGTCTCGCCGATCGGCGGCAGCCGGCAAATCTGGCTCGCCATCGCGCTCGCGTCGAGCTTCGATCAGTTTCCGCGCGACGTCGCGTGCAATGTCGAGCGCCTCGGCGACCGTCCGGCCCTGCGCAACCAGGCCGGGAAGTTCTTGTGAGGTGGCAAGAAACAGCCCTTCTGGCAACTCCTCGACGTGAATATGAATCGCCAACTCCATAGGAATCGATGGTAGCACTTCCGTGTACCGTATTGAATCGGGGCTGCAAAACAGGTTCATCGGAAGGTGGACAGCCGGCGAACAGCCGGCGAGGGGCTCTGGAGCCCGCCTTTCATTATAGGGAGGACCGCGCCGGCGGTAGCCTCCCTATGATGGGGCTTGCTCAAAAAAGCCAAAGCATGGCTGGCCGCTGATGAACACCGATAAACGCGGATCGAAAAAATGGTAATGGGCAGTTTGGACCGGAGGCCAGGAGGTTTGCTAAACGCTGCGCGACTAATCATCACCTATCCGCCCCGCAAACATGCTTGCCGGTTGAATGTCACTCGGTGAAGACTTCTTGTAGCCTGCTCAAGGCCGACGTGAGCGTCTTTGCTGACACCACGCCCAACTTCTTCGTTAGCCGGTTCTTGTCCACGGCGCGCATCTGATCCAGTAGAATCAACCCCTTTTGGCCACCGTGCGTAACGCCGATACGAAATGGCGCCGCGCGACTCTTGGTGGTCATTGGCGCGACGATCACGGTGCGCAGGTGATCGTGCATTTCGGCGGGGGACACCACTACGCACGGACGCGTCTTTCTGATTTCGCTCCCGACGGTGGGATCAAGATTCACCAGCCAAATCTCCCCACGCATCACCAAGTCAGCTCCGTGTCCGCCGCATTACCGAATTCGCCCATCACGAGTGCGTCATCGCCGGCCTCGGCAATCTTCTTGGCTGCCTCCGCCCAACCTGTGCGCGGAGGGCTGGCTGGCCTGCGCAACACCAGGGCGCCGCCCTCGATGGTCATCTCCGCTCCCTCCTCCCCGTTCAGGCCCAGTTGCGCCAGGACCGGCTTGGGGATAACCACACCTTGTGAGTTGCCGATCTGTCGAATGCTTGCGTGTATCGCTTTCATCGTGATAACAATGTTATTCCCACGGAACGTGGCCTGTCAAGCAAGGGCTGGTCGTTCATCCCGGGATGCGGAATCCTTCACCGCCCGGCTGGATTTGAAAGCAAAGAGGATTTGATCGATCACGCCTTGCGGTTCCGGCGGCGCGTGATCTCCAGACCGATCAGTCCGACGCCAAGGAGCGCGAAGGTAGTTGGCTCAGGAGTCGTGGCCGCACTCGTTTCGACGAAGCCAGTGACCAAACCGTAGTCTGGGTCCAATTCGGTGGTGATCACACGGCCAAAGATGTCGTCAGATGTCGAGTTCGTGTCGAACAATATATTGCCCGCGGTGTCGCTGGCTCCA
>JBEKQS010000061.1:0-21798 GCA_049519475.1 Bryobacteraceae bacterium | reverse complement strand
TTCCGCTTCTCTTTGGTAGTCGTCGGGCTTAAGCTGCGACTGGAGGGCGGCCAGAAAAGTGAAGGCGCCCTGCTCTTCCGTATTCAAGATGCGTCCTTCGGCAATCGCCTTTTCAAATTGATCCAGCGTTGTGGCTCGGTCCTGATACCTGAGCCGGCTTGCCGTGAAAGACGGCGCCGGCATAGCCGGGGGAGACTGCGCGGCCGGGGCCTTGAGACTCCGGCTGGCAGTCAGCACAACCCTGCTGTAATCCTTCAACTCGATTCCCGGTCTATCCACCCACGCCATCACCCGCATCGAATCGATATCCCCGATAGTTTTCGGGATCTGTTGGCTGGCGGTCGATTCCTGAACCTTGTCCTTTACATAATCCGCCAGCTCACCCATCGTGACTTTGCCGTCGCCGCGCAAGTCGGCGGCCCCATTGAGCGCACGCATCAGAAAGTAGGTGAATGCGCCGTGTCCGCCGCCATAATTGAAGCCCTCGATGGCTACCTGGTCTTTCTGCGCGGCCAGCATGCCGAACACGTCCACGTCCGGGGGGTCGAGCGCGCTCGCGGCCTTATTGGTTTTGCTGGCATCCGTTTCGATCTGCCCGATGTGCCCCGCGTGGCAGACGTCGACGTACAACAGCAGCCGTTTTACGTTACCCAACTGGCTGGAAAAGAGCTGGCGGATATCGTCCATGGGGATTCCGCTGGTGGCCAGATCTTCCGGATTGCTGTCGTACGTGACGATGAAGCCCTTGTTCGTGTTACCCACGGGAAAACTCGCGCCATGCGAAGCGATGAACAGCAGCACCGTATCCTTCTTGCCGGCATGCCCCTTCAAATGGGTTTCGATGGCGCTTTGAATCGCGCTCCGCGTGGCCGCCTGGTTGGTCAGCACCACGATGTTGTCATCCGGAATCGCTCCGGCGCGAGGGCTCTTCAGAAGGTTAGCCAACTCAATGGCGTCCAGATGGGCGAAGTTCAGCGGGTTGATGCGTCCATCTTTGAAACTGGAGATGCCCACCAGCAGCGCATACGTCTGGCCTTCCTCGTCCCGCGGCGGGACCGACACTCCCCGGCTCTTCGCGGCTCCCTCCACCAGCACGAACAAGCGGCTGCGTGCCCAACCGGCGTCCGGCCAGGCCACCACCACCTTCCGCATCTCCTCGGCGGCGTCGGCGTTGAGTCCATACTTTTCGAGGACCCAGGCACGGGCCAGGTGGTTGACCGGATAGTTGAGGTTGGCCGCTTTGTCCAGGGGGGCGAGTTCGGAGGCTGCCTGGGTGCGCCGCTCCTCAGGCAGTTGCCGGAGACGTTCCTCGAAGGTTTGCGGACCCGCTCCCGACGATAGTTCCTGCGCCACCGCGGCTCCGGCATGTTGCTGGCTGGCGATCACGAAGCGTGGAAGTGGCGGAAGAAAGCAGCCCGCCGCGGGTTTCTGATCCGTGAACCTGCCTGCCCGGAGTTTCGGGCCGCGCGATTCAAAGAGCGCGTCGCCATCGGGCGAGAGCGTCTGCTGGGTATTGCCGCCGCAGGCCAGAAAGGTGACCGAGCCGCCTTCCGACCGCAAAGCGTCGCCAGAGAAGACGATGTCCCCCGGCTTGGCGCTCAACGGCAGTTCGGATCCGGCACGCACGATCTTGGCTCCGCTTCCCGTCAGGATCAAGGCAAGGGGCGTTTCCGCGGCTTCCTGAGCCGCAGCCGCAAAACTGCACACGAGCAGCAGCCGGACCACGCATATGCGTGTTGAAAAATCGCACATAGCGCTCATAGTCAGAGGTGGATTGGCGCAAGTTCAGGCCCTTATGAGTATACTCGTTTCCTGAAAAATAACCACCGGAAAACGGCACTCGGGGCACTCGGTGCGCATCTTCCCGAGCGGAGTGCCCGCATCGGACCCACGCGGGAGGCGCGGCGCGCCGGCACGAGTTCGCCAGCGCGCCAATCACCGCCGCCAACCCCCCATTGCGGACCTCTTGCAGCGATATCCCGCGCCAGTTCTCCACGACGGCCCTTCATCCGGCCCCCATTACGCTATCTTGTTAACCATGACCCTCGACATCGGCTGCGGCAGCCGCAAGACGGAGCCGGACGCCATCGGCATCGATGTCTCGCCCGATTCGGCCGCCGACCACGTCTGGAATCTCGACCACTACCCCTGGCCGCTCGAAGACGCCCGCTTCAGCCGCATCCACATGTCCCACGTCATCGAGCACCTCGACGACCCCATGCGCGCCATGGCCGAGGTCTACCGCGTGGCGGCCGACGGCGCCGACGTCTTCATCGTGACTCCGCACTTCAGCTCGCACAACTCCTACACCGACCCCACCCACAAGCGCCACCTGGCCGCCGCCAGCTTCGAATACTTCACCGGCCGCGATTTCCCGAGCTTCGCCGGCTCGCCCTTCCGCTTCGACATCGTGGATTGCACGCTCACCTTCGGCGGGAACTTCGTGCTCGATAACCTGGGCCGCCTGATCTCGGGCGCGTCGATGAAGTGGTATGAGCGGCACGCCGCCTGGATCTTTCCGGCGCTCGACATCCGCTGCCACCTGCGCGCGCGCAAGCAGCCATGACGGGCTCCCGACGCACCACCGCGCTGTTCTTCGCCGCCCTGTTTGCCGCGATGTTGGCGCTGCGCCTCTGCCATTCGCACATCCTGTGGGCGGATGAAGATTACCATCTGGCCGCCGGCCTGCAGACTCTGCATGGCAAAGTGCTCTACCGCGACCTGTGGTACGACAAGCCGCCTCTCGCCGCCTGGCTCTATGCCTCCCTGGGCGCTCTGCCGGGTTGGCCGCTGCGCCTCTTCGACGCCGTCTGGCTGCTCGCCATTTGCGCCGCCGCCTGGCGCTTCGCCCGCGATCTGTGGGGCCAATATGAAGCATTCCTGGCCGCCGCGCTGATGGCCTTCTTCCTCAATTTCGATTTCCCTTCCGCCGTCATCCCGGCCGCGCCCGACCTGCTGCTGTTGTTGCCCCACATCGCGGCCGTTCACTGCGCGTGGAAGCGGCGGCCCTTCTGGTCGGGTTTGTGTTGCGGCATCGGCTTCCTGTTTCACACCAAGGCCGTCTTCGTGTTGGCTGTGTGCGCGGCGGTCGCCTGGCCCGCGCTGCCGCTGCTGTTGGTGGGATTCGTCATTCCGAACGCGGCGGTTTTCGCGGTCCTCGGGGTCGCGGGCGCGCTGCCCGATTACCTCCTGCAAGTCTGGCGATGGGGATTCGCCTACGCCGGCAGTTCCTCCGAGCCGCAACCCGTGCTCAACGCCCTCCGCCGGGTTTTCGATTGGTCGGGTTTCCATGCCGCACTGGTGGCCGGCGCGCTCGCCTGGTTCTTCAGTGGGCCAGACGATCGGTTTTCGTCGTCTGACGCGCCGCGCGCTCACACCCGCCTCCAGTTCGCGGGATGGCTCGCGATCGGCTTTCTCGGCGTCTCGCTCGGCGGCCGTTTCTTCCCACGCTACTTCTTCCTGATCCTGCCCCCGCTCGTTCTGATCTCGGCCCGCGCCCTCGCGCGCCGCAAAGCCGTCGCTCTGGTCGCGGCCATCGCTCTGCTCATTCCTTTCGTCCGCTTTGCCCCGCGCTATTTCACGCTGGCTTTCCACCCGGCCGCGCCCTGGGCCGACATCGCGCTCGACCAGGACACCCAGGCCGCCGCCGCGCTGGTCAACGCCCGCAAACAGCCTGGCGACACGCTCTTCGTCTGGGGATACCGTCCGGGCCTGTTCGTTTATACGCGCCTGCCGGTCGATTCGCGCTATTGGGATTCGCAGCCGCTGACGGGCGTGCCCGCCGATCGCCATCTGCGCGACGCCGTCTCGCTGATTCCCGATTGGGCGGCGCACAACCGCGTGGAGCTGGCCGCGACGCATCCCGCATTTATCGTCGATAGCCTGAGCCTCGCCAACCCGCGCCTGGCGCTCGAGAGCTACCCCGAGCTCCGCGCCTGGCTGGCCGGATACGGCATGGTGGCGCGCACACGGCTTAGCTTGATTTACCAGCGCTTGATTTACCGAAACAAGGCTTCCGCGCCGCGTTGAATCACCGCCGCGCCAGCCACGCCCGCTGCTGCCGAGAGGAACGTCACTACGGGGCCGCGCCGCTTCCACTCTTCGTGGACCGCGTGGTAACCCAGGTAAGCCAACCAGCCCGCCGTCAGGCCCAGCGGGTACATGGTCCACCGCGTGCCCAGATGGGAAGCCGCCAACAGGCCCGCCACGCCGCCCACAAGCGTCGAGCCCTCGGCCACCACCGACCAGCCCATGGCCGCTCCGCGGCTCCGCACGGCGGCGCGCAGAATTCCGCCCAGCGCCATGCCTTCGGGCAGTTTGTGCAGCGCCACCGCCAGCGGCACCGCCACGCGCAACCCCAGCGGCGCGGCCGATTGCACCGTGGCGACGCTCCAGCCGTCCAATAAGCTATGCACTGCCGCCGCCGCGATCAGCGGACCCGCGAATCCGTGCAGCTCCGTGGAGCAGGCGTCGTGGTCGTGATTGTGCGCGCACGTCGGACAAACCGGGTAGGCGTACCGGTTGATCGAGATCAGCAATCCATACCCGGCCACGAACAGCGTACCGCTCGCCAGCCAGCCGGTTTGTTCCGCCAATTCCGGCAGCAACCCGAACAGCGCCACGCCCAGCAGCACGCCCGCGCTCAGCGGCACCACCAGCCGCGCGCGCTCGCGCAGGCCGGTGAGCCACACTCCCAGGGCCGCGCCGGCCACGCCGACGGCCGTGGCCAGTGCGGGGATAGCAATCCCGGAAGCAATGGAAGGAACGGACAAGACTTTACTGTAGCGTAACGGCGACTTTGGGCCGAAGAGTGGCGATGGTCAAGCGCGCCTCAGACACCCGCGGCAAGACCGCCGGCGCTACCAGTTGGTCTTCACGGAGCTTGAAATGAAGAAACGCCAGGCGCCGGCGAGAATGCCGGCGTTGCGGGCTGGAAGCCCGCTCCACATTTGGAACTGTTATTTCATGACGAATCCTTGGCTCAACTGCGGCAGCCCAGAACGTTTCTGAAATCCGCTAAGATTTAAGCGTCGCCGAGAGCCTCATGCCCATCGATCCCTCCGCCCAAGTCGCGCCGACCGCTCGCGTTCATCCCGACGCCGTCATCGGGGCGGGCGTCCGCATCGGCGAGTTCTGCGTCGTTGAAGAAGACGTCGTCGTCGGCGAGGCCTGCGTGCTGGAACCGTATGTCTACGTGAAGCGCTGGACCACCCTCGGGCACGATAACCAGATCTCGGCCGGCACCGTGCTCGCCACCGATCCCCTGGACAAGAACTTCGACGGCGCGCGCAGCTACCTGCGCATCGGCAACCACAACCAGATCCGCGAACACTTCACCATCTCGCGCGGCACGCCGCCGGAATCGGCCACCGAAATCGGCGACGGCAACTTCATCATGACCTCCGGCCACATCGCCCACAATTGCAAGATCGGCAACCAGACCGTGATCGCCAGTTGCGTGCTGCTGGGCGGCTACGTCGAAGTGGAAGATCAGGCCTTCCTTTCCGGCGGCGTTCTGGTGCATCAGTTTTCCAGGATCGGACGCCTCGCCATGGTGAGCGGCAACACGCGCGTGAACCTGGACGCACCGCCGTTTTTCACTTTCGCCGGCTTCCAGATCGGCGCCAAGGGACTCAACCTGGTGGGGCTGAAGCGCGCCGGTTTCAAGGCTCCCGACGTCAGCATCCTCAAGCGCGCCTACCAGCTCTTGTACCGCTCCAGCCTCAAACTGGAAGAGGCGCTCACGCGCATCGAAGTCGAAATTCCGACTCCCGAGACCCTCCACCTGGTGAGTTTCATCCGCGGCAGCCGCCGCGGGATCTGCCGGGAATAGCCGCCCCTCCAGTTCGTGATACGCTCAGATCGTATGCGCAAGATCGCAGTGATTCTGCTGTGCGGATGTGTCTCCGCGTTTGGGTGGGGACCCGAAGGCCACAGCCTGGTGGCCCGCATCGCCTGGGACGAATTGACGCCTGCCGTGCGCGCGCGGGTGACCGAAATTCTGGGGCCCGGCGTGACCATCCAGTCGGTCGCCAGTTGGGCCGACCAGATCCGCAACCAGCACCGCGAGACCGGGCCATGGCACTACATCGACATTCCCATCGACCAACCGCACCTCGACATGGCGCGCGATTGCGCCAAGGGCGACTGCGTGATCTCCAAGATCGAGGAATTCCGGAAGCAACTGCGCGACCCCGCCGTGCAAGGCGCGGCGCGACTCGAGGCCCTGATGTTCCTGATCCACTTTGTGGGCGACATGCACCAGCCGTTGCACTGCTCCGACAATAACGACAAGGGCGGCAACGACGTGCATGTGCTGTTCTCCGGCCACCCGTCGAATTTGCACAGCGTCTGGGACAGCGGATTGCTGGGCCTGATGGGCAAGGAAGACGATCTGTTCCCCGCCTATGCCCACGAGGCGGCCAAGCATGAGAAATCATGGGGCCAGGGCTCGGTGAGCGATTGGGCCGAGGAGTCGCACAAGGCCGCCCAGAAGATCACCTACGGCCGCCTGCCCAAAGTGGCCGCCGGGGCCCAAATCACCATCGACGCCAAGTACGATAAGAAGGCCGAACCGCTGGTGAAGCAACAGATCGAAAAGGCCGGCGTGCGCCTGGCGCGCGTGCTCAACGAAGCTTTGCAATAGCCGCCGGCGCCCCCGTGTTATACTTATCCATAACTGGAGGTTCGCTGCTCTATGCCCACGGCAACGCTGCGTAATTTGGGCGGATCCGTGATCGTGGCGGTCCCGAAAAAGATTCTCGGCCTGGTCGACCTTCGGGCGGGATCGCAGGTGCAGATCAGCGTCAGGCAGGGCTGCGTGGTGGTGAAACCTAAGAAAAGGCCCCAATACACGCTGAGCGAGCTTCTGGCCAATACCCGGAAAACCCATCTGTTCAATCCGCGGCGCGACCGCCAGTGGCTGAGCGGCGGACCCGCCGGGAAGGAGGCGCTCTGAAGAAGGGAGTCCCGCAAAGGGGCGACGTCCTTCTGATCGACCTGGAGCCAACCAGGGGACACGAGCAGCAGGGAAAGCGGCCGATGCTGGTCTTATCGGTGGCCGAGTTTAATCGGATCGGGTTGGTTCTGGCCTGCCCGATTACAGAAGGCGGACAGTTCGCCAGGGCAAGCGGCTTCGCGGTTTCCTTGAGCGGCGTCGGAACCAAGACCCAGGGCGTGGTCCTGTGCCACCAGGCGCGCACGATAGACTACAAGATACGCGCCGGCCGGTGGGTGGAGACTTTGCCCATCGACCTGGTCGAGGAAGTGCTAGGGCGTGTCCGCACCCTGCTGGATTAGGAGTTCAGATTGACGGGCGCCATACGAAGCTTTGCAATAGAGGAGAGAGGGGATCGATGAGTAACGGAATCGCCGATTCGTCGCTCGCAGACAACCGTCCCGCGGTGCCGGCGTGGATGTTGTGCCTCACCGCGGTCATGCTGCTGACCCAGTTGTACCTGATCTTCATGTGGGTCTCCACCGAAGCCACCATGGGGATCATCCAGCGCATCTTCTACTTCCACGTGCCGGCGGCCACGGCCTCCTTCGTGGCCTGCTTCGTGGGCGGCATCGCCGCCATTCTCTACCTGGTGAAACACGACAGCAAGTACGACGACCTGTCGCTGGCCGCCAATGAGACGGTGGTGGTGTTTGAGATCGTCAACATCGCGATGGGCTCCATGTGGGCCAAGCGCGTCTGGGGCATCTGGTGGACCTGGGATGCGAAGCTCACTTCCGCCTTCCTGCTGCTCTTCATCTATGCGGCATACCTGGTGATTCGCCGCGCCGCGCCGGTGGAAGCCCGCGCTACGGTTTGCGCGGTGATCTGCATTCTGGGGATGGCGGATGTGCCGCTGATCTACATGTCCAACCGGATTTTCCGGACGCAGCACCCGTCGCCGGTAATCGGCGGAGGCGCGGGCTCCGGCCTGGCGGGTGACATGTCGACGACGCTGTTTTTCGGCATGGCCACCATGCTGATGGTGTGGTGGTGCATCCTGCTGGTGCGGCGCCGCGTGGCCCGCCTGGAACGCGCGGCCGAAGATCTGACGCGCCGCGCGCATGAGTTGGACGATTTGAGGAGGGACTGACGTATGGAAAACTTGCACTGGCTCTTTTACGCTTACGGCATCGGCTGGCTGGTCATCATCGGCTACCTCTTCCAGATTTCGCAGAAGGAGCGGAAGCTGCGCCATCGCATCGCGGAGTTGCAGGAGATGATCGAAGATCGCTGGAGAAAGAAAGCGTAGGCGCTTGGTGGGACAGACGATCGCCTTTTGTCGTCTGTCAGCGGCCGTGCGTTGCCAAGCTGACAGGCCGGGAAAGGCGCTCGGCCTGTCCCACCTATTCGACGCGCAACTTGTCGAGCGGGCCGCTCACGCGCAGCTCCTTCGCACCGCTGGTCAGCACGAGGAGCAGCCGACCGTCGTTCTGCGTGGCGCCCCGGCCGGTGTAGGAATCGTCTTCGGTCCGCAGCGTCAGCCCGGTGAGCCGCAGGCGCGGCGCAGCGGCGGCCCACGCCACGGAGTAACCGCCCGAAAGGCTTCGCCCGCTGAGACCGCCAAAATCCAGCCCGCCGGCCGTGAAGACTCCCTCCGAGGTGAGATTCGTCAGCAATTGAAGACCGGCGCCGGAAGTTTCCAGCGTGCCCTGTCCATCCAGTTTTCCCGATTGCCAGTTCAGACCCTTGACGCTGGCGGTCAGTTTATAAACAGGCCGCGCCCCGCGCAGGTTCACGCTGAGGCTGCCGGCGATGGCCGCGCGGTCCAGCTTTGCCTGCAAGCCGTCGAGCTCGACATGCGTCACATCCCACAGCAGCCGGGCGCGCACGTTCTCCAGGTGCGCGCCCGCCAGAAGCAGATCGTCCACTTGAATGTTGCCATCCACTTCACGCTGTTCGAGCCAGTCCGGCACGCTGGTGCGGCCCAGGGCGCGGGCGATGATGCCGTGGCTGCGGGTGAGCGTGGGCCGCAGTTCGGCTTCGAGTTCGGCCGCGTCCAAAGTACCGGCGTGGACCCGCAGATGGTGAGGCCGCACCGCACCCGGCTCATAGGAATAGGAGCCGGTGAAGGCAAGCTTGCCGGCCAGTGCGTCAATGTGGTCGAGGGCCACGCGCGCGCCGTCGATTTGCCCGCGCGCCGACGCCACTTCGAGCGGATCGGCCAACCCGGGAATCGGCACTTCCGCGTCTGTCAATTGCAGATGGCCCGACCATCCCGCCATCTCCGCCTCGCGATGATAGCGCAACTGGCCGCTAAACTGGCCGCTGCGCACCTGTTCGAGCCACGGCACGGCGGCCTGCGCGCGCAACGAGGCCACCTTCATGGCCTCGGTTGAGATGGAGACATCGAGCGTGCCGGAGCCCATGGCGTAGTCGGCTTCGATCTCCGCCGCGTCCTCATCCGCCATGCGCGCCACGGCGGGCGAAAGCCGCACGTGATCCCCATCGAAGATCAGGGCGGCGTGCTCGAAGTGCACGGCCGGGGAATCCGGAATGGTTAGTGAAGCATCCTGAAACGCGACGGTGCCCTGCACACTTCCCTGCCCCGAATAACCGATGGCGCCATCCATCACGCCGGCGAGTTGCAGCTTGGGCGGCAACTGGGCGCCCATGTGCCGCGCCAGTTCCAGAATCGGTCCGACCGGGAAGCGGTTCCAATTGGCCGTCACCGCCCAATGCGGTTGCGCCAGGTAGTCGGCGGCGCGAAAGTGAATCCACAAGGGCAGGGGCGCATTGCCCGGTGAGTTGGATTGCAGGTCCAGTTGTTGCGCGACTAGGTCCAGGCGGCCGCGGATATCGAAGGGCCAGCCGTGGCCTTCCATGGGCAGCAGGTCCCAGCGGTGCACGTCTTCCACGTTGACCCGGCCTGTAATGCCGATGTTGTCGATGGGGCCGCCCAGGTGCAGGCGCGACGAAACCGTTCCGTGCACCGCGCCGGATTGACCGCGCCACAGCGCGGTGATCTCGTCGAGGCCGGTGTGGTCGAGCACCAGGTCGAGATCCACGCGCTCCGGTGAATCGAACCACCGGCCCTTCAAAGTGAACGAGCCCAGGCCCTGCGCCGGCCGGTCCGTGCGCGCGGGCTTGGCCGAGCAGGACACGCTCCATCCTTTGCCGAGCGAACCCGGCGGCGCAAGATCGAAATCCGCTTCCGTCAGATAGAAGACCGACTTGGTATCGCCAAATTTGAAATTGATGCGGCCGTCGCGCACGTGAATGGCCGGCGCGGCGCTCATCACCGAGCGGTTGACGAAGGACAGGAAATTCCAGCGGCCGGCGGCCGCCGCCGGGCCCGACTTGGTGAGGTTGATGGTGGCGCCTTCCAGGCGGATGGATGCCACCACGAAGCGGCCCCCCAGCAGGGACCAGATGCTGGGCCGCACGTCCACCGAATCCACATACGCGATCGGCTCCATGCCGATGGCCGGGTCTTCGTGGATCACCACATCGTCGGCCGAAAACCCGGGGCCTTTAAAAAGGTTAAACTTCACGCCCTGGCGGAACTCGACCTCACGGCCCAAGGCGCGCGAGAGCGAATTGCGCAGGCGCTCGGCGTATTTGTCGGCGTTCAGGAAGGGCGCGCCGAAGCCCACCACCAGCAGCAACACAACCAGCGCGCCCAGCAGCCGGAAGATGGCGCGCGGGCGGATTCTCATCGCCCGGCTCCGATCAGCGCGCGGTAAGCTTCGGGGTCGTCGATATCGGCCACGATGCCGGGATCATCCAAATCCAGAAACTCGGTCCGATCGCGGTGGCGGTGCACCACGTCGCGGGCCGCGCCGTCATTTGCCAACGCGAGAAACTCGGGAATCAATTCGCGCGCGAACCAGATGGGGTGGCCGCGGCGGCCCTGGTAACGAGGCACGCGCAGCAGCGGAAACGGCGGCAGCAGCAGGCGAGCGATGGTTTCGGGCGTTACCGCCGGATGATCCACCAGCGTGAAGAGCACGCCCCCGGCAGCCGGCGGCACGGCGCGCAACCCGCACTGCATCGAAGTGGTCTGGCTGGACTGGTAATTGGCATTCACCACGAAAGTCGCGGGGCCGGCGGAACGGGCGCGAATCTCATCGGCGGATGCGCCCAGCACCACGATGACCGGCGAGCAGTGCTCCGCCAACAACCGGCACAGCGCATCCAGGAAAGTGGTTTCGCGGTATCGCAACAGCGCCTTCGGTGAGCCCATGCGGCGCGATTCGCCGGCGGCCAGAATCAGCCCGGCGGTCACTTCGCCAGCGTGGGCCGCGCCGCTTCGGCCATCACCGACATCGAAAGCGAGCGCCAGTTGGAGGCCGCGTTGCGCCGCACCGCGATCATTTCGGCGGTGACTGAGACGGCGATCTCTTCCGGCGAAATCGCGCCGATGTCCAGCCCCATGGGCGCGCGGATTTTTTCCAGGGCTTCGCGCGGTATGCCTTCCTTTTCCAGTTCGCGAAATACATTGAACACTTTGCGCTTGCTGCCGATCATGGCGATGTAGCGCGCCGGCGTTCCGGCGGCCAGGCGCAGGACGCGCATGTCGTCGCGATGGCCGCGCGTCACGATGATCAGGTAGCTGGTTTCGTTGATCGCGAGACGCGGGAAGATCTCTTCGTACTCGCCGGAGTGCACTTCCCCGGCTTCCGGAAACCTCTCGCGGTTGGCGAAGCTCTCGCGGTCGTCCACCACCACCGTGGTAAAGCCGGCCAGCGTGGCGATTTTGGAAAGACTCTTGGAAATGTGGCCGCCGCCGAAAATAAAGGCGTGTGGCACGGGGAGCACGGCTTCCACGAAAACCTCCAGTTGTCCGCCGCAGATCAGGCCGTTGTCGTAAGCCGCGTCCTGTCCCAGGTTGAAGGTCAGGCGCTTCGGCTTCTCCGTCTCGATGACTTCCCGCGCGGCGTTCCAGACTTCAGCTTCCACACAGCCGCCGCCGATGGTGCCGGTCATGGAGCCATCCTCGCGCACCAGCAGCTTGGCGCTCTCGTAACTGGGGATGGACCCGCGCACTTCCACAATGGTAGCGAGCGCGCACTTCTGGCCCAGGTTACGCAGACGCACGAGCTCTTCGAAAACATCCATCCGAGGACGATTATAACGTGGCGCGCCTATGCGGCGGTGATGTAGTCGGCCTTGGTGGTTGGTTCCGGGATCGGCAGCCCGTCTTCGCGCATGCCTTCCAGGTGCATGTCGATCGCCTCCTTCATGAGGCGTTCGGTTTCCCCGAGAGTCGCCCCAGTGGTGATACAGCCCGGCAGATCCGGCACGTAAGCGCTGTATCCGGTCGCAGTCGTTTCGTAGATCGCCAGGTATTTCAATTTAGCCTCGCTTGCTTCAGGATACTCCGCAGGGTGCCCGGCGCGACTGACATCCGGCGACGATTATAACGTGGGGTGATGCGTGCCGGACGAACGCCGCTCCCTCACGGTCGCAGCTTCGGTGCAGCTACATGGCTTTGCCGATAGGCCCAAGTCCCACTGAGTCTACGATCTTCTTGGCCGTCGCTTCGAAGGCCGGGTCGTCGAAATCGATCTGTGCGGTGCAGATCTGCGAACCGCCATTCGTGCCCACGTACCACGAGGTTCCCGGTTTGCCGTTGCCGCGCGCCACTGAGAACCAGGTGCGTGAAGGGGTATCTTCGATTATCTTGACCGGGATCATCACCTGCTTGGCGGTTGCCATGGATTGGCCGTAGTTGGCGTTCGGCGCCAAAGCGTGGATGACGGCGCTGGCCTTCTTGGTTTTGTCGGGCGAGGCCACGAAGCTCTTCACCAGTGTGTCGTGAACCCAGTCGGCAGGCACCGCCATCTGGCAGAGGTTCTTGTTATCCTTCACCACCTGCCAGCCGGCCGGAACCGTCTGTGCGGAAGCAGCGCCGGCCGCGAGCGTGGCGGCGCAGGAGATTCGAACGATCCAAGTCATGGGGGGAATTATATCGCACTATGCCTCAGCCGGCCGGCGTATCATAGACCGGATCGGTGGCGGATTGAATGGAACGCGGGCCGCTCTCTTCCAGATCGAGGACGATGATCTCGTTCGAGCCTCGCTTGAGCCACGGCGCCGGCACGAAGAGGCTTTGCTGCGGGCCGATGCGCCAGTAGCGGCCGAGGTTGTGCCCGTTGATCCAGACGATGCCTTTGCCCCATCCGCGCATGTCGAGGAAGGTATCGCCGGCTGCCGTCAAGCGAAACGCGCCGCGATGCAGCGCGGGCCCTAAGACTGGCTTCTTAGCAAACGGCCAGCGCGCAGGATCGGCGATGGGCAGCGGATAGATTTCCCAGTCCGTGAGCTCGTCGCCATTCAACATGACTTTTTCGGTGATGCCTTTTCGGTCGGAGGCGAGTTGCGGGCCGAAGTTGATGCGGCCCATGTTTTCGACCAGGATGTCGAAGGGCTGGCCGGCGTTCAACTCCACTTCCAGCTTGCTCTCATGCTTGCGCCGGCCGAGTACGCCGAGGCGCTTTTCGCCCTGGCTGATGACGGCGTAATCGCGCGCTTCGGTGATTTCGAGCGTTCCCTTAACGGCGCGCGCGGGCCTGTGACGATATAGGATGAAGCCGTAGTCCTGCCCGACGGCTTCCATGGTTAACGGCTTTTCGGAGTTTACCGGCTTGGGCAGGCGCGCGGTGAGCTGCGCGGATTCTGTGAGCTCGAAGCGCGGGATGGCGATCATGGGGAGCGCAGCGGGAAGCTCGGGCAGCTTTTCGCTCGCGGGCAGATGCTTCGCGATGACCTCGCGGATGGCCTGGAACTTCGCAGTGGGACGGCCGGCTTCGTCGAGCGGCGCGTCGTAATCGTAGGCGGAAGTGTCGGGCTCATAGACGCGGCCGCCGTTGGCGCCGCTCATGAAGCCGAAAGTTGTGCCGCCGTGCGCCATATAAAGGTTGCAGGAGATGCCGCGCGAGAGCATCCACTCCAGGCCGTCGGCGCCCGGCTTGGCCTTTGAGGTGTGGTGCTGCTCGCCCCAATGGTCGAACCAGCCGTACCAATATTCGCCGCACATGCGCGGCACGTTCTGGCGGAAAGCGTCGAAGTTCGAGAACTCGCGCTCGACGTTGCTGTCATCGCCGAAGTTGATGACGGAGAGCACGCCATCAAGGGTGCCGCCGGCGAGATTGGATTTGCCGGAGCCGTCGGAGGTGTAGAGCTGGCCATCGAAGCCGGCATCCTGGATCATGTGGCGGACCGCGCCAAGATACTCCTTGTCGTTGCCGAAGGAGCCGTATTCGTTTTCCACCTGCACCATGAGGATGGGCCCGCCGCGGTGGATCTGGAGGCCGGCCACTTCCTTGCCGACGCGGGTCATGTGGCGCGCGGCGGCGGTGAGGAAGCGCGGGTCGGCGCTGCGGACTTTGATATCGGGCGTGCGGAGCAGCCAGGAAGGCAGGCCGCCGAAATCCCACTCGGTGCAGATATACGGGCCGGGACGCAGGAGCACGTATAAGCCTTCGGCCTGCGCGGCGCGGAGGTATTCGGCGAGATCCAGATTGCCGGTGAAATCGAACTGGCCGGGTTGCGGCTCGTGCAGGTTCCAGAAGACGTAGGTGCAGAGGGTGTTGAGGCCCATGGCGCGCATCTTGCGCATGCGGTCGCGCCAGTAGGGGCGCGGGACGCGCGGGTAGTGCATTTCGCCGGAGCGGATGACGAAGGGAGCGCCATCGAGGAGGAACTGGTCTGCGCGCCAGGAGAAGGCGTGAGCCGGCGACTGCGCAAGCGCGGGCAGGGCGAGCGTGGAGGCCAGAAACTCGCGCCGTTTCATCGGATGGTTTCCTCAAGGAGTAAGTGCGTGCCACGCTCGATGTTGGACTGCGCGGGCAGCAGGCTGCCGGCCGCCGGCGTCCCAAGATTGCGTCGTGTCAGCAGCCAGGCCGAAACATGAGCCGGGGCCGCAGAATGGATGGTCAGTTCGACGTCGTGCAGCCCGGGCCTAAGGTTGGCATAAAACCAGTGCCAGACACCGCGGTTGCCGTTTTCGGTGGTGAGTTCCATCGGCAGGTCGCCGTCCTGAGCGGCGGCTGTGATCCCGCGGGTCTCCTGATTCGGCTCCAGCAAAACCGCTATGCGGGCTTGGGTATAGTCGCCCGGCACATTGATGGTGGTGGATAGTCTGATGCTGTTGGAGTTTCTGTACAGGGCGGCGGGAGAGAAGGAAATATCCTTGCCCGCTAGCCTGGCGATCGAGGCTGGAAGCTGCTCACCAGTTCCTGGCCGCAGTTCGGCGACGATCTCCTCATAGGCGTCCAGATTAAATGTAAGTGTCTGGCCGAACTTTACTCCCAGAGATTCGACCTTGCGATACGGATACTGCACTTCCAACACCTGCTCGCCTGCGAACTTCTGAAATCCGTTCTGCTCATCAACGTTGAGCTTCACAGTCTGTGGGCGGACGAAGGGATTGCGCAAGGTGATAATTGACTTCGCCGGAATCGAATGCACGTAGCCGTAAGGCTCGCGTTTCGCCGGGTCGCCGCCAACCATCGTCGCGTTGTCCAGCAACGGGTGTGCATTCGCCATGGCCCACTTAGTAACATTGCCCAGCACGTCCATTTCCTCCGGTGACAGGACGTCGGGCGAGATATACAGCTCATACATCATGTTACCGACCGAGTAATAATGGACCACTTCGTCGCGCCAGTCCTCGATCTGTTCCTTGTTGCCGCCTAGCATGTTGGCCTGGCCCTTGATGATGCCGTGAGTCATCAGCGAGGAAATGGGGAACTGCGCGTGGTGGGTGACGAAATCGTCGTAGAGCACGGAATCGCGGTAGCTGATGGCGCTTTGCCGCTCGGCCAGGGTGGGGACAGACGGCAGGTAACCGGAATCGGCGCCGCCCATCCAAACGGTGTCGGCGTAGCGCAGCCACCAGGGACTGAGCCAGATGCTGGTGGTGATGTTGAGGAAGACTTTGGGGTCCTGGGCGCGGAGCTTTTCGAGCATGCCGATGAAGGTGCGCGCGGTGGCTTCGTCGGAATAGATGCCCACGGG
Organism: Bryobacteraceae bacterium; assembly: GCA_049519475.1. Taxonomy (GTDB): domain Bacteria; phylum Acidobacteriota; class Terriglobia; order Bryobacterales; family Bryobacteraceae; genus PALSA-129. The sequence continues at coordinate 5,837 of JBEKQS010000061.1, read as the reverse complement.
GTGGCCGTGGCCCGGCTCATTGCAACCGAAAGCAATGCCATCGAGCTTGAAATAGTTGATCCCGTATTCCTTCTCGTATTGCAGCATGGTGTCGCCGAGTAACTTGCTGTAATTCTTGCCGGCGATGCAGAAGTAGCGGCCGTTGGAGGTGATCTCCATGCCGTCGGCTTTGCCGGTTGCGATACGGACCTGGCTCTGGTCGTAGCCGCCGATGGGGCCGAACCAGATGCCGAGTTTGCTATCGATGGTCTTGAGCGCGGCGGTGAGATCGCGGAAGCCGTTGGGGAAGCGCTGCTGGTCGATGACCCAGAGCTTGTGCATGTCGTCCCAGCCGTCGTCGAGCACAAAGGAATCCAGGTGCAGGCCGTACTTGGAGAGCAGCAGCTTTTGGAAATCCGCAACGCGCGCGACGGTGTTGCCGCCATTCATCTTCAGGCGCGGGTAGTCATACCAGGTGTTGTAGAGCAGGAACGGGCGGACCGGCGCGACGCGCATGCGGGCCACGTAGTCGAGGAACTGGCGGTGGACCAGGCCGTCGGGAGCGACGCCCATGACGGCGGGTTCGCTGGTGTAGCCGGCATCGGGAATGTTGACGCCGGGTGAGCTGCCGAGAGTGACTTCGGCGCCGGTGACGGTGTTTTGGCCGGTGGGGAATTCGAGGCCGAGGAAGAGATCTTCGGCGAACAGCGGCTGGCCGAATCCGCCCAGGGTGAAGCGTGGCACGCCCCATTCGTTTTTGGCGACGGCCAGCCAGTCGAGGAACCAGGTGCCCTGCTGCGGCTCGGCGATGTGAACCCATTGGCGGGTGAAGAAGTCGGCGGGGTTGAGCTCGTAGACCAGGTCGATCGAGGCGCCGCGGGCGGGCGCGAGGTGAAGCGTGACGCGCTTGCCGCCGGCGGGGGTGTCGTCGATCTTCTGGCCGGCTACGCGCATGCCGGCGGCGGTGACTACGCGCGGATTCTCATTGCCGAAGCTGTAACCGACGCGCTCATAGTTGAGCTTGAGCTCGAACTCGTCGCCGCGGAGCGAGTAGGCGCGGCCGGTGAGCTTGTTGAGGAGTTGGCGCGTGCCGACGTCGTTATCGGCCGTGGAGAAGGTGCGCTCGAGATAGTCGTTTCCGAGGACGATGGCGGTGCCGGTGGTGTGGATGTAGACCGGCCCGGCGGCCAGAACAGTGGCGGCGGCCAGGAAGAAGAGCGGGATGGATGGGCGGATGAGCATAACCGTATTCTGTTATAGCAGTACCGAGGGCCCTTAGCAGGGCAGTGTCCGGCGTGCAGGGCTCAGTCTTGGCGGAGCCTGCGAATGGGGTCGATTCTGGTGGCGCGCCAGGCGGGAGCGGCTAAGGCGGATTTCTCACCGGCTATCGGCAAAAGGCTGTCCTTCATGGCATAACTGAGTTTCCACACTGCGTCTGCCAATTCGCGCTCTAGCAGCCGGCCGCATCGTGGCATTTATCCCAGCTTCGCTATCACCTTGTCGATGAGCGCGGCATCCGGCACGCTGCCTTGCGCGATGCGGGCGGCGCCGCCACCACGGCCCCCCGCTTCCGCCAGGGCCGCTTTCAGCGTCTGACCGGCGTCGATTCCGGAATCGGCGGAAGTGGCCAGCAGAATCGATGGCGGGCCATTCAGCGCGGCCAGAAAAACGGCGGCGGGTTGTGCGGTGAAACTCTGCGCCAGGGCGCGGAGTTCTTCCAGGCTGCCACGGTCGGCGCGGCGCGTAATCCGGCGGATGCCATCGGCGCCGGGGACGGTGTTCTGATAGAGTTCCCTGCCCTGGTAGGCGGCGAGTTCGAGTTCCAGCTTGCGCCGTTGCTTTTCGGCGGCGCGCGCAGCTTCCAGTTGCGCGGCGACGGTGGCGGGGGCGTCGTCGAAGGCGGACGAAACCAGTTGCGCGACTTTGTTGAGGGCTTCGTAATCGGCGCGGGCGCGGGCTATGGCGCGGGCGCCACATAGAAACTCGGCGCGCACGCTCTGGCGAATTCTCTCCAATTTGCGGATCAGGATGGCGCCGATTTCGCCGGTCGAGCGGACATGCGTGCCTCCGCAGGCGCTGCGGTCGAAACCATCGATCGAGACGATGCGGAGCGTGCCTTCGCGGCCGGAGGGTTTGCGCAATCCCTCGGCTTGGGCGGCGTCTTCGTACACGACGGTCACGGGCCGGTTCTCGCAGATCAACTGGTTGGCGCGGCGCTCGGCGCATGCGGCGGCGGCCGCATCGAGCGTGCCGCCTTCGAGATCGATGGTGGAGCTTTCGGCGCCAAGGTGGAAGCTGACGGTGTCGAGCCCCAGGAGCTCCTGGAAGACGGCCGAGAGCAAATGTTGGCCGGTGTGCTGCTGCATGTGGTCGAAACGGCGGTCCCAATCAATGGCGCACTCGACCGGCCCGGGGTCGACCGGCGCGGCGAGCACATGGGCAACCGATTCGCCCTCATCAACCACATCCTGGACGGCCACGCCGGCGATGGAGCCAAGGTCGAAGGGCTGGCCGCCCGAGGTAGGGTAGAACGCGGTGCGGTCCAGATAAACCGTGGAACCGCCGGGCGCACGGGTCACCACCTGAGCGTTGAAGCGGCGTAAGTACGAATCGTTGTAATAGATGCGTTCCGTCATGGCGACCTTTTTATTGTGGCAAAACAGGCGGCCGCGGCGCGAATAGCCGGAAGTTGCCGGATGCTATCCCCTACCCGCAAATTGGCGCAGTTTGGTACCGCCATGGTACTAGCGACCCTTTTGGGAATCTTGTATTCGGGTGACGATGTTATTTCGTTGCGGAAAACTGCATGCTTCGGACATTCGGATTGATGGGACTGGCTGTTGGGTTCCTCGTGATCTCCCAGCCATTCCGCATGACTGTGCTGAACGGTGTCGGTTCGGCGGTGAACACCTTGAACCTGTACAGCCCTCTCTCGTGGATCGCTCTCGGGATCGTGCTCTTGGGCGGCGCGGCATTGTCGTTGCATTCACCGCAACGGCCGCATTGAGCGGTCAGACAGCCCGGGTCTTGCGGTTGACCGCGCCAGTCTCCGAACGGGCCGGCTTGCGCTCCGCGGCGGCATTGAGGCGCTTGACCTGGTCGGTCACGCAGACCAGGAACATGGGCTGGCGCGCGTTCTTCAGCAAATCGATGATACGGGTGGAGGCTTCTTCCAGGTAGATCGTTTTGCCGTCCGTGAGGAGGTGAATATCGGAAGAAGCCGAGATCGCTTCGCTCAGGCGCTTGCCCATATCCTTTTGCAGGAAGCGGAGGACGCGGCGGATTTTCTGAAGCGAAAACCCCTTGCGGCGGAGTTCGGCGATGACGGAAATCTCCACCACTTCTTCCGCCATGTACACGCGTTTGTGACCGTCCTGGCGCGGGGAGACGACGTTGCGTTCGTCCCACCATTGCAACTGGCGCAGGGTGACGCCGCAAATCCGCGCGACGTCGGTACTGTTGTAGCCCTGCTCCTCCGGTGAAGCCGCCGGTTTTGGTTTCCTGGCTTTAAACATTTTGAGCTAGTTCCGTTTCCGTACAGATAATAGTGCCATCTAAAGGATTGTACATGGGACTGCGCCGGTGTCAATGGGGTCACCCGAACCACGAGGCCGCTTCCGAAAATGGCCGTCCGCCCGGCGAGCGCCATCCGATAACGATAACACGTACCATCGGTTTGCCCAGGGACCCCTATGGTACAAACAGGACCCCATTTTCATTGTGCGGCCACTGACGGAATAGTAGCATTGAAATCGGAAGCCGTCGCGCCGCAAGAGCGGCGCGTGCATCGGGATTTGTGAATGACGTGGGCGTGAAGGAACTGGAGTTTCTCAGCAACGGTCCGACGCAAGGCGAACTGCTGGCGGACCGGCTGGCGCGGGCGGAACTCGCGCCGGAACAAGCGCTGCAATACGCCATCGACATCGGCGCGGCTCTAAACCGGGCGCACAGCCGCGGGGCGGTCCACGGGAGCCTTTCGCCTCACGCCATCCTGCTGACAAGCGCGGGGGCGCGGGTCTTTGAGCCCGTGAGAGCGGATGAGCGGGCGGCGGCGTATCGTTCTCCGGAGCAGGTGGCGGGCGCGGCGCCGGATTGGCGTAGCGACATCTTCGCGTACGGAGCGATCCTTTACGAGATGGCGGGTGGGCGGCGTGCCTTCCCGGGTTCGGGAGCTGAACTGAAAGCGGCCATTGCGCAGAAGCCGGCCGCGCCATTGATGGCGAAGTCGCCGGTGCTGGCGGCCATGGAGGGCGTGATTGCCGGATGCCTCGAGAAAGATCCGGCGCGGCGGCGGCAACGCATCCAGAACGCGGTCATCGAGTTGAAGCTGGCGGGCCGCACCATGGCGCGGAGTGGCGAACAAGCGGCGCGGGCGCGGACTGCCCGGCCGGTAGCGGCCGTACGGGCCTCGAACGTCGGCTTGAGCGCGACCGGCGCGAGCCACGGTCCCAGCGGGCAGCAGCGAGTGCTAGCGGAGCCCCTGGAAGCCCCGCTTCGGCAGGCCAGTCCGATGCGCAACCGCGTGGCCGCCATCCTCATCGCGGGGGCATTCCTGGCGGCGATAGCCGCCACGGCGGTGGGAGCCGTGATGTTCCTGCGTCCCAAGCCGGCGCCCAGCTACAAGTTCCCGGTGACGCCGCCGGAGCACACCACGTACCGCATGCCGTCGCTTTCTCCAGACGGCTTAAACCTGACGCTTTCGGCGATCGGCAAAGAGGGCAAGCTGGTGCTATGGCTGCGTCGGTTGGATGCCATGCATTCGGCGGTGATTCCGGGAACCGAAGGGGGCGTGGCGCCGTTCTGGTCGCCCGACAGCCAGTACATTGCTTTTTTTGCGGACCAGTCTTTAAAGAAGATCAAGATCGGCGGCGGCGCCGCACAGACTATTTGCGCGGCGGCAACCATGCCCGGAGGCGGCACGTGGAATCGCGACGGCGTGATCTTGTTTGCGCCCGGACAAGCGGACACGATCTACCAGGTGCCCGCAGGCGGCGGAACCCCGCAACCGGTTCTGAAGCTGAATGCGGCCAGATTCGAGCGAGCTCACTTGTGGCCGCAATTCCTGCCGGATGGCAAGCATTTCGTGTTCTTCGTGCTGACCGATCTGGAAGAAACCACCGGGGTATACACCGGCGAGCTCGGTTCGCCGGAATACAACCAGTTGTTCCGCTCCCCAACCAATGCGGTGTATTCGGCCGGGGACGGCCCGGACTCCAAGCAGGGCTATCTGTTATCTATACGCGACCGGAGCCTCATCGGCCAGGCCTTCAATTCATCGAAGCTGACGGTGGAAGGCGGACCTATCACGCTGGCCGAGGACGTGGGAGCCGTGCGGAGCCTGTCGCTAGCGCCTATTTCGGTGTCGAACAATGGGATCCTGGTTTATCAGAGCCTCGGCCAGCCCACACGGCAATTGGTGTGGATGGATCGCACCGGCAGAACCGTGGGCACTGCCAGCGAAGGCGGCCAATGGGGACCGCCGCGGATCTCCCCTGACGGCACTCGTGCGGTAGCCGGAAAGCCGGGACCGGAAGGTGGAAATGCCGATCTTTGGATTCTGGAGCCGGGCGGAAAGGCCATGCAGTTCACCGACACCCCCGCGCACGAAGGCTCTCCGGTCTGGTCGCCGGATGGCTCGCGCATCGCCTACGTCAGCAATCCGGATGGCCACTACGATCTCTATACCAAGACGGTCAGCGGCGGAAAGACGGAATCGCTGTTCAAGAGCCCGTATCCAAAGTACCCGGCGGATTGGAGCCGGGACGGCAAGTACCTGCTGATGACGACTCTGAGTCCGGGCACACACAGCGACATCTGGTGCCTCGCGCTCAACGAACACCAGGCCGCGCCGGTGCTCG
>JBEKQS010000060.1:0-21936 GCA_049519475.1 Bryobacteraceae bacterium | reverse complement strand
GACGTTCATGGGGTTCTCCTGTTTGAGATTTCTGAGCCGGTTCGCGAAAACCGGTCTCGGCATTGTAGCTCTCAGGAGAACCCTTCGTCATCTCAGGCCTTATACATTCAAACAGACGCTTTCGTCTGTCAACCCAGGAGCACATTACTCGATCACTTCCACCCGCGTGACGATCTCTTCGCGCGGCACCAGCGCCGACCAGTAAGCCACAATCTCACGCACCACCGGGCGGCCCTCGCCGAAACCCGTGGCCCCCGGCGGGCCGTTCAGCACCAGCGGAATCAGCTCACGCGTAAAACGGTCGACGGCTTTCTTATCCGCGCCGCGCACCCCGATGCGCAACTGCACTTCCGGCGGATCCGGATTCGGCGGCGCGGCCGGGCCCAGACATGCGTTCACGCCGAAGTACTCGGTGTAGATTTCATCGAACTCGAGACCCAGACCGCGCAGCCGCGCGCGCACAATGCGATCGGCCATGCGCGCTTTTTCGAGCGCCTGCGGCCAGGAATACACCAGCGTGCCGATGGCCTTCCATCCGTTGGCGTAGCTGATGGAAAGCTTCAGCGTGGGAGGCCGCGGCCCGCCGCGAATGCCGCTCACGCGCACCCGGCCGGGCCCCGCGTCTTCGAGGCGAATGCTGGTAAAATCGGCCACGCAATCCGGCGTGATGTACCGCTGCGGGTCGCCCAGCTCATACAACAACTGCTCCTTCACGCTATCGACGCTGACGCGCCCGCCCGACGCCGCGTGCCTGGTCACGACGAACGTTCCGTCCGGCTCGGCTTCCACGATCGGGTAGCCGATATTGGCCATATCCGGAATGCTCTGCCAGTCCACCTGGCAATTCCCGCCGGTGGACTGCGCGCCGCATTCGATGATGTGGCCGGCAATCGTGCCCGATGCCAGCTTGTCGAACTCGTCGGGCTTCCAGCCGAAGCGGTGCACCATCGGCGCCAGCGCCAGCGCCGTGTCGGTCGACCGTCCGGCGATCACCACGTGCGCTCCCGTCCCGAGCGCCTCGGCCAGCGGGAACGCGCCAATATAGGCGTTAGCGCTCTGGATGCGATCGCGAACGGGCGCGATGGGCTCGCCCGTGTCCATGTCCCGCATCTCATAGTTCTTCGCCAGGAACTCGTCCAGGCGCGGGTAGACATCGTCGCCGAGCACCACCGCAACCTTCAATCCCGGCGCCAGTCGCACCACTTCGCGCGCGCAGGCTACCGGATTGACGCCGCCCGCGTTGGCGATCACGCACACGCCGCGCTCGCGGATGGCGCCCGAAATGCGCGCGATGAGCGGCGGAAAATCGCGCGCGTAGCCCAGCGCCGCGTCAGCCTGCCGCTGCTTCTGCAGAATCGACATGGTGACTTCGGCCAGGTAATCGAGCGCCAGATAATCGACGGGCCCCTGCTCCACCAGGCGAACCGGCGCTTCCAGCCAGTCGCCCCAGAATCCCTGCCCGTTGGCAATGCGGATCATTCGCGCACTCCTCCCTGGCAGGCTTCCAGCGCAAATGCCAGCACCTCGCGCGTGCGCAGCGGGTCGATGACCGCGTCGCAATGGCCGCGCGCCGCGGCGTATCGGGAATCGAGCCAGCGCTCGTAATCCGCGCGCGTCTTGTCGACGGCCTGTTGCAGTTCCTCCGGCAGAGCGCCTCCTTTGTGCTTCTCCAACTCCACCGCATACAGCGCCTGAATCGCCGATTCGCCTTCCATCACGCCGATGCGCGCGGTGGGCCAGTTGAAGGTGAAGTTGGGGTCGAAGCCCTGTCCCGCCATGGCGTAGTATCCGGCGCCGCTGGCGTGGTTGAGCGTCAGCACGATTTTCGGCACCGAGGCGCACGCCATGCTCTCCACCATCTCCGCTCCGGCGCGGATGATGCCGGCGCGCTCCGCCTCCGGCCCCACCATGAAGCCGGAAACGTCCTGCAGGTAAACCAGCGGCTGGCCGAGCCGCTCCGCGGTTTCGACGAAGTACGCCACCTTGCGCGCCGATTCCGCATAAATGATGCCGCCGATGCGCGGGCGCCCCTCCGACTTCAGGAAGCCGCGGCGGTTGGCGACGATGGCCACCGGCTGGCCGCGCAGGCCGGCATTGGCGCACAGGATTTCCGGCGCATGGCCGGGTTGAAACTCGGCGTAGTCGCCGCCATCGAAGATACGGAAAATCACTTCTTCGATGTCGTACGGCAGCCGATGGTCGGCGGGCAGCACGCCGTACAGGTCCGCGGGGTCCAGGCGGGGAAGCGGCGCATCCGCGCGGCCCCACGCGCGCGGCGCGGGCAATTGCCGGAACCGCTGCCGGATGCGCGCCAGGCAATCCGCGTCGTCGGCGGCCATGTAGTGCGCCACGCCGCTCACCGTGGTGTGCATGCCGGCGCCGCCCAGCGGCTCCGCGTCGATCACCTGGCCGGTGGCGCCCTTCACCAGGTTGGGCCCGCCCAGGCCCATGAAACTCACGCCCTCCACCATGATGATGACGTCGCTCAACGCCGGCAGGTACGCCCCGCCCGCGATGCACGGCCCCATCACCGCGGCCGTCTGCGGGATACGCAGCTTGCGCCGCATCAGCGAGTTGTAATAGAAGATGCGGCCGGCGCCATATTGCCCGGGAAAAATTCCATCCTGGTAAGGCAGATTCACGCCCGCCGAATCCACCAGGTAAACGATGGGCAGCCGGTTGCGCATGGCCACTTCCTGCGCGCGCAGAATCTTGGTGATGGTCTCCGGCCACCACGCGCCGGCCTTCACGGTGGCGTCGTTGGCCACTACCACCGCCGGCCGTCCCTCGATCTTTCCGATCCCGGTCACCACGCCCGCCGCCGGCGCCTGCCCGTCATAACGGTCGTAGGCGATCAGCAGCCCGATCTCCAGAAACCGGGTCTCGGGATCGAGCAGCGCCGCGATGCGCTCTCGCGCGGTCATCTTCCCGGCGCGGTGTTGTTTTTCGATGCGCGCTTCGCCGCCGCCCGCGCGCAACCGTTCCTCCAGCTTGCCAAGCTGGTCCATGAGCAGGCGCATGTGCGCGCTTCGTGCAATGTCCACAGCTCTTTGAGTGTAACTTGGGAGCGGAGGTTTATCTACGAGGGGATCCTTTGTCCCGGTTCATCGAGACCTCTCAGTTCTCCGTTGGAATCCGCTCTACGTGATCAACCACGAGCATCTGTACCGGCTGCTTGCGTGCTTCGACTTTGAGTCCGAGTTGCCTCTCCATGGCAGAAAAAAGGGAGCCGCTGCGTCCTCCGATGGGAACGCTCGCGGCCGGCATGTTGTCATCGCCCCCGGCCGTCGGCGCGGACGCTGGGCCCAGAGGTGTGTCGTCCGTCCAAACCAGGCTGATCGTGTATACGTCCTGGAGGCCTGTCATGTCCACCATGGGGCGGTCCAACCCGCTCGAAAGCGAACCGAGGAGTTCGGGCACTGACATCGTTGCCCGAATGCCCCTTCCACCGTCCGGCCTCCTGGACAACGTCCCGGTCCTGGCGACTGTCTGCGGCCCTTCCACGGAGGAACCGGCTTCGGGAGCGGCGTCTGCTTTTCGAAGCTGCGGACCGCCTCTTGCAACCACAACCGCGTAGACCGGCATCTCTTTCGTTTCGTAATGCACTCTCAGTTTCAGCCGCTCTTCCAACAAGACCTGAAGCATAAGGTGCGTCTGCTCCTTCGTAGTGCCAGGGCCCATGGCCGCATCTACGTCGCAAAACATAGCGCGTAGAGAATCCAAAGAGTGCGATCCGGCGACCTGATAGGGCGCCACTCCATACGCTTGTTGGACTAATACCAGTAAAGAAATTTGCCTGAGGCTGATACGCCCCGGGTCCCTTAGGGACGAAAAACCACTAGCAGTCGGTGTAGGTGCAGGAGTGAGCTTGATCGATGCCACTTCGAACCGGGGCCGGTCGCCGCCAACCTGACCACGAGCCCCAACAGACGCAAGAGCCGAAATAACACAGACCGCAACCACGCGCGCCACTTTCAAACCTCCTTACTGTCGCGTTCATTCGTCTTCTCGCGCGCTTCCAGGTGCTGCCGCAGCAGCTCCTCCAACTCCGCCACGCGGCGCGCCACGTCGTCGATCGCCTGGCCTGCCGGGTCGGGCAGGTGTCCGTGCTCCAGCGGTCCGCCTTCCGGCCGCACGCGCACCACTCTCCCCGGCACTCCCACTACCGTGGAATTGTCCGGAACCGGGTGCACCACCACCGAGCCCGCGCCAATCTTGACGTTGTCCCCGATGCGGATATTGCCCAGAATTTTGGCGCCCGTTCCCACCACCACGCGGTTGCCCAGCGTGGGATGCCGCTTGCCCTTCTCGCCGCCCGTGCCGCCCAGCGTCACACCTTGGTAAAGCAGCACGTCATCGCCGATTTCGGCGGTCTCGCCGATCACCACGCCCATGCCATGGTCGATGAAGAAGCGCCGCCCGATGGTCGCGCCGGGGTGAATCTCAATCCCGGTCAGGAAACGGTTCAACTGCGAGACCACGCGCGGCAGAAGCGGCACACGCCAGCGGTACAACTTGTGCGCGAAGCGGTGCCACAGAATGGCATGGAAGCCCGGGTAACAAAGAAGGATCTCGAGCACGCTTTTGGCGGCGGGATCTTCCCGGAAGATGGTGTCGATTTGTTCCCGGATCGCTCGCAGCATGCGGCGGGCCTTCTAGTGGGCGCCGGTCTTTTCTGCGGCCATCACCGGCGGATGGGCGCCAGCGGGAATCGGCGCCAGCATATCTTCCTTGCGCTTCACCAGCGTCGAGGTGTTATAGCTGGCCGCTTCAAAGCCGTGGCCGTGCGTGATGGCGTCGGTGGGGCAGGCCTCCACGCAATACCCGCAGAAGATGCAGCGGTTGTAATCGATGTTGTAAACCTTGGCATACCGCTCGCCACCGGATATCCGCGCTTGCTCGGTGTTCTCCGCCGCTTCGATGTAGATGCAATTGGCGGGACATGCAGCCGCGCACAGGAAGCATGCCACGCACTTTTCCATGCCGTTCGAATCGCGCTGCAGCACGTGCACGCCGCGGTAGCGCTCTTCAAGCTTGGCCGGCTCTTCGGGATAATACTCCGTCACTGTGGGAGACAGCATCTCCTTGAAGGTGACACTCATCCCCTTGGCGATGGCGCCCGCGGCGCCCAGGATTTCTTCAATGGTATTGGCCATGCGCTCTCGTTCCATTCTAGCTTGGCCGCCCGCCGGGCAGCTAATTGCGCGACCCTCAGCCGGCTTTCCATTCCGGGACGCTGTCGCCCTGGCGGAACACGGCCGCGCCGGCCTTGGCTGCGAGGAACTCCATTTCCTTCTTGCGCCAGCCTTCGACCACGTGCGAAATGGCCCCGCTGAGTTCCACCAGGAACAGCGTCGGCACGCTCGAAATCCCGAAGGCGTTGCTCGCCCGAAAGCCGTCATCCTCATCATCCAGCAGGGTCGGAAACGTCACACCGAAATCTTCGTTGAACTCGCGCGTGTCGCGCGCGTCGTTCTGCGAAATGCCAATGACCGCGAGAGTTCCGGCCGCGTGGAGGCGCTCCAGAAACGGAAAGGTCAGTTGGCAGATCGGGCAGGAGATCTTGAAGAAGGCCACGAGCGCCGGCCCCCGGGCGGCGATTTCCCGCAGGCTGGCCTCACCGCCGCTCAGGAGTTTCAAGCGGACATCCGGCACGGGCGCCCCGGCGTCGAGAAGCCTTGGCTGTTTTCGCGCGGCCATCCTTCGAGTGTACGACGTTTGGTGGGGCAGACCCCCTGGTCTGCGCGGGACGCCCTCGTCCCGCTGCCGGGGCAACCATATCATCCTCATCGCGGGAAATGTAGATACTACCCGGCCGCCCGCAGCACCGTGCAGACGCTGGCGCAGATGGGGCCGCCGATGTTGAAAGTTGCGGCCAGCTTCGGCTCCTTCACCTGCAATTCCGCGGGCGCTTTCCCGAGCAATTGCAAAGCGCTCCAGCCGATCATGGCGATGCCGGTCGCCCCGATGGGGTGCCCTTTGGCAATCAGACCGCCCGAGGTGTTGATGCCGCATTCGCCATCCGGCCGCGCTTTGCCGTCCACCCAGTACTGCGCGCCGCGGCCCGGTTCGGCCTTGCCAATCACTTCGGTGCCGATAGCGCCCATCACGGTGAAGCAATCGTGCACTTCGGCGACGTTCACGTCTTGCGCGCTCGCTCCCGCCATCTGGTAAGCGGCATTCATCGCCCGGTATGCGCCGGTGGGATGCAGCACGTCGCGGCCGGCTTTGCGAAGGGGGTCGGTGGCCTGCGCGCAGCCCGCGATTTCGACGCAGTCCTGTTTCGGCACGCCGAGTTTCGCCAGGCCTTCTTCCGTGGCCAGAATCAGCGCGGCGTAGCCATCGGTGATTTGCGAGCAGTCGTAGGTCTTCAGCGGCAGACCATCCACCACATATCGGTTGAAGCCTTCGATCTTCAGCGCCTGGTCGAGCGTGATCTGCACCTTGTTCATCTGCGCCCACGGGTTGTATTTCGCGTTGGCGTATTCCTGCACTGCGATGGCTGCCAGGTCCGCCTCGGTGACGCCGTACCGATCCATGTACTCGCGCATCACTTCGGCGAAGAGATGCGGAAAAACGAAGACTTTTCCCTCCCGCTCGCCGGGGTAAGAAAAATAGCCCAGCACCTGGCCGATCAGCTTGCCGTCCATTTTGCCTTCGGCGTCGCGCATTTTTTCGAAGCCGACGGCGATGCCGGTGTCACCGATCCCAACTTGCAGCTTGTGGATGACCGAGAGCACGGCCTGCCCGCCGGTGGCGCACGCGTTTTCGACGGCCTCCAGAGGCTTGCCCTCCAGGCCGGGAGTCATGGCCATGAGGCCGGCCAGCAATCCCTGCTGATTGAGGGAGAAGTTACAAGCGGCGCCGATGCTGCCGGTGTCGAGCGCCGACGCCGGTACGTTGATCTGCCGGCAGACCTGCTGGATGGCGGTGTCCACGATCTCGGGCACGGTCAGCGCCAGCAGTTTTCCGAACTTGGATTGATGATAAGCGGCGATATAAATTTTCTTCACGATGCTTCTCCCTTGCGATACTGTTCCTCGACCCATTTTCGCAGTTCTGGTTTGATTACTTTGCCGTAGGCCGTGCGAGGCAATGCTTCGAGAAAATAGTATTGCCTGGGCAGCTTGTACCGCGCCAGCCGCGCGGCAAGGAAATGCGCGATTTCTTCGGGCGACGGGCTGGCTCCGGCGCGCGCCACCACGAACGCCGCGCCTGCTTCGCCCCAGATCGAGTCGGGAATGCCCAGGACCGCGGCTTCCTGCAGCGCGGGGCATTGCATCAGCACGTTCTCGATTTCCGCGGGATAGATGTTCACGCCGCCGCTGATGAACATGTCCTTGATGCGGCCATCGATATAGTAGAAGCCGTCCGCATCGCAGTGGGCCAGATCGCCGGTGCGCAGCCAATCGCCGGCGGTTAGGGCCGCGGCGGTCGCCTCCGGCTGTTTCCAGAATCCTTGGGAGACGTGCGGGCCGCGCAGCCATAGCTCCCCGGTCTCCTCGGCCGCAAGCGTTTGGCCGTCCGCATCGCACACGCGCGCTTCGGCGAAGAGCATCGGCTTGCCAATCGATCCGGCCTTGCGTCCGGCTTCTTCCGAGGTCATCGCGAAGCAGTTCACGCCCGCTTCGGTAAGTCCGTAGCCTTGTTTGAAGACCACGCCGCGCTCCGCGTACTGGTCGATGAGATAGCGCGGCAAGGGCGCGCCGCCGCTGATCGCCCAGCGCACGCTGGTCAGGTCGGCGGCCGGGAATTCCGGTGCTTCCCGCAGCATCTTGAAGATGGTAGGCACGCCGAAGACGATGGTGGCGCGCTCCCGCTCGATCCATCTCAACACCTCGGATGCATCGAACCGGTCGTGCAGCACCACGCTTCCGCCGATGACGAACATCGGAGTGAGAAACACCCCCAGGCCGCCGGCATGATACATCGGCGTGAAAATGGGCGCGATGTCATCCTCGCGCAATTGCCAACTGGCCACCGTGTTGTAGCCGTTCCAGATCACCATGCGGTGCGGCAGCATCACTCCCTTTGGTTTGCCGGTGGTTCCGCTGGTGTAGAGCAGGCACCAGAGGTCTTCGGGACCGCACCGCAGCGGAGCGAAATCGATTTCCCGATCGAGGTCCAGGGTATCCAGATCGAGCCAGCGCAGCGTGCCGCCGCCGGGGGAGCCGGCGGCGTGCTCCACCAGTTCGGACCAGCGGCGGCTATAGAGCGCCACGCGCAGGCCTGCGTCGGCGATGAGCGCGGCCAGTTCCGCCGCGGTCAGCCGCGTGTTCAGAGGCGTCAGCACCACACCGCTCTTGCCGGCGGCGAAGAAAGCGTCCACGTATTCGACGCGGTTCTCCGCCAGGATGCCGATGCGGTCGCCCGGCGCGAGGCCGCATTGCGAGGTCCAGAGATGCGCCATGTGGGCCGCGCGCCGGTTCAAGTCTGCGTAAGTGAAACGGCGGCCGGAACGCACTTCGACCAGCGCCTGCTTGCCGGGCGTGAGCCGGGCCCGCTCTCCCAGCAGGTCGCCCGCAATCATGCCGGTTTCCTCGCGGGCGGCGGCTGACGAAGCACGCCGAGCAGCGCGGCATTGAAGCGCTCAGGGCACTCGAGCTGCGGCACATGCCCGCAGCCGGGAATGGTGGTCAACCGCGCGGCGGCCAGGCCGGCCTGCAACTGGCGTGCATAGTCCAGCGGTACTACCTGGTCGGATTCGCCCCAGATCAAGTCGACCGGGGTCGCAAACTCAGCCAGGTGGCCGTCCATGAGGTATGGCTGCATCGCCTCGATGGACATGCGCGGGATGGCTCCCTCGCGGCCCTTGCGAATCACCTCGTCCAGGACGAAATCCGGGACCGCCCAGTGGCTCTGGTCCACCACGGCTTGCCAGAGGCGGCGCGCCTCTACGCGGTCCGGCGGCGTGAGTGTAATGTCTTGCCGAAGACCGGTCACCGGCCCGCCGTCCACTGCCACCAGTCGCTCCGTGCGCCCGGCGTTTTCCCGCGCCCACACCACGGCCAGCCACGCGCCGAACGAGTTGCCGATCAGGATGGCCGGCCCGTCCGCGGCCCGCTGCGCCACCGCGTTCAGGCCGGCCAGAAAAATCTCCATCGACAGGCGGCCCTCGCCGGGTTCGCTGGTCCCGTGCCCGGCCAGGTCCGGAATCAGAATCTGATAGCGGCCGGCGGCAGCCAGTGGTGTTGCCGTTCTGGACCAGGCTCCCGCATTGTCTCCGGCGCCGTGGAGCAGCATCAATGGCTGGCCCGTCCCGTTCGAGAAGCAGGTTTGCCTTCCCACCGGCGAGTCCACCCGCTCTTCCACAAAACCGGCATCCAGCAACATGCGCCGGTTCATCCGGTCCATCGCATTCATTCCGGGATCGCTTGCCATAGCCATCGGCTCGTCACGCTTTCCGGGGCATGCGAAACGCCGCGGCCGCCTGGTTGTAGCCCACTCCGGAGCCCACCAGAACCACCAGGCCGCCTGGTTTCACTTTGCCCTGTTGGATGGCGCTGTCGAGTGCCATGGCCACGCAGGCCGAACCCGTGTAGCCCCACTCTTCCATGACGGTATGCGTCCGCTCCATGGGCAGGCCAAGCTCTTTCATCACCAATTCGATGGTGGGCTTGCGCACTTGCGTGAAGATGATCTGGTCGATATCCTCGATGGCGAAGGCGGAATCGGCCGCCAGGCGCCGCACCAGTTTCGGCCAACCCTGGTCGTTGATCTCCGGCGGATAGCGGTCGAGCATGCGGACTTTGGTGCGGCCCGCCGCCACGGATTCCGCGCTGGCCGGCTCCGCCGTACCGCCCGAGTAGATGCCCCAGAAACTGTGATACGATCCGTCCGCTTGAAAAGCGGAGCCGAGAAATCCCGGCTCGTCCGCCGGTTCCAGTACGGCCGCGCCGGCGCCGTCCCCATAAAAAAAGATCATGGGATCCTTCGGGTCGGCCAGCCGATGGATGAGATACGCGCCCACCACCAGCACCGTGCGGATACCCGGGTTGGTCGCGATCAGCCCGGCGCCCGCCGCCAGGCCGGTGGGAAAAGACGCGCAGGCGCAGCCCACGTCGAAGGTTCCGGCGTTCTTGGCGCCCAGTTTGTGCTGCAGCACCACCGACGTGGCGGGCGTGATGTAGTCCGGCGAATCGGTGCCGAGGATGATCAGATCCACATCCCCGGGCTCGCGGCCGGCGCGCTCCAACGCCTGGCGCGCCGCCGGAAGAGCCAGGTCCGAAGTGGCCCAGCTCTCCGGCGCGTACCAGCGTTTGCGGATGCCTGTGCCGGCCTCCATCTTTGCTACGAAATCGGGGACGTGCGCCAGTTGCCGGGCGAGCACACGATTGGGCATCTCGATCTCGGGAAGATAACACCCGGTCGAGCGAATGGTGGCGTATTTCATTTGGCTGTCTGCCTGGTACAACACCGCTCTCTCACGTTCGCGGCTCGGACTTAGGTTCCCGTGACCACGCCGCCATCCACGCAGATGACCGCGCCGCTGACGAACGATGCCGCGTCGGACGCCAGCCACAAGTAGGCATTGGCGATGTCCTCGGGCTGGCCCATGCGTCCGACCGGCGTGTGATCCACCATGGATTGCAGCACTTTCTCTGGCATGCCCTTCACCATTTCCGTGGCGATGAAACCCGGCGCCACGGCGTTCACGCGGATATGGTACTTGCCCAGTTCGCGTGCCCACACCCGCGTCATGCCGATGACGCCCGCCTTGCTGGCGACATAATTCGTCTGGCCGAAGTTGCCGTAGAGGCCGACCACGCTGGAGGCATTCAGAATCACGCCGCCGCCTCCCTGGATCATGCGCGGCGCCACCGCCCGCGTGCACACGAACACGCCCTTCAGGTTGACCGAGAGCACCGCGTCGAACTGCTCTTCGCTCATCATGCCGGTGAGCGCGCCTTCTTTGTATTTCACCAACTGGCCGTCACGCAGAATGCCCGCGTTGTTCACCAGCACGTGGACTGTGCCCCAGCGCGCCACCACCTCTTCCACGGCGGCGCCGGCGGACGCGGCGCTGGTGACATCCACTTTCTGAAAAATGCCGCCCGATTCAGCCTGGCCGTCCTTGACATCCCACGAGGCCACCTTGCAGCCTTCCTGCGCGAAGCGACGCGCAGTGGCGTTGCCGATGCCGCCGGCGGCGCCGGTCACAATCACAACTTTGCCGTGCAGTCCTGTTTCGATCATGATCTTTCATCATCGCAAAGATTGGGGGGCAGACCCCTGGTCTGCGGCCGACGCCCTGGTCTGCGGCCGACGCCCCCGTCGGCCTGTCCGCGCCCTGCGGAATGCCCTTACGTTGTTCCGGCAGCGGGACGGGGGCGTCCCGCGCAGACCAGGGGGTCTGCCCCACTGCGCTAGAAACTGGCTTTCAACGCAAATTGAATCACCCTCGGCCCGGTGGCCGCGGAATTGATAACGCCCAGCGTCGCGGGCACCAGCACATTGTTGTTTGGGTTGGCGAAGTTCACGCGGTTGAAGGCATTGAAAAATTCCGTGCGAAATTCCAATTTGCTCTTTTCCGCGAGTGGGAACGATTTGACAATCGAGATGTCGAAGTTCTGCTGATCGGGTCCGCGCAGGATGTTGCGCCCCGAAGTGCCGAACGGCGCGACGTTGTTGCAGGTGGATGCAAACGCGGCTGTGTTGAAGTATTGGTTCAGCCGGCTCGCTGCCGATCCGCTGCGCGCCGCGTTGCTGCTCACCAGATCCGCGCGGTTGTACAGCGCCGAGCCCGAAATGCAATCCACCGAGAACGGCGTGCCGGATTGCAAGGTCACGACCGCTCCCAACTGCCAGTTGTTGACAATGCTGGCGGTGGTTGCCGAGCTGCCGCGATAAAGCCCCGGCAGATCGTAGGTGCCGCTGACTACCAGCCGGTTGGGGCGATCATAGTCCGAAAGAGACCGGTTCGACCGGCGGTTCTGTTGATCGCCCGGCTCGGCGGCGAACTCGTTGCCGGGCGCGCCGGAAGCGTCGTCAATGCTCTTCGAGAAGGTGTACGACGCCAGGAATTGCAGGCCGCCGCTGAAGCGCTTGGTCATGCTCGCCTGAAGCGAGTTGTAAATGGAATCCGCGTCCGTGGTGGCCATCTGGAAGCCGTTCAGCGCCTTATTGTTGGAGAAGCCGGAAGCGGTGTAGGGAGCCGTGGTGGGGGACGTGCCTTGGTTCAGCGTATATACATTGATCAGCTTGGTCCCTTTCGATCCGACGTAGCCGATTTCAGCCAGCCAGTTCTTCCAGACTTCCCACTGCATGCCCAGGCTGTATTGCTGGACGTAGGGCGTGCGGAAATTCTGGCTCACATAGATGCCGCTGATGGCCGTGGGAGAGGTGGTGAGCGGTATGCCCGAATAATAGTACGGCACGGGCGACGGAACCGTCACCGGGCTGACGGGGAACGTGACCTTCGACAGGTCGGGGAACGGATAAGCGAACGAGCCCAGCCCCAGCCCGACGATGTCGAAAGGATAGTTGAAGATCTGCAGGTTCGCCACGCGCGTGGAAGGGCGGTCGAAATACACCCCGTAGCCGCCCCGCACCACAATGTTCCTGGCGGCCGGCGGCTTCCACGCAAACCCGAAGCGCGGAGCGGCGCCGTACGTGCTGGGGTTCAGCGGCTGGCCCGGTTTCAGAATGGTGAAGCCGGTGGTGCCGGTGCAGGGAGCTGCCACCGTGCAGGGCGTTGTGAAGCCCGGGAAGGCCGAGGGATCGAAGTTAGCCAGCCGGCCGCGGATTTCGCTGATGCCGCCCTGAAATTGCAGGCGCACCCCGTAATTCAGCGTCAGCGAGGGACTCACTTTGAAATCGTCCTGAAGGTAATAGGCGCCGTCGGTGGCCCGCATGCCGCGGTCGTGAATCCCGTTGCCAAGCAGTCCGTAGGCGATGTTGCCGTCCAGAAAGTCCTGGAACGTATTGAAGGCGATCTGGCCGCGCGAGAAGAAGTTGAAGAAGAAATCGACCAGGTAGCGGCGCGCTTCCATTCCCGTCCGAACCATGTGCTTGCCATGGGTCCAGGTCAGCATGTCGGTGAATTCGTAGGTCTGGGTGGTGGATTTCTGGTCCGCCAGCGCGGTGCTTCCGATGGAAAACATCCCCAGCACCGAAATCGTGGACAGGCCACAGAAGCCCGGATTGCTGGGGCACAGGGGGTTGTCGATGCCGACCTGCGGGTTCGTAAGCGGTTCCTGCGGTGAGGACGGAGCATTGATCCGGCTATAGCCCAAATGGGCCTGGTTGAGGAGAGAAGGCGTGAAAATATGGGAGTCGGTGAGGCCGGCCACGCGGTTGTGAAAGTCGATATTGCCGCCGTATCCGGGGATCTGTTGCGGGTTGGTGCCCACGAAGCTGAATAGCGCCTGGTACTGCGGAGAATCGGCGTAGAATACTTTCCCCTGCAGGCGATTCTTCGAGCCGATGGCCTGCTCGATATTGGCCGTGAATTGGTCCTCCTGGTAGGTGGAGACACCGCTCATGGGCGTGCTGATAGGCGTCGCGCCCGACGCCGCCGTACCGGCTGCGCTGGGGATGGCCCAACTGCCGTCGGGCAGCTTGGCCTGCAGGAGCTGCGTGCTGATGGGGCTGAGCGCCGGAACGGTCTGCCCGGCGCCATAGAACGACGCGTTGAGCGCGTTCAGCGCGGCCGTGCCGCGGTTGTTGGTCAAGCCGGAGGGAATGAACGGGAAGGACAGGCTGTTGGTCTGATCGGCTCCATTGCGTTCGCGCGTGCCCTGGTAGGAAAGGAAGAAGAACGTCTTGTCCTTTACGATGGGCCCGCCCAGCGTGCCGCCGAACTGGTTCCGGTTGAGCACCGGCCGGGGGCGTCCCGCCGCGTTCAGGAAGAAGTCGTTGGCGTTCAACTGGCGGTTGCGCAGAAACTCCCAGGCGCTGCCGTGCACCGAGTTGGTGCCCGACTTCGTCACCACGGCCACGTTGCCGCCGGCGTTGCGGCCCTGCGTGGCGTCGTAGAGCGAAGTCTGCACGATAAACTCCTGGATGGAATCGGGCGAGGGCACGGCGATATTGGGGGTGGAATTGGTCCCGGGACTGTTGACCTGCGTGCCGTCCACCACCACGTTGTTACTGGTGGAGCGCTGTCCATTGACTTCGATGTTCGCGTCGCCCCGCCCCATTTCGGTATTGTTCGAAAGGTCCGAAATGGTGCCGGGAGATAGTGTGAGCAACTGCTGGAAGTTGCGCGTGGCAAGCGGTAGCTCGCGGATCTGCTGGCTGTCAATCACGCGGCCGGTGGTTGCGGAAGTGGTTTGCACCAGCGGCGCTTCCGCCCCCACGTCTACCGTGATGGCCGCACCCGCGATCGCCAGCGACGGCGAAAGTTCCGTGGCTTGCGTGATCCGAATGACGATCCCGGCAGCCTTGTAAGTCTGGAACCCGGCGGCCGTAACGGCCAGGGTGTATTCGCCCGGCGGCAGCATGGGGAAGCGATAGCTTCCATCCGGATCGGTGGAACCGGCCCGGTCTTCACCGGAAGCGCTGGTCAGGGCCAGCTTCGCGTCGGCGACCACGGCGCCGCTCGGGTCTTTGACGGTCCCTGTAAGCAGTCCCGTCGTGGGCGTTTGTGCCAGCAGCGCCGGCGCGATCAACGTCAGTCCGCACAATACCATCC
Source organism: Bryobacteraceae bacterium (assembly GCA_049519475.1). Classification (GTDB taxonomy): domain Bacteria; phylum Acidobacteriota; class Terriglobia; order Bryobacterales; family Bryobacteraceae; genus PALSA-129. The sequence continues at coordinate 7,301 of JBEKQS010000060.1, read as the reverse complement.
AAAGCGTCCTATGCCTCATGGCTTTCCTCCTGTAGCTCGAGCGCTGGCCGCCGCGGCGGGAGCGCCCACTCCTTCCCTGAAGATCTGAATCAGTTGTTCGATGGCAACGCCTTCCGGCTGGCCGAGATGTTGTTTGCCGCCAAAGAGCTTTTCCACCAGAAAGTAAGTGAAGAATTGCAGATAGATGGCCCCGTAGGCCAAAGAGGGGTCCACACCGGGCCGGAGGTTGCTGCTGCCATACCCTCCGGCAATTTTCTCCAGGGTCCTGGAAAGCTTATGAAAGCTGTGGGCGAAGTGACGGTTGCCGAACTCCGTGACGTCGATGTACATGAGCCGCCAGTAATCCGGGTGGTTGTAAACGATTTCGCGGGCCGCCTGGGCCAGTTGACGGAGGCTGTCGGGGTCGAACTTTCCCAACAGAGGCTTCAACCGCATCTGCATCTTGCCCATGCGCGCGGTGTAGCGGCGCACCAGGCTGACGTAGAGGGCTTCTTTATTCGGGTAGTAATTGTAGATATTGCCGATGGAGATCCCGGCCTCGCCGGCGATGTCGCGAATGGATGTGCCGAAGTAGCCTTGCCGGATGAAGAGCCGGAGGGCGGCCTCCTCGATGGCGGTCTGGTTTTTCTGGACGACCAGGTCCTTGAGTTTGGGCATAAACAAAAACGATCGTTCGTTTTTAGAATTCTATGCGAAATCCCCCGGACGTGTCAATGGTTTTTTTGCGGCCCTGATTTGGCTATGGCTTGGAGACTATAGCTGGGGGCTGGACCGATGCGCCATCAACTCGTTGAGTGGCAGTCCTGGCGCCTGCCGGCCGAGATCAAGGAACGGAGTTGTTCAAGGACTTGTTTTCCAGAAGCGGGTTTGGGGCCCGTGTTGGGCACTTCTACGTGTCGGGCGTGATACGTCAAGGTGACGTGGAAAAAACCGGCAGGCCCGGTTTCAGGTAACGCCACTTTAATGCCAATGATGCCGAATCACAACTGCTTTGCGCTCGGTCTCTTCGCGAGCATCTTAACCGTCCGTCCCATTCGGTGTCCGTGCGACACCTGCCAGTCCGATTCCTCTTCGACTTCGTCGTAGCGCAAAATTACCAGACTTCGAAAGATCTCTCTCAGTTCACCCTCTTCAGGTATTCCGAGGAGAGGGGCGTTCCCGCTCCGATCCACGCCCCTCTTGAGGACTCCGTGCTGGAACGCGAGTAGACCCCCAGGCCGCATCGAACCGATGAGCCGATTTACATACACGGCTTCCCGAATCGGGAAATAGGCATACGTCATTAAGATGAGGTCCCATTTCTCGTGCCCGAAGTCGAATTCCTGATAGCCCGAGCGGATTGCAGTCAGGTTTACGCCGGCCTTCTCGGCCTTCGCCCGTGCGTTCATGACGGCTACGTCCGAAACGTCGAAACCCGTAACGTTCCAGCCCCGGCTGGCAAGGAAAATTGAGTTGCGTCCCTCGCCCATGCAGACGTCCAAGGCGACTCCGGGCGTAAGATCTTTCACGACTTCCACCACAAACGGCTTCGGCCAATCCGGGCCCACTGCGCCCTCCGGTCCATACATGCTGTTGAACCAGAGGCGCATCGCTTCCGGGCGTCTGAACGCGCGCTCAGAAATAATCCTCATACGTCGGTCTACCTCTGCCTTCGGAAGTCCCTGCTCGATTAACGCCTTTCGGTAACTTTCAAGCCCGACCGTATCGCCGACCACTCTTCCCTTCAGCCACGAGAGGTATTGGGCCCACACGGCCTCGTCATCGCTGGCACGAGAGGCAGCAACCGGCCAGACGGTAGCAGTCGAAAGAAACACCCGACGCGTGAGCTCCTGGGAACGAGCGCGTAGCTTCTTGGCATGCATGGTGGTGTTCTCCAGTCGGTGATTCTATCCGAATCCAAGCCGACCATGGGACTTGACGGGGAGCAACTTCTTTCGGTTTCCAGGAATGCTCGATCTCATGATGGATGGTTCGCCCCGGCCGGCGTCGCGTTGTGGGCAAAACAGCATTCCTGGAAATAAGGTATACGCCACTTGGTTGCTTTGTCGCCGTACTTGTGCCACCCGTAGTTCAGAAACGGCGGTCTGGGCATCGTGTCGGGATGCCTGCCCGCTTTGACTCAACCGTGTCGGGCTCAGCCCGGGCTGGAACGCTCGGTATTTCGGGGGCTACGCAACCCCCAATCGCTCAGCCGCTGGCCTTTGGGAGTTTCGTAGCCTGTCCCCGAAATTCCCCGAAATTCCCTGTCCCCGAAATTCCCCCCGCCACAGTGCCGTAACCCGGAGGGGTACGCCAGCCGGCCTTCCCCACGCAATCGTTGAAAATCACGACAACAGATATACGCGAAGTGGTGTATAGTTGAACAGCCTAAAGGTCAAAAGGATCTCGATCTCTCTTTGCAAAGCAGAATTCCAAGGCGGCATATGAATCCCATCGACAGGTTCGCGAAGTATCTTCTGAAGAGTTTTCTTCTCTGCTCTGTGGCGCTGTTCCTCTATCCACTCACAGCCAATGGCCAGCCGGGGACATTTATGGCTACCGGCTCCATGACGACTCCGCGTTTTCAGCACACCGTGACGGTATTGGCCAACGGGCAAGTATTGGTGACGGGTGGAGCGGACCGAACCAATCCCTTCAACCCGGTGGCGAGCGCGGAACTTTACAATCCGGCGACGGGCACGTTCAGCGCCACTGGCTCGATGAGCACGGCGCGTATCGACCAGACCGCGACGCTACTGCCCAATGGCCAAGTCCTGATCTTTAGTGGCAACGGCGCCGTCACGACCGCCGAGCTGTATGACCCGGCGACGGGCACGTTCAGCGCCACCGGCTCGCCGAACACTCCCCGAGGCTTCTGCACGGCGACGTTGCTGACCAACGGCAAAGTGCTGTTAGCGGGCGGGGGCGGTCCGGCGGCCGCCTTGGCGAGCGCGGAGCTGTATGATCCGAGTACCGGCTCCTTCAGTCCCACTGGGTCGATGATCACCGCCAGGGCGGATCAATACGCGACGCTACTGGCCAATGGCCAAGTCCTGATCGCGGGCGGAGCCAGCGGCTCAGGGGGCAACGACCCCGTTCTGGCGAGCGCGGAGTTGTACGATCCCACGACGGGCACGTTCAGCGCCACCGGCCCGCTGATCACCGCTCGGCAATCCCCGGGAACGGCGGTGCTGCTCGAAACCGGCAAAGTCCTGTTCGCGGGCGGCGCTAGCGGCCCTGGCGGCAACTCCGGCATTCTGGCGAGCGCGGAGCTTTACGACCCAACCACGGGGACCTTCAGCCTGACTGGTTCCATGACCGTGCCGCGGTCGAAGCACAACGCGGTGCTGCTGGCCAGTGGCCAGGTCCTGGTTATGGGCGGAGTCAATCCGTTCGTGTTCGGGCCTCTGGCGAGCGCGGAGCTGTACGACCCAACATCGGGCACGTTCAGCCTCACCGGCTCTATGACCATCCCTCGCTTCTTCGTTTTGCCTACGGTGGTGCGGCTGCCGGGTGGCCAAGTACTGGTGGCGGGCGGAGCGGACAACGGCCCGGTGGCGAGCGCGGAGCTGTATATCAGCGTTCCGACGGACAAGGATCAATGCAAGAACGGCGGCTGGATGACGCTCTTCCATCCCGATGGCAGCCCATTCAAAAACCAGGGAGACTGCATTCAGTTCGTCAACAACGGGAAGTAGTCTCCGGGCCGGAACAGGTAAATACCGAGGGGAACCAGGCTGTCGCCATCCCGTACTTGTGCCACCCGTAGTTCAGAAACTACGGTCTGGGCATCGTGTCGGGATGCCTGGCCGCTTTGACTCAACTCAACCGTGTCGGGCTTACCCGGGCCCGGAACGCTCAGTGGCCGTACTTTTTCTCACCGGCTTCGATGCGGACAGCCAGCCGGTTCTCCGGCGGAGGCAACGGGCAGGTGGCGTAGGCGGTGAAGGCGCAGGGCGGATTGTAGGCTTTGTTGAAGTCGAGCACCACCTGGCCGTTTTCGGGCAGCGCGGAATACAGGAAGCGGCCGGCGCCGTAGGTTTCCCTGGCGGAGGTCTGGTCGCGGAAGATAAAGAAGAGTTCCTTCGCGCCCGGCTCTTCGAGAATCGGGTAGAGCTTGAACTCCTTGCCATTAACCTGGAAGAGGGCGTAGCCGGGACACTCGGAATCTTCCGTCTGCCCCAGCACGTTGAGGATGGGTATCTTGTGCGGTTCGGCCACCCATTTCGCCGTGACGCGCCAGGCCGGGTTGATCGGAAACGATTCAATACCCTTGAACTCGCGCCGCGTGGCCGCTTCCGGGTCCTTCAGCCGGATGCCGAACCGGTCGCCGCGCTGGATCACCAACAGGCTGAGACGCCCGACGCGCAGCACATCCGCGGAATCGTGCCGCAGTTCGCGGGTGGCGCCGTCTGTCGTGACCGTGACTTTGCCGTGCTCCAGGTGCAGGACGCCGGCGTGTGCCGGGCCGTCGGGGAGCACGACGTCGCTCGATGCCTCTTTGCCGAACCGGTTGGCGCCTGCATGCAGCCAAAAGAGCCCGGCGACGGAGAGCCATCCGCCATCGGCCTTGAGCGCGGCTTCGCGATCGCGCCGCCACCTGGCGATTTCGTCGTCGTAAGCCGGCCAGGCCAACAGCAGGCCGCCGGCCATCATCAGAACCAGCGCGCGCGTGAGCATCAGGACTGCTCCTCGGGCGCAATCATCTGGTCGAGCAGGGCGGAGAACTCTTCCGACTTGCGGTCTACGCGCTCCTGCAACCCTTGCAGGTCCCGTTCCAGCAGGCGCAGCTTATCGGCCAGGTGCAGGCAGGCCAGCACGGCGATGTGAGTGGAATCGGCGTTCGGGGATCGTGCCGCGATGGCGAGCATGAGCTCGTTGATGCTGGCGGCCACGGCTTCCACTTCGCGAGGGTCGCCGGCCGTGCGCAGCACGTAGGGGCGGCTGAGAATCGTCACCCGAACCGGCTGTTTATCGGGTGTGCTGCTTTCCATGCGGCACTCTCCGTGGGGTGCGTGCGCCCTTATCCGGCGCTCAGTTGATCGATCTGCGCCAGCAGTTTTTCGATGCGGGTGCGGACCTGTTTGCGCTCCGCCTGGAGGGTCTTCAACTCGCCGGCCAGGCGCGCCGCTTCGGCTCGGGCCATGGCGGCTTGCTCGACGGCGGATTCCCGTTCCTGGCGCAAGCGCGCGACCAGTTGCGCGGTCTGCTGAATCCGTTCTTCCAGGCTGCTGAGCGAATCGGTTTCGGGTTCGGCCGGACTCATGTGGGGGCTCACGCTTTTTCGAGAGCGGCCTTGGCGGTATCCACCAGTTGGCGGAAACCGGCTTCGTCTTTGAGCGCCACATCGGCCAGCACCTTGCGGTTGAGGTCGAGGCTGGCAGCCTTCAGGCCGTGCATGAACTGGCTGTACGAGATGCCGGCGGCGCGGCAGGCCGCGTTGATGCGCACAATCCACAGAGCGCGGTAATCGCGCTTCTTGTTTTTGCGGCCGACGTAGGCGAACTTGAGTCCGCGTTCGACGGCTTCCTGCGCCGCACGGTACAGTTTGCTCTTGGTTAAGAAATAACCGGAAGCTTGATGGAGAACCTTCTTGCGGGACGCCCGGCGGTGGGTTCCACGTTTTACTCTAGGCACGTTTCATCTCCTTATGGGTGATACCCAAGTGACTGGCGAATCGGGCACGTGCCACGCGCACCGTCCGCGCAATCGCGCTCTCCCTATTTTAATAGGGGAGCATCCGTTTCAAAACCGGCTGATCGGCCTTATCGGCGACTACGGATTGATGCAACTTCTTCTTACGTTTGTGCGGCTTCGAGGTCAAGATATGGCGTCCAAAGGCGTGATTGCGAACGATTTTGCCCGTGCCGGTCTTCTTGAACCGTTTAGACGCACCCTTGTGAGTCTTGAGCTTCGGCATAATTTTTCCCTGGATCAATTCGAACAGGAAAGACCCTAGAATTATAGCACGGCGGGTGTAGTCCGTAGGCGAGGCATTGAGTTTAACGCGGAGGCGCGGCGGTGCGGAGAAAACCAGAACAGGAATAGGAATCGACGGCTGCCGCGGGTTTGCAGCCGCCTGATCGGTCAAGCCGGCGGTTGATTCCTCAGTTTTCTCCGCATCTCCGCGCCTCCGCGTTGAAGGCAGTTTTCGATAGAACACGTCCTGCCGCCCGCACCTGAAGTGAGCAACAATGGAGGTCGCCTATGCTATCCAGACGTGCATTGCTGCTTTCTGTGGGCGCGGCGGCCCTGCCGGCGCCCGCCAAGACCGGCGAAGTGGAAATCGGAGTGTGCGGCTCCATCGAAGATTTCGCCAAGGCCGAACAATTCGGGTTCGACTATTTCGAGCCGGCCGCGGCCGCTGTCGCTGCCTTGAGCGAGCCGGCCTTTGCCGATTTTCAAAAGCGGGTTTCGAACTCGAAGCTTCGATGCGAGTGCTTCAACAGCTTCATCCGGACCCTGCAAGTGGTCGGTCCGAAGGTCGACCGCGGTGCCTTGACGGCCTACATGAATTCCGCCCTCGACCGGTGCCGTGCTCTCGGCGGGACCATTATCGTCTGGGGCAGCGCCGGTTCCCGCAACGTGCCGGAGGGCTATTCCCGCGACCAGGCATGGCAGCAGATCAAGACATTTCTCGCGCTGGCTGGAGACCTGGCGAAATCGCGCCAGATCGTGATTGCCATCGAGCCGCTGCGCAAGCAGGAGAGCAACATCATCAACAGTGGGGCCGAGGCGCTGCGCCTGGTGCGCGAGGTAAATCATCCCAACGTCAAGATGATCATCGACTATTATCACCTGCGGGAGGAGAAGGAAGATCCGGAGATAATGATGCAGGCGCGCGACGCGATTGTGCACCTCCACTTCGCCAACCCCAACGGCCGCGTCTGGCCGAAGAACGTCGACGAAGATCCGGTGTATGGCAAGTTTTTCGAGTTGGTGAAGAAGAGCGGATTTCGCGGCGGGCTTTCCATCGAAGGAAAGGGCGCGTTCGAGGCAGACGCCGCGGCCAGCCTGGAGTTTTTCAAGAAGGAACTGGCGTAGACCAGGTCTAACGTGACTCGTTCCAGAGGCCGCCCGCGGCCAACCAGTCGGCCGAGGGTGATCGAAGGCGGCATGGGTGCCGTCTTCATCGCCACCGACACCAAACTCAACCGCGAGGTCGCGATCAACGTGATTCCCGATCCCTTCGCTTAGGGCGGGTGGAAATGTTGAGGACGTCGACCATAATGAGGTTTTCGGAGTTCAAGATGGTATTATAGATTCTCGCGAACAGACTGGCGCGGAATATCACTACAGGATGTTCAAAATAGAAATCCTGT
>JBEKQS010000059.1:0-21965 GCA_049519475.1 Bryobacteraceae bacterium | reverse complement strand
TTCCCGACGGATCGAGCGCCAGCGTGTTCAGACCGTCGGTCGGCTCGCTCAGCGTGTACAGCCGTTCGCCCGACACCACATCCCACACCTTCACGCCGCGGTCGGCCGATGCGGAGACGATCCGCTTTCCATCGGGCGAGAACGCCAGCGCATAGACCGCGTCGATATGGTCCTTCAGCGTGCGGATCTCTTTGCCGGATTCCACATCCCACAGCTTGATGAGCTTGTCGTAGCTGGCAGTGCCGATGGACTTGCCATCCGGTGAGAACTCCACGGCGTAGATGCAATCCGCATGGCCTCTGATAGTGCGCAGTGTGGCGCGCTTCTCGACGTCCCAGATCTGGACTTCGCCGTCGCGCGCAGGAAGACCGCCGGCCGCGGCGAGCAGCTTGCCATCCGGCGAGAACGCCACCGCGCGCACGTCTTCGGCCTCGCCGGGAAACGTCGCGACGAGCTTGCCGGTCTCCGGTTCCACGAGCCGGACTTCCTTGAAGGAGCCGAGCGCCAGCAGCTTGCTATCCGGGCTGAAGGCCAGTGCACTGATAAGCGACTTCACCAGCGCGCGCGGCTTGATATCCGGAATTGGAACCGCGCCCTTCGCCACCACCTCGCCCTCAGCCGGAGGTTTCGCTCCGGCGTCGATCCACTTGCGGATGATTTCGATCTCGCCGGCCGCGAGTGTCTTGCCGTTGAGCGGCATAGCCGGCGTAACCGCGCCCGTAATCCGCAAATACAAAAGGCTCTCGCCGCTCTTGCCGGGCACGATCACCTGTCCGCTATGCCCGCCCTTTTGGATGCCGGCGAACGTATCCAGATTGAGCGTGCCCATCGTGACATTGCCGGCATGGCAACCCGCGCAGTTCGTGGCGAAAATGGGGGCCACATCCTTGGTGAAAGAGGGCGCCTCATCCGCCAACACCGGCCTTGCGAAATAGAGCAGGACACCCCCCGCGATGGGAACAACACCCCTCATTCCCGCATCCTCCAAGCTGCTCCCATTCAGCTTACACCCGAGCAGACCGGACGTGCCCGGCCAGAGAGAATCTTGTTAGAGATTGCCAAGAACCGCGGCCATTTCGGCCAGACCGATTGCCTCAAGTCCCTCTCTCATCGGATAGCGTTCACTCCCGGAATTCACGAGGGATTGGCAATCAGGCTTCAGATCCCCGACGGCGAGGTAAAAGCTTTCTTGGGCTTCGCCGACTGGGCCAGGGTCGTTTTTTCCGACCTGACGTGGGCCAGTCAAGGCAACCGCGGCCTGCCGCGCCAGTGCATTCGGAACGCGGTCTGTGCGCGGCGGGGAATCATCCTTGCATATTGTCCATGGCGTGGATGATTTGCAAGGATCACGGATCACGGAAGCGACCCAGGGTAGGGCGTTAAAAGGCGATTTTACGTATCCCTGACAGTGTGAATGCTTCCACATCGCAGTTTCCGGGGATTTTTGCCGGGATCCTTATGAGACGCCGACGGATTGCCGGGGACCGGCGTCATCAGGTCCGGCTCGCTGGCGTGATCCTGCTAGAATGCAATCGATGGCCAAAACTTTAACGGCCGACGACATTCTCCCGCTAGTCGCGTCGTTAACGCCTCAGGAACGCGTACGTCTGCTGCGGTTGATTGCCTTGCCGCAGGGCGCGGACGCGCCCGTTTACCGGTGGGTACCACCTTCAAGTGACGAGTTTTCGGCGGACGAGGAGCCGCTTGCTTGGGACGCAGAGGGCTGGGAGGATGTGGGGTGAAGCGTGGTGAGATCCGCTGGTATACGTTTCGGCTTCCCGATAAGCGGCGGCCGGTTCTAATTCTCACACGAAATGACGTCATCGATCGGCTGAACGAGATCATCGTGGTACCGGCGACGCGAACAATCCGAGGATTGACAACTGAGGTAGTCTTGACCGTTGCTGACGGGATGCCGACCGCGTGCGCGCTTAATTTCGATCACGTGTCGCTGGCGCAACGGAGTCGAATTGGTCCAGTCCTGTGCGATCTATTAGAGACGCGATGGGCTGAAGTGCGGGATGCGCTTCTCATCGCGTGCGGTTTCGGAAGATCAAGCGATTGAGGCTTGCGAAACAGGCACATCCCGAGAATGATCCGATCTGAGTTGCCAAGGGCTCGCTCACCTGGGCCCCCCGGGTGAGCCAGTTCTGACGGTCGCACTTCGACAGTTCGGCGACAAGGCGTCAAATGGCTTCGTGATCGTCACCGTGCACCATGTCTCCGGCACGGCCTGAGTATACTGTATTGGCGAACAAGACTCGAAACACTGCGCTCGTGGGACTAATCCGGATACGTATATCGCCCCTGCTTGAGCGAGCTTTCCTTTATTACGTACATCGGCTCCCTGCCCATTCCCTTCGGCACATGTACCTGCGAGCATTCGAAGCTAAATACGCCGGGTGTCGTCATTCGATGCCTCAAGATTAGAGGCATTAGCATCTTCTCTTTGGCAAAGCATATCGGGCAAAACGGACCATCTTCGCCGTCCTCACCCTTCTTCCACCGCACAGATTCACGGAATGGATACATCGACTCTGCATCGATCTCGCTCTGCAGCTTTCGATTCTCTTCCTTCAGCGCCTGATTTTCCTGCAACAAACTCCGCGAAGGTCTGTTGAACTGTTGAACTGTTGAACATCGGCGAGCCGCTGCTGAAGCCCGATAATCTTCTGGTTGGCCTCGACCGTGTTTACCTTGTTCGCCAGTCCGATTACCGAGCCCGCTGCGGTTATTAGCCCAGTTATGCTCGTCAGATCGCTCATGAACCATACTGTACATTAGATCTTGGGCGAGAATTTAAGCGCGCTGGCGCGTGACCGCCCGCTCAACTTGCCGAGTAACGCGCAAACCATAGAAGTGGCTGCCGACGCGGCCGGCTGCCGCCAATGGCGGGTTAGGTTACCGGATTCCTCAACACGCCGATTCCTTCGATCTCCACTTCGACGATATCGCCGGGCGACATCTTACGGGTGGCGCCCGGCGTTCCCGTGTAGATGACGTCGCCGGGCATCAGGGTGACCCAGCGGCTGATATAGCTCACGATGGTGGGGCAATCGAAAATCAGGTCGGAGGTGTACTGCTTCTGCACCACTTCGCCGTTGAGGCGCGTGCGGAGCAGCAGGGTGTCGTAATCCAGGCCGGTGACGATGGCGGGGCCGAGCGGCGCGAAGGTGTCGCAGCCTTTGGCGCGCCACCATTGCATGTCCTTGCCGGGGCCATGCTGCCAGTTGCGGTCGCTGACATCGTTGCCGCAAGTGACGCCGAAGATGGCGTCGCGGGCCTGGTCCACGGATGCGTTCTTGGTCTGGCGGCCGATGACGACGACGAGCTCGCCTTCGTAGTGCAGGTCGGTGGAGTCGGGCGGTGTGACGATGGGGCCTTCGGGATCCTGGAGGGAGCTGACGGGTTTGTAAAAGATCTCAGGACGGTCGGGCGCCGGGCGGCTGCCCAGATGGCTCCGGTAATTCAAACCCACGCAGAGGATCTTGCCGGGCTGGCAGGGATGGAGCAGGGCGACGTCGGAAAGATTCAGGGCGGCTACGGTTTCGGTGTAGCCGCCGAAGAGGTCGCCGCGGATCTCGCGAACGGTGTCGCCTTCCAGAATGCCGTAGCAGGCGGACGCACCGGAACGATAGCGAATGAAGTGGGTCACGTTTGGCTATTGTAGCGCCGCCACAATGACCGGTGTGGTGGTGGGCGCGCCGACGCCGGCAGCCTCTTCCAGGGTCACGGCCACGGCCGCGGTGGAACTCATGTCCACGGCACAGAGCTCAACGTGCATGGCGGTGCCGTCGCTGCGGGCCTGGAACATTCCGGCGGCCACGGGCGCCTTGCCGCCCTTGGGAATCACCCACATTTCATAAGCCTTGCCCGCGGGCGTCATGGGCAGGTTGGAAGCGATCAGCAGAACGCCCTGCGAGGGGTTGACGAACACGCGGCCCTTTGGTTTGGGCTGCTTCTCACCGAAGGAAGTGACGGTGGTATCGGCGCCGTTGAGGATGACAAAGGCCTCGTTGAGGCGCGTGAGCTCGATGTTCTGCGAGCGGTTCTGTGCGAGCAGAGCGCGCGCTTCCTGGGAAAACTCGCGCTCCCGGCCGCTGAAGTAGACGGCCGCGCACAGCGACAGGGCGGCCACGGCGGCCAGCGCCGGGGCCCAGCCGAAGCCGTACGATGGCGCACCGGCAGCCGCCAGAATGCGCCGCCGCAATTTCGGCGAAGGCGCCAGCGGGGCGGCCGTGGAGGCCAGGATCGCCGCCAACTCCCGAGCCTGTTTGACTTCCTTCATGCAAACCTCGCATCCGCGATCCAGGTGGGCGCGGATTTCGCTGCGCTCGGGCTCCCCGGCCAGGCCGAGCGAATACAACTCGAAGTGGTCGCGCAGTTCGGAGCAGTTCATGCGGACGCCTCCGCCGTCGAGATCTGGTCGCGGAGATTCTTCAACGCGGACCGCACCCAGGTCTTGACGGTGCCGAGCGGCTGGCCCATGCGTTCGGCCATCTCGGTTTGGGTAAGACCTTCGAAGTAGGCCAGCTCAATGACCTGCCGCTGGGTGGCGGAGAGCTTTTCGACGGCCGCTTTCACGCGCCGCGCGCGGTCGGATGTCAGGATTCCCTGCTCCATGTCGGTGAACCGGGAAGGATGATCGGTCTCTTCGAACTCCACACTGTTGCGTTCGCGGCCGCCGGCGGAGCGCAGATAATCGATGGCGCGATGGCGCGCGACGGCCAGCAGCCACGGGCCGATGGCGCCTTTCCGGGCGTCGAAGGCCTGCGCGCGGGTCCAGACGCGGAGAAAGGTTTCCTGCACCAGGTCTTCGGCGGCGCCCACGTCGCGCACCACGCGCAGGATCAGCGCGTAGGCGAGGCGGCCGTAGCGGTCGTACAGTTCGGCGAGCGCGCGGGGATCGCGGCGCTGCAGGCGCAAGACCAGATCGGCATCGCCATCGGCGGCGGCAACAGCCAGGAGTAGGGGAAGCAACCACATTCGATCGGCGTCCTATTGTATATACGAAACGAGCGGGCAATCAAGATTTAGCGCGCGCTGTTTTTCTCTCCGAAGGTGGTCGCCGACGCAACCCGATAGACGCCGAAAGCGGGAGGCGAATTCATTTTTTTCTTGACTTTCGGCACGAACCACCTTATATATGAATCACATTGCGATTTTTGAATCGCAAAATTTGATGTTAGGGAGAATCAATCGATGAAGACTGCAACCAAGAAAGCCGCCCCCAAGAAAAAGGCTGCTCCGAAGAAAAAGAAGTAGTCAGGGCGCGCCCTGCATAAGGGCCAGCTAAAAACAGGTTTTACTCCGAGGCCCCGGTTTTCGGGGCCTTTTTCATTGTTTCAGGCTTTTCCCTCCGATTCATTTCACGTCTCCCCGGCCTTGCAGCAGGACCCGGAAAGTCTCGCCCATACCGAAGAGCAGCGTCTTGAGCTGGAGGCGGCGGCGCATGTCGCCGGGCGAGAGCGCGGCGGCAAACTGATCGGGCTCGCCGGCGGTGAGCAGCATTTGAGCCAACGTTTGGAAATTTATTTTTCGCAAGCCCCAGCGCTCACCACACTCCTCAAGGGCGGTGAAGTTGACGTGCGCGGTGATGTCGCGGTCACCGGGATCTTCGAGCACATTATCGCGAGCGGTATGGCGGCGGTAGCCCATGAGCGTGCCGGCGGGGAAGCGAATGGCCTCATTGCGGGTGTAGCCGTAATCGATGGTTAGCATGTAGCCGGCTTCGAGCGAGCGGCCGATGCGCTCCATCCAGCCAAGGGCATCGAGGTTCACTTCGTACCAGCGGCCCTCCTCGGGAGCCGGAAACCAGCGGCGCAGGTAATCGGCGGCATCGGCATCCACCTCCGGGCCTGCGTGCCACACGAAGCGCTGGCCCTCGACGTTCACCAACTGCCGCCGGAAGGCGCCGCCGCGATAGACCACCGCCTCGACGGGCAAGGCGTCGAAGAACTCATTGGAGAAGACGACGCCGCGAAAGCTCGAAGGCAGCGCACCGGAATCGATATCGATGGGCACATAGCGCCACTCGGAGAAGGCCTCGGCCATTTCGCCGCGGCCGGCGCCGAGTTCGACGACGGCGAAATCGGGCGGCTGGCCCATCGCGTGGAAGAGCTGGCGGACGCGCGCAGCCACCAGGATTCCGAAGACCGGCTGGATCTGCTCGGCGGTGAAGAAGTCGCCCTCTTTGCCGAAGGGATCGCGCGGGCGGCGGTAATAGCCGTGCTGGGGATGATAGAGCGCCACTTGCATGAAGCGGCGGAAGGGCACGGGCCCCGAGGCGCGGATCTCGCGGGCCAGCAGTTCGCCGGCCGGGGTCATGGGCGCGGGTCCCGGCTCTGCGGCGTGTGAACGAACATCTCCACCAGGTAATCGTGCATGCAGTCGTAGAGGTAGCGTTGGAAGGTCCAGGGGAACTGCGGGTGCTCGATGTCGCGGGCATGGACGGGCGCGTAGTAGGTGTGGAGACCCAGGCCGCGGTTCTTGAGTTCGATGACCAGCTCGACCGAGCCGTTGTGCTCGCGCGCCGAGAAATCGAGCAGCGCGTGCTCATAGCGGGCGGTTTCCGCGAGCACTTTTTCCAGAGGGGTCACGGACTTATGCTAGCGTGAAATCAAACCATGGCGTTACCGCAAACCGTCCGGGTAAAGCTCAGTTCGGAAGAGGCTGGAGCCATTTCCCTCACAGCCGTGGTGGTGCAGGAGATGCCGGTGCGGGACCTGGTGGAGCACCTGCTGGGGGTGACGGGCAAGGACGAACCGCGCATCCGCGAGGTTCTGCGGCGGGGCACGCTGGTGAGCGGCGCTTCGCGGTTTCGATGGGCGGGGTGGGAAGCCGATGCGGAAAGCGTGAAGGAGTTGCTGGCCAGCTTTCCGGACGCCGACCCGTCGCGTCGCTTTGCCGCCGAGCGGTGCGTGCGCGCGATTCTGCGCGGCGGCGGCCGGGTCTGTGAGATCACGCGGGAGGTGGGTTCGCGCAAGGGCCTATGGCAGCGCACCAGCTTCTGGAGCCTGCTGATGGAAGTGGCCGGCGCGGCAGATGCGTCGTACGCCGGGTATTCGTACAAGGACCGCGCCGACCGGTATCTGCGCGAGCTTTCGGCGGCGGAAGCGGAGCGCTTGCGCGCGGCGAGCGATGCGGTGAAGTTCAGCACGCTGCGGGACCAGTTAAGGCTGGGGGCGTTTGGGCTGGTGGAACTGTACGTGGTGCGGTGAGTTGGCTTTACGGAAAAAGGCTTATTCAACGCGGAGGCGCTGAGGCGCGGAGAAAGGCAAAGAATTTAATTACTCTTCGGGCAATTCGCCGGTGTCCTCGGCGCGGTTTTCGAATTTGGTCTGGGCGTGCAGGAAGACCAGGTTCACGGTGCCCACCGGGCCGTTGCGCTGCTTGGCGATGATGAGCTCGGCCAGGCCGCGCAGATCTTCGCGCTCGCGATGGTAGACCTCTTCGCGGAAAATGAAACCGACGACGTCGGCATCCTGCTCGATGGAGCCGGATTCGCGGAGATCGCTCAACTGCGGCCGGTGGTCGCCCTGGCGCGTTTCGACGGCGCGGCTCAACTGGGAGAGCACCATCATGGGGACGTTCATTTCCTTGGCGAGCTGTTTCATGCCGCGCGAGAGGGCGCTGACTTCCTGGTTGCGGTTTTCGAAGCGGCCGCGGGCGCCCATCAACTGCAGGTAGTCGACGATCACCAGACCGAGCTTGCGCTCGGCCTGCAGGCGGCGCAGTTTGGCGTGAATGTCCATCATGTGGATGCCGGCGGTGTCGTCGATGTAGAGCGGGGCTTCCACCAGCTCATGCAGGGCGTGGTTGAGCTTGCGGCGTTCCTCCTGGGTGAGATACCCGGCGCGGAAGCGCTGGCTATCGACGCGCGCGGCCGAACAGAGCATGCGGGTGAGGAGCGATTCGCGCGACATTTCGAGCGAAAAAACGGCGACGGTCTGTTTGAGCTTGAGGGCCACGTGCTGGGCGATGTTGAGGGCCAGAGCGGTCTTGCCCATGGAGGGGCGCGCGGCGACGATACAGAGATCGCCGCCGTGGAGGCCGCCGGTGAGCTCGTCGAACTTGGCAAAGCCAGTGCTGATTCCCTTGATGCGCTTGCTGGGGTCGAGGAAGGCGTTGAGGCCGCCTTCATAGTCCTGCAGAATCTGGCCGGGATCGAGCAGGCCGCTCTTGACGCGGGCTTCGCCCAGTTTGAGGAGGGTCTCCTCGGCGCCGGAGAGGATTTCGTCGGGCTCCTCTTCGCCGAGCAGCGCGCGGTTCATCATGTGCTGCGAAGCGAAAATGATGCGGCGCAGGACGGCCTTATCCTTGACGATGCGGATGTAGGCGTCGAGATTGGGAATCTGCGGGAGGCCGTCGTCGAGCGAGACCAGGTAGGTGATGCCGTCGCAGGCTTCCAGCTCATTGAACTTCATGAGCTCGTTAGCGATGGTGATGCGGTCGATGGTTTCGCCGCGCTCCTGGAGCTCGCCCATACGCCGGAAGATGCGGCGGTGTTTGTCGAGCGAGAAGTCGTCGGGTTCGAGCTCGCCGGCCGCCTGGATGTAGAGCGAGTCGTCGAGCATGATGGAGCCGAGGACGAAGCGCTCGGCGTCTACATTAGTGGGAAGACCCTTTTGCGTGGCATTTACCGCTGACATGGCGAATCACCTACCGTAGCGTCGGAAGTTGCGGGCGTCAACGTTTCTGTGGAATAAAACAGAGATGGGTGAGAAAACTTGTGGACGGCCCAAGTTGCGCGGAATGAGCCGATGCGCCGGGATTTTCACATCGATTCTCGGATTTTCACAGGCTTTCAACCGGTCCTCCCAAACGTACATGACTATATTTGTTTTATCAGATTCCAACAAATCCGGCATAATCGGCATGGGAGGAAAAGAGCGATGCCCGAGTGGGTGGTTTCGAACGGCATGTGGGGCCAGATTTTCGCGGTGGGCGTTCCGGTGGCGGAGAAGATTCTGCGGCCGGTGATGGTGTACGCTTTTCTGGTCGTGATCCTGAGGGTCTTCGGCAAGCGGGAACTGGCGCAGCTCAATCCGTTCGACCTGGTGGTGCTGCTCTCGCTTTCCAACACGGTGCAGAACGCCATCATCGGAAACGACAATTCGCTCACGGGCGGCCTGATTGGCGCGTTCACGCTGCTGGCGGTCAACTACCTGGTGGTGCGATTTCTATTTCGCCACCGGCGGCTGGACCAGCTTTTCGAAGGCAAGCCGGCGGTGTTGGTGGACGAGGGCAAGATCGTCAAGAAGGCGCTGTCGAAGGAATTGCTGACGCGCGCGGAGCTGATGACGGTGCTGCACCGCCAGGGATTCGGCTCGATGCAAGAGGTGGAGCGGTGCGTGCTGGAACCGGGCGGCACGTTTTACGTTCAGGGGAAGACGCCGCCGAAGGAAGAAGTGGAACACGCCGAGGTGGTGCGGCGGCTGAGCGATCTGAGCGGGAAGTTGGACCTGCTGCTCGAGCAGAAGGGCAGCGCGTGAGCGGCGGGGACATCAGTCGCGCGGCACGATTTCCACGGAGTCAAAAAGCATCGACCCTTTGGTGCGAGAGTTTTTCATAAGCTCACAAGAGAGAACATGGCTTGAAGCAGCAGTGAAGTCGATCGTGTATTGGATCCAGGCGCCAGTCGCGGTGCCGTCTCGGTAAGCAACCCAGCGGTTCTCCCGGCTGTCCCACAGGCCCACACGAAAGCGTTCATCGCCCGAAGAACCGGATTTCACCCAAGCCAGCAGCCGGTAGTTGCTCCCCGGTTTCAACTTGAGTGCATTCCATTCCATCGCAAATTGCGAATCGCCCCGCTCTCCTTCCAATTCCAAACACTTTCCGGACTGCCCGCCGCCGACTGTTCTGAGAGTCGCCCAGCCGCCGGCCCATGGCGCGGTACCGGATTCAAAATCACCATTCACCAGAGCCGTCCTGGGCACTTGACTCACCTCGAGCAACCTCCAATAGATTTTGTAGCTTCCGGATGAGATAGTCCGCTGGTCCAGTTGTCGAAACGGGATATTGTGACTCCGCAGGTCTTGAGCTTCAAATTCCACTTCATCGGCGGATTCACCTATCAAGCCCACATAGAGCGCCGTCTGCTTTAGCCTGGCAACCTCAGCCGGTTCGAGCGAGGGGTGGCCAGGCCCCGCGCCCCGATCATATTTCACCGATGAGTAGCCCCACAAGTATGTGGATTGGATCGAATCCAGGCTTTGGTGCCGATTGTCGTACAGGAAAAGAAGGTCGCCTGCGTCGCCACTGAATTCAGGCATTGCCTTGATGAACTGAAGAGCTACCCGGTAGACATCAACTTCGGCGGTGTCGGCCGCCGCCCGATTTTGAATCATATATCCGTAACCCGCGAACCCGAGGTCAAAACTCGCGGCTATCAGTACGATCCCAACTACTCCCAACACGCGCCGGAACGCTTTTCCACCGGCCAGGCGCATCATAGCGATCAGTACCCAGACAGCGAACGCAGGCACGGCGAACAGTTCAAAGTGAACGAACCGAGTATAGGCGGCGCCATAGGAGAGTGCCAGCAAAGGAATAAAGACGACCACGAGAACGACGCCCACAAAGACCGCGGGTGGTTTGGCCGCCCGATCATAAAAGTACTGGAAAAGGAGCGCCAACATCAAAAACACCGCCGGAGCCGCATAGGAAAAGTAGTAATAGAGCTGAAGCGTATCGCCATCTAAGAGGAATTGATGAACGTAATAAAAGGCGGTTATCCCAAGGCCATAACACATGACAACAGAGGCGAAGAACGGCGGACGACGAAAACCGACGATGATAAGGCCGCAGACGGCTAACCACACCGGAATGAAAACGTGATACTGAATGAGCGTCCAGGCAGCCCCAGGGACACGCCACACCAGGAGGCCACCGCGGCTCAAAGAGACAACAGTGCTAATGGTGACGCTGAAGATGTCGAAGTGTCCCACCGTGAAACCGTAGTACAGGGCCCCTGCAAACGTAACCAGGACTGCGCCGAACGCGGCGAGGACAATTTGCCGAAGAACTCCTATCCGGCCTTGTCCGTCCAGCAAGCAGCACCCGGAGTACGTCAGCACAAAAATGCCGAAAAGCGCGAGCGTGAATACGTTCGAGTGCACAGCCATGGCCGCACAACAGCCAGCCAGGAAAGAACGGAGGCTGGAGCGAGGGCGATCCAGCAGGAACAAACAGATTCCCGCGGTCAGAAATGGCACCCCCGACGCGTCCGGGTGGTCCCAAAGAAGCGCACGAGCAAAGTACGGGGTCCCCACCGCAATGGCATACACCACAACGGCAACAGCGGTGCTCAGATACCGTTTGCAAACGGCGTACAACGGGACTCCAAAGACGAGCGAAAGAAGATACCGCAGCACGAAATAGCCGATTTCCGGCCCGAAGATGGCCGTCAGGAGCCTGGCGGGAAGGATGAGCCCGAATCGGACTCCGTAGTAGGTCACGCCATATCGGTGAAATAGATCGGAGAAGTTGTTTATGAAGCCCGTATAAATGTAGGGGTCTAGAAAGTGGTTTTGGCAACGAGGGTAGTAATGTAAGCCGAGGAAGGCCACGATGGGAAAAAGCAGAAGGTACAGAATCTCCCAGGGACTGCGGGATGGCATGGGAAGCGAAAAACCGAATGGCGATTCACCGTGAGGGCTCTTCGCTCCCGACCCCGCTCGCGTAGTGGCGCGCGACTTGTGCTCGAACACTCCCAAGAACCTCTCTTTCGAATTCGGCCCGCGGCCTAGTCCCGCCGGACGACAAAGGTCGCCAGCGACCGAATGACTGCTTTGGAAACGACTCGATCCCCGGCAGTATTGCGAACCACCAGGGCTGAATCCGGGGGAAGATGGGAAATCACAATCTCGCAATCGACGGTCCTCTGTGAGGCATCGTATTGTATTTCGGGCAGCAGATACGTTGACAGGTCGCTGCTGACAATCCCAATTCCGATCTTCCCGGTCTCGACCACGGCTTCCATCCTGACCATGATTTCGGTCATTGGTGCGATCATGCGGCGGGCCTTTTCGCGGATTGGGAAGACCAGGGCGTAAGACAACTGCTCCGGCCGGGTCAAGACCGAGACCGGTCCGGATCCGGAGACCCGGCTGTTGTTGCAGACTCGATATCCCCGTAAGTCGAACAGAGCCGACTCCCCGGACAGTGCCCGCCATTCTGGGGAGCGGCGCTCGCGCGGCGATGGCGCCGGTGCACGGAACGAGAGGTCGCGAGACTCTGCCAAGGCTTGGTGGTTCAGCCACTGTACGAAAACCAGATTCTCTTCCTGTCCCTGGCTCTGGACTTCAGAGGACTGCAACTCGAAGCCGGCACTTTCCAGGTATTGGACAACCTCGTGCCGCGGTGCGGCGTTGCGGTAAAGAGGGACCGGAGTAATCTGCACTTCGAGTTGGATGCGGTCGATATCGCGCAAGCGCTTTCCGCAAGACTTGACGACGGCCAGGTCGGCGCCCTGGGCATCAATCTTGAGAAACTCCACGCGTTGAATGCCGGCTCGATCCATGAAGGTGTCAAGCCTGATGGTGGGAACGGAGATGGTGCGCTCGATCCGCAGTTGCTCTTTGCCGATCCAGCGGTCGAGTCCTTCTGGAACAAATGGCAGCAGAGAGCTGGCGGCGTTGAAGGCATTGACGTAAAACTCGGCGCTGCCATCCTGTTCGGCAATGGCCAGGGGCAGGACCACGAAATTCGGCAATTGGCCCATGCGTTGAGCGCCGATGCAAAGATTCGGCTCGAACGCATAGACACGCAGATTCGGATCTTTCTCCGCCGCGCCAAAACTCTTCTCGCCCAGATGTGCGCCCACATCCAGCCAGATTCGGCGGCCCGGGGATACAGCCGGCGGCAGAAAAGACGAGGGATATTTTCGACCGGAAGGCGCTGAAAGCAGAAGCTGCAGTTGCGGATTTTCGAGTTCCCGGCGCGAGGCCACAAAAACGCAGCGCAAGAGGTGATTGTCGCGGGCGCAATCCAGGTTATTGAGCCAGTCAAACTGAAAATCCGGGTGGCTGGGAGGAGTCACCGGCACATAGACGAAACCAAAGCCGGCGCGGGTCAGCGCCATGGCGACGAAACTTGGGGTGGGGCGGCAACCCAGCCCTCCGAGTGCCTGGTTTGCCGTATCGCCGGGCTCATCCAGCAGCCGGACAACAGGCAGTTCATGATCGCTGACCACAGTTTCCAGCAGCAGGAACTCGTCGCAGACGGATGCCAGGTTGCGCAACCCATCAACCGGATTCTCCAGGTGGTACAGAAGGCCGTAGCAGAATACGACGTCGAATCTGCCCAAGCGCACGAGCGGATCGGTATCCACGCGAGCAACGTAGGCCGGCACTCCCGGCAAACGACGTTTCAGCGTCTCAATGTTCTCCGGTCTTCCGTCGATGCAGGTCACCCGGCAATTGCGCTCCAGAAAAAAGCGGGTCAGGTTTCCTACACCACATCCAACATCCAGCACCGACTTTCCGGCGAGAGTCAGTTTCAGAGACTCCAGATGCAGCATGCGGGCGCGATTGATTGCCAGCGCTTCAGGCGAGTCGAAGACGTCCACCCCGCCTCCGCCGGGCGGCAATTCCAGCGGCACACCCGCAATGGGATACGAGCATCGCGGCTTCATAGACTGAGGTTAGACGGAGGCCTATGCGGATCTGACTACCGGGCGCGGCCCATCGACGAACTATCAATCTAGCATGCCTCAGCGCCGCGATTCCCTTTCGCCGCCCGCGGCGAATGGGGTGGAATACAATGTTCTACAGCGATGAACGCCGGAGCGGCCCGCGGTGAAGTTATTGGAAGCGAATTGACGCGAACCCCATGAATGCCCCGAAGCCCCCACCTTCCAGCGCTGGTGTTCCGCAGACTTTCCCTTCGGGCGGCGAACTGCTGCAACGGGCCAAGTCGCTGGCGTTTGTGCGCCCGTTGGGTCTATACCCGGGCTGGCACTTCGGCGCGGACTGGGACCGTCCGGAGGCGGACTACCGCGCGCGGCAGGAGATCTGGCAGGAATGCAAGCTGCGCCGGCCGGCGGCGCCGATGGAGTATGAATGGTACGGCGGGCTACGGCTGAATCTGCACATGGGCAACGATCTCAGCCGTCAGTTGTATGTTGGGGGTTGCGCGGATCCCAACGAGTTTGCTTTTCTGGACCAGTTTCTCAAACCGGGAATGACGGTGATTGATGCCGGCGCGAACGCCGGGCTCTACAGCTTGTTTGCGGCGCGCCGGGTTGGCCCGGCCGGAGCCGTGCTCTCCTTCGAGCCGAGCGAGCGCGAGTTCCTGCGCTTGCAGCAGAACATCGCCCTCAACGGGCTCCGGAATGTCCGGGCCATGCGAGCCGCTTTGACGGATGAAGACGGCGAGGCCGAGATGCAAATCGCCGGAGACGACCACGAAGGGCAAAATACTCTCGGCAGTTTCGTCCATCAGGGCGTCGAGTTGCTGCGCGCCGAACGGGTGACCCTTCGGCGATTGGACACGGTTCAGGCGCAAGAACGGTTGACCCGTATCGATCTGATCAAGATGGACGTCGAGGGCGGCGAGGCGCGTCTTCTGCAAGGGGCGCGCGGCGTTCTGCAAGAGTTTCGGCCGTTGATCCTGTTCGAAGCCTCCGATGGCGCTTTGCGCACGCAAGGCAGCAGCCGGGAACAGTTGCTGGCGCTGCTGCGCGAAGCAGGGTACCTGATCTATGCGACCGGTTCCGACGGGCGGCCGGTTTGGGCGGTGGAAGAAAACTCCGGTGAGAACCTGATGGCCGCGCCCGCGGAAGCGCCGCTCCCCCAGGAGTGGTGCGGAGATTTGTCAGCGGCCGCAACGAGCCGCCGGGAAGAGGAGGACAAGGTGGGCGGATTTAAGCCGGGGGTGGCGTACTGGAACCAACGCCATCGGTTAGCCGCATCGCGCGACCGAATTCTGGCGTTGAGCGCCGCGGCCGATCGGCCAACCGACCTTCAGCCCTTTCAGTTCGCGCAACTCATGGCGGTTGCCATGGACTTCCACCCCGAAACGATCGTCGAACTAGGGCGCGGGCGCGGTAACTCCACTTGCGCTTTTGTGGAGGCTTCCAACCAATCGGGCGGGTCCATTCGCGTGGTGAGCCTGTGCATGTCCGACGAATGGCATAAGCTTACGGTTCCAAGGCTTCGCCGCGTAGTGCCGGAAGACTGGTTTGCGCCGCTCGAAGCGCTGCAAGGCGACATTCTGCAATTCGATTTCGCCGGAGTCCTCTCCGGTGTGAGCAGAGCGATACTGTTCTGGGATGCGCATGGTTTTGAGATCGCGGAATGCGTGTTGGGCGAGATTCTGCCGCTGCTCGGCGGCAAGGATCATGTAGTGTTGATGCACGATCTTTCGGATACCCGATACATGTCGCGCGAGCAACTGGAGTACGGCGCCAACGGCCTTTGGAAAAACAACGATTGGACCGGCCCGCGGCTGAAAATCGGGATTGTCGACTCCGCCGTGGAGCAGTCCATCGCCGCGCTTGACTTCACTACACGCAACCGTCTGACGCTCGATTCAGCCGACCATAGCTTCCACACGGACCTTTCGCCGGGCCAGCAGGACGAAATGAAGGCCGTCCTGGGCGACCTGTTCGACACCCAGGGCCACTGGTTCCACTTCTCACTGAACGAACACAACGGACCGTATACGTTTCCGCGCTTCGCGAAGCCCGCAGCGACGTCCGCGGCGAAGCCCTGGTGGAGATGGAGATGAGCTTGCCGCCGCCGTACCTGTCGGTTGTAGTGACTACGCGCAACGACGACCACGGCGGCAGCCTGCTGCGGCGCATGCAGGCCTTTGTGAATGGGCTGACGGGGCAGGCGATGCGCCACGGTGTTCCGATTGAGCTGGTGGTGGTGGAGTGGAATCCGCCGCCGGAGCGTCCCCGCTTGCGCGAAGCGCTGCGCTGGCCGGCCGGCCGGGATGGGTGCCAGGTTCGCTTCATTGAAGTGCCGGGGCCGGTGCATGCACGATACAAGAACGCGCAGGCATTACCGCTTTACCAGATGATCGGCAAGAATGTGGGCATTCGGCGCGCGGCCGGAGAATTCGTTCTGGCGACCAATATCGATATTCTCTTTTCAGACCGGCTGATGAGCTTCCTGGCGGCGCGGCAGTTGGCAGCGGGGCGCATGTATCGCATCGACCGGCACGATGCGATGGCGGAGATTCCGGTGGATGCGCCGGTGGCCGACCAATTGGCTTATTGTGAAACCCACCTGCTGAGGGTCAATGCCCGTGACGGCACATTCCCGCTGAGCGCCGATGGAGCGCGCCTGCGGGGAGCGGAGGAGGATGCTCGCGACGCCGCTTCATCCCACGGTTCCCCTTCACCGGCCGCCCGGCCGCCGGGCTTTTTCGGCAAGGTTGCGGGAGTGGCGCGGAGGGCGGCGGAGAATGGGCCCAGTATCCCGATCTGGGTACCGGTGCCGCGCCCGGTGCGCAGTTGTCTGAGATTTCTACTGCGCACGACGGCCCCTGGCGCGGGAGAACGAGCGCGGGTCGCGGAGGCGGCGAGGAGACTGCCAAACGAGGTTCACACCAATGCGTGCGGCGATTTCACGCTGATGGCGCGCAGCGACTGGCTGAATCTGCGGGGCTATCCGGAATGGGACATGTATTCCTTCCATATCGACAGCGTGCTCTGTTTCGCGGCGCACTATGGCGGTGTGCGCGAGGCGATGCTGGAAGAGCCCATGCGGATTTACCACATGGAGCACGGGTCGGGTTGGACGCCGGAAGGCCAGCAACAACTTTTCGCGCGGTTGCGCGAGAAAGGCATCGGGTGGCTGGATTTTGAGGACCTGGTGGAGATGGCGTGGCAAATGCGGCGCCTGGAATCGCCCATGATCTTCAACCAGGAAAGCTGGGGGCTGGCGGATTGCGATCTGCCCGAGACGAGGCTCGGCTGAAAATCAAGCGAGGCCTTTTAGGGAGTCGCGGCGGCGCAGGCATCGAGCACTTCGGCGGCGGGGACGTCGCGGACCACGGCGGTCGAGCCTGAGAGCGCCGTCGCACAACTCGCGCACCATGGGAATTCGATGGGAGACGCAGTTAGTTGGACAACCAGACGCCCATCTGCTGCCAGGGCGCCTTTCCAGAGGGGCTTATGGCCTCCATATAGACATTCTTGGCACCGGCAAACGCCGCGAAGAAGGTGAACGACAGGTTCAAGGTCAGGGTGTTTCCCGAAATCGACACGCTCGATCCGGCGCCATTGACCAGGCACTGGCTGTTCTGCTGGCTGCCGCTGCCGGGCGAGATGCTCATGAAGGGTTGGCCGCCGGAATCGGTGAGCAGCGACAAAGTGTTGAGCGCGCGGTTGTAATCCACTTCGCAGCCGCCGACGGCGCTGAGCGAGAAGTTGAACAGAATCGAAGCCGATCTCAGGTCCGAGGCGCCGGTGCTATCGGTGAACTGCAGGTTGAAAGTTTGGGTCGAGCCAGTGCCCGAGTTGGGAGTCACGGAGACGGACTGAACCGTGGCCGGAGCCGTCCAGGTGCCCATCTGTTGCCAGGGCGCTTTTCCGGAGGGGCTCACGGCTTCCATATAGACATTCTTGACGCCGCCGAAGGCCGCCTGAAAAGTGAGCGCGAGGTTGAGCGTCAGCGTGTTGCCGGAGGTCGAGACGCTGGAGGCGGCGCCGTTCAAGATGCACTGGCTGTTCTGCGCGGTGCCGCTGCCGGGCGTGAGGGGGGAAGACGGCTGGCCGCCGGAATCGGTGAGCAGCGACAAGGTGTTGAGCGCGCGGTTGAGGTCTACTTCGCAGCCGCCGACGGCGCTGAGCGTGGAGTTGACCAGCAGCGAGACGGAAGCCAGGTCGGTAGCGCCGGAGGCGTCGGAGGCCAGGACGCTGAAGGTTTGGGAAGAACCGCCGCCGGAGCTGGGGGTCACGGAGACGGCCTGCACCGGGAGGGGTACGGTCCACGTGCCCATCTGTTGCCAGGGCGCCTTTCCGGACGGGCTTATGGCCTCCATGTAGAGGTTCTTCGCGCCGCTATACGCGGGTTGAAAGGTGAGCGCGAGGTTGAGCGTCAGCGTGTTGCCGGAGGTCGAGACGCTGGAGGCGGCGCCGTTCAAAATGCACTGGCTGTTTTGCGCGGTGCCGCTGCCGGGCGTGAGGGTGGAAGACGGCTGGCCGCCGGAATCGGTGAGCAGCGACAAGGTGTTGAGCGCGCGGTTGAGGTCTACTTCGCAGCCGCCGACGGCGCTGAGCGTGGAGTTGACCAGCAACGAGACGGAAGCCAGGTCGGTCGGGCCGGCGCTGTCGGAAGACTGAAGGGTGAAGGTTTGAGTGGCGCCGCTGCCCGAGGCCGGCGTAACGGAAACCGCCTGCACCGTCGCCGGAACCGTCCACGTGCCTTTCTGTTGCCAGCCCGATGTTGCGGCCGGGCTGACCGCTTCCATGTAGACATTCTTGACGCCGCCATAGGCGGTCTGGAAGGTGAGCGCCAGGTTCAGAGTGAGGGTGGCGCCGGAAGTAGTCACACTCGACCCGACACCGTTCAAGATGCATTGGCTATTCTGCGCGCTGCCGCTGCCGGGCGTGATGGAGGAAGACGGCTGCCCGCCGGAATCCGTCAGCAGCTTCAATGTATTGGAAGCCCGATAATAGTCCACTTCGCAACTGCCGACGGTGGTGAGCGAGGAATTGACCAGCACCGAGACGGAAGTCAGGTCGGTAGCGCCGGCGGTGTCGGAAAACTGAAAGCTGAAGGTCTGGGTGGCGCCGCTGCCCGAGGCCGGCGTAACGGAAACCGCCTGCACCGTCACCGGGACCGTCCACGTGCCCTTCGGTTGCCAGCCCGATGTTCCCAGCGCACCAACCGCTTCCATGTAGACATTCTTGACGCCGCCATAGGCGGTCTGGAAGGTGAGCGCCAGGTTCAGAGTGAGGGTGGCGCCGGAAGTAGTCACGCTCGACCCGACACCGTTCAAGATGCACTGGCTATTCTGCACGCTGCCACTGCCGGGCGTGATGGAGGAAGATGGCTGCCCGCCGGAATCCGTCAGCAGCTTCAATGTATTGGAAGCCCGATAATAGTCCACTTCGCAACTGCCGACGGTGGTGAGCGAGGAATTGACCAGCGCCGAGACGGAAGTCAGGTCGGTAGCGCCGGCGGTGTCGGAAAACTGAAAACTGAAGGTCTGGGTTGTGCCGCTGCCAATCGAGGGCGTCACCGATACCGCCTGCACCGAGCCCGGAACGGTCCAGACGCCTTCCTGCTGCCAGGCGGCCGTTCCGGACGGGGCCACCGCCTGCAGGTAGACATTCCTGGCGCCGCCGAAGGCCGACTGGAAGGCGAGGGCCAGGTTCAGCGTGAGCGTCGTGCCGGAAGGGGTCACGCTCGACCCGGCGCCGTTCAGCGTGCACTGGCTGTTCTGTTGGCTGCCGGTACCGGGTGCGATCGTGGAGCCAGGCAGCGCGCCGGAGTCCGTCAGCAAGGCCAGTGCGTTGGAAGCGCGGGTGTAGACGACCGAGCATGCGGCGACGGTGGAAAGCGACGAATTCACGAGCACCGATACACTCGCGATGTCCGCCGCGCCGGCGGTGTCGGAATATAGCAAGCTGAAGGTCTGGGACAAGCCGCTGCCGGAGCTGGGCGTGACCGACACCACCTGGACTTGCGCCGGGACGGTCCAGGCACCCTCCTGCTGCCAGGCGGCCGTTCCGAACGGACTGACGGCCTGCATGTAGACGTTCTTGTTGCCGGCGAAGGCCGGCTGGAACGCGAGGGCCAGATTCAGCGTGAGGACGGTGCCGGTGGTGGACACGCTTGACCCGCTGCCGCTGAGGGTGCACTGGCTGTTGGTTTGGCTGCCGCTGCCGGGTGTGATGGTGGAAACAGGCTGCGCGCCGGAATCCGTTAGCAAGGCCAGTGCGTTGGAAGCGCGGGTGTAGGTGACCGAGCAGGCGGCGGCGGTCGAGAGCGAAGAGTTGACGAGCGCGGAAACCGAGGTGAGACCGGCCGCGCCGGCTGTATCGGTGTACAGGAAGGTGAAGGTCTGGGACGAGCCGTTTCCCGCACTGGGCGTGACCGAAACGGTCTGCACCTGCGCCCCGACGGTCCAGCTTCCCTCCACTTGCCAAGCCGCCGTGCCGTTGGGGTTGACGGCCTCCATATAGATGTTTTTCGCGCCCGCGAAGGCCGGCAGGAAGGTGAGCGCCAGGCTCAAGGTGAGGGTGTTGCCGGAAGTCGAAACGCCCGATCCGGCACCGCTGAGCGTGCACTGGCTGTTGGTTTGGCTGCCGCTGCCGGGCGTGATGCCCGAACCAGACTGGACGCCGGCATCGGTGAGCAGCCACAAGGTATTCAGCGCCCGGTTGAAGTTGACCACGCAGCCGTTCACGGTGGAGACGGCGGTGTTGAAGTTCGCCGATACGCTGGTCAGATCGACGGCGCCGGCGGCATCGGTGTACTGAAAGGTGAATGTCTGCGGCGTGCCGCTCCCGGAACTGGGCGACACCCCGCCAAGTCCAGGCAATTGGGCGAAGGTCACCTTGGTAATAAACGCGCCGTAGTTGCCGGCGTTGACGCTTTGGTAGGGGCCCTGTAACGGAAAATTCGTGGAGAGCGTCCAGCCCGCGACATAGACGGCGCCGGTGGGGTCGAGCGCGACCGCCGCTCCGTTATCGGACCCGTTGCCGCCGAGGTAGCTGAGGTACGTCAGCGAATTGCCAGCGGGGCTCAGCTTGGCGAGGAAGGCGTCGCAATCGCCGCCGATGGTGGACTGCAGGGCGGCCACAACCGGCAGATCGGTGGAATAGGTGTATCCGGTGACGTAGGCGCTGCCGCTCGAATCGACGGCAATGGCGTTGCCCACAGTCTCACCCGATCCGCCCAGGTATGTGCTATAGATCAGCGCGCCGGAAGAATTCACTTTGGCGACGAAAGCGTCCAGCCAGCCGTCCAGCGAAGACTGTTCGGCGTTCAGCGTCGGGAAATTGACCGAGCTGGTGACGCCCACCACGTAGGCGTTGCCCTGGCCATCGAGCGCGATGCCTTGCCCCGTTTCGGGATATGAGACCACGCCATTGCTGCCCCCCAGATAGGTGCTGAACAAGAGCGCCGTGCCGCTCGCATTCAACCGCGCGATGAAGGCATCCTCGCCGCCCGCGAGGTGCGGCTGGAAGGGATTCATGGTGGGAAAATCTGTCGAGTAAGTGGAGCCGGTCACGTACGCGGTGCCACCCGAATCCACGGCGATGGCGGCGCCGTGATCGGTGTTGGAGCCGCCGAGGTAGGTGCTGTACACCAGGCGGCTTCCGTCGGCGCTGACCTTGGCGACGAATGCGTCCTGCACGCCGTGAAAGCCTTTTTGAAAACCGGTAGCGGGGAAATTCAGCGACGTGGTGTCTCCCACCACGTACGCATTCCCGGAGCCATCCACGGCGATGCCATACCCGTAATCCTCCCCGCTGCCACCCAGATACGTGCTGTAGTCCATCATATTGCCGGCGGGGCTCAGCTTCACCACAAAGGCGTTGTGCGCACCCAGCAGGCGCGATTGCAGCGGGTAACGAACCGGAAAATTGAGCGAGGTGGTGGAACCCGTTACATAGGCGTTGCCGCTTGAATCGACGGCGATGCCATAGGCCCGATCATCGCCCGATCCGCCGATGTACGTGGCGTAGATCAGGCCGTTGCCCGCTGCGTTGAGCTTGGCTACAAAGGCGTTGTTGCTGCCGGCGTTGTAGTTCTGGGCGGGACTCTGCGTGGGGAAGTTGTAGGAATCGGTAAAGCCGGCTACATAGGCCGAGCCCGACGAATCCACCGCAACGGCAGTGGCGGAATTGACGCCCGAGCCTCCGAGCAGGGTGCTGTACGAAAGGACCGGATCGATTACCAGCGGGAGTGAGCGATCGTAGGCGCCCAATTCAAAGCACAGCGCGCCATTCGCGTCCAGGCGGAAGCGGCTCTGCACCAGGAGGCGCCGGCCGTCGC
>JBEKQS010000058.1:0-22066 GCA_049519475.1 Bryobacteraceae bacterium | reverse complement strand
CAGCCCATCATGCAGCCGCCGCAGCCGATGCAACTGGCGCGTTCCGGTCCCTCGCCGCCAAAATACGGGTCGGGATAAGTCAGGCCCGCGGGTACTCACTCCGGCACTTCGAAGACCGCAACTCTAGTGCGATAGAAGGTTTCGCCTGCCCCGTGCTGTTCCGCCGCCCGCTGGAGGATGTCGTCCGCCGGACCCATAATCCGGTTTTCCATAACGCCCAACATGCGCATTGCGGTTTCGAAGTGCCCGGGCATCTCCCCTTTCCAATCCGCCAGACCCACCCACGATCCGTTTTCCCAGATCGAATCTCCCGGCACCAGCAAGGTATTGGCGTAGGTAACGGACCCGCCGCCCACCGCGCAACCGTGCATAATCAAAACGTGGCGGAAGGGATCGATGTTGAAAAAACCGCGTAACCCGAGGCCCGGCCGCCAGATCCACCGCCAGAACAGCCAGTTGGTGCTGGGAAGGTTCTGCGGCGTCCACCGGCGGCCCATCTCCATTACCCCGACGCGATAGCCTTTCTCGGTGAGCCGGTGGGCGGACACACTACCGCCGAACCCGGAACCGACCACGACGAAGTCGAAGTCCATTACTTGCCGCCAGGTGCGGTTGCGCATGCGGCCCGGGGAACGGGCTCCCCGCACGCCGGCAATCCCTCCGGCAGTTTGGGTATTTCGAGCCCCCGCTTTAATACGCTCTCGCGCATGGACGCGAGCGAGTGCCTGAGGGATTTTTCCGGATTGATACCCATCAGCGCCGACCCGAGCGCGCGCGTCATGGCCCCGAATTCGTCGCTCGACGTGATGGTTTCCGCCTCCACAAAGACGCCCTTCCCGGTTTCGGCAAATCGCCAGTAGGAGTTCAACCGCCGCAAGTAGCCGTGATCCTTGCCCACCGCGGCGACGCTCGTGGACAGGGAACGGCAGCGCCAGCGCTGTGCGTCCACACGCTCCCAGACCACGTCGCTCGCGACATCCATGATGGCGGGTTCTTTCATGCGCATGGAATATTGAAAGTGGTCCGTTCCGGTGAAGCAGAGGAGCTTGGAGGCGGAGATGGTCTCGGGAAAATACCGGTCGCGATGGTCATAGTCCTGGAGCATGCGGAGCAGCCGGTCCAGGGTGGCGGCGGGAATAAAGACCGCGCCGATCCAGTCGTAGAGCTGGCCGCCGGCCAGCTTGTGCGGGTTCGTTCCATTCGCCTCGATGGTCCGGATTTCTTGGCCGCGAACGATCTGCTCGTTCAGCGCGGTGTCGGTATCGGCCAGCAGGAATGCCTTGCGTGTATCCATCCGTGCTTCCGCGGATTGGACGTAGCAATCGAATTGTTGTGCGGTTTCGGGCTTCAACTGCTGCGCGCGGAGCCCGGCGGGAAATAACAGGCAACAGACAACGAAAAATTTCATATCTAAGCGTCCGATTGATTATCGCTCCACGCGCGCCCGTTGCAAATAGATTCTTTGTAGCGCCGGCGGTCTTGGCCGCCGGTTCTCCAGGGATCGTCCTCCTGGCCGGTCGCTCAGGGACGAAGCCCTTGACCAGGTATGATCAGGCACGAATCTGCTGGATTCCGGGCTCGATGTTGCGTAGTCTGGAAACAGAGCAGGAATTATTCTGTCCTATGCATAAGCTTGCCCCCGTCGAAGACGCGAAGACGTTATTCAACGAAGCCAAGGACTGGTCGGTCTGGCGATGGCTCATCGAGAAGAAACACGCGCGGACCATTGCGGACGCCGCCTGGGAGGCCCTGAAAGCCTGCGAAGAAAAGGTGAAAGCCGGGTGGGCCGAGGAGTGGCAGCAAGCCTACCGCGACCTTTCGGCCAACGGACGTCCTAAGGGGCAGCGGCATGCCGGCCTTGCCCCCGAGCTGAAGGCGGCGCTGGAACGCTTACACGAAGCCGATGAAGAGGCGCGTCAGGCGCACGATGCGGCGGAAGCCCAGTTCGACGAAGCCGACCGCCGCATGAGCAGCAGCATGGCTTGTGAGGGCGCGCAGATGGCCATCGACGCCTGGGAGCTGACCGAGAAGTTTATCAGGAAGGCGGAGGCGCTGGCGCGGAGGAAGTGACGCTGCTCCAGGCCAGATCTTACTTTCGAGAATCTCATTTGGGCAATGCCTTCCAGGCGTTTAGTGCCGCCCCGCCCGCAATTGGTCCACCATTTGCTGCACCTGGGGATCGGGCCTGATCCGCAGGGCCGCTTCATACTCGGCAATCGCCTCCGACAGCCGGCCGGGCGTCTGCGCCAACGTGTTCGCCAGATTGACGTGGGCTTCCGCGAAATCGGGCTCAATCCGCAGGGCTGCCTGGTACTCGGCAATCGCGTCCGGCAACCGGCCGGGCACGCGCACTAGGGCGTTGGCCAGGTTGTAGTGAGCTGCCGCACGGTCGGGTTGAATCCGCAGCGCGGCCTGGTATTCGGCAATCGCCTCCGGCAGGCGGTCCGGCATGCGGGCCAGGGCGTTCGCCAGGGCGCCGTGCGCATCCGCGTAATCGGGTCGAATTCGCAGCGCGGCCTGGTATTCGGCAATCGCCTCCGGCAGCCGGCCGGGCATGCGCGCCAGGGTGTTTGCCAGGTTGTAGTGAATTGCCGGGAGATCGGGTCGAATCCGCAGCGCCGCCTGGTACTCGGCTATCGCCTCCGGCAGCCGGTCCGGAATGCGCGCCAGGGCGTTTGCCAGGTTGTTGTGCGCTTCCGCATGATCGGGTTGAATCCGCAGGGCTGCCTGGTACTCGGCAATCGCCTCCGGCAGCCCGTCCGGTGTGCGCTCCAATTCTATGCCCAGATTGTAGTGTGGCCTGGCGCTTCCCGGACGGACATCCACGGCGCTGGTCCAGAGACTGCGGTCATCCTGCCAGTCGAAGTTGCGGGCGTAGGTTCGCGCGGTGAACGCCAGGCATACCAGGCCGAGCGCGGCCCAGGCAATTCGCGCGGCCGCGGGCCGCTGCAGGGAGCGCCGCTGGCCCATCGCATGGATGGCCGCAACCACGCAACCGGCCAAGCCCACTGAAGGCAGATACAGAAACCGCTCGGCCATGATGCTCCCGATGAGGATGATCAGGTTCGAAGTGGGCGATAGTGCGACGAAAAAGAAAACCAGGAAGAAGAGCAGCGGCCTCCCCGTGCGGCGCCAGCGGGCGGCCAGCAATACGGCAAGAAGCGCGGCGCCCAGGCAGACCGCCAGCGCGATGAGCGCCTTGGCATCCTCCCAATTCGACGCCCGCCAGCCGAATAACGGTATCGCATTGTAGGAATAATCCGCCGTCAGGCGGGCCGGCCAGAGAAACCGCCATAGGAACATGCCGACCACCTTGACGGCCGTGAGCCGCGCTGTCCAGAAACCGGCGCTGACCAGAGGATTTTCGATAAACTCGATCAGCATGTGTATCTGCAAAGCGCTGCGCAAGCAGAAAAAGGCGGCAAACGGCAGCGCCACGGCGGCGTAGGCGGGCGCGCGCCGGCGCCACGTGGCGCGCCCGGACCACGTCACGTCGTAGAGCAGCATGATGCCCGGCAAGACCGCGGCGTTCTCCTTCGAAAGAAGCCCCACCGCCTGGGCGGCGGCCAGACCCGCCAGCCACGCCACCCTGCGCCGCCCCGCGGCGGATGCGCCTCTCGCGTGGCACAACAAGCCCGCCAGGACGCCGAAGGCCGCGAGCAGGTCGGCGCGCCCCACAATATTGGTGACGGATTCGGTGAGCAGCGGATGCAATCCCCAAATCGCGGCCAGCGCCAAAGCCGGCGCGGTTTCTGCAAAAATCAACACCCCCAGCGTATATACCAGCGCAACGTTCAGTTCGTGCAGCACGAAGTTAACCGCGTGATAGCCCGAGGGGCGCGGGCCATTGCCGAGAACCGCGTAATTCAGCAGGTAGGAGAAAGTGGTGACCGGCCGATACAGTCCCGCGTTTACGGCGCGCTCGCTGTTGCCGTACCAATACCTTCCAGTCAGAATGGACACGATGTTCTGCGGCGTGGCCTCGCGGATACGGGGATCCTCCCCAATCACCGAGGCATTGTCGAACACCAGGGCTGCCTGGAAGGAATTGGAATAGGCGACAAAGACGAGGCCCCAAATCGCCAGCAGCCGCCACGCGTGCCGCCGCCACATGCGGCCCGTTCCCGCGGCCACAAAGCCTTGCGTGGCTGCCTCCCGTGGCGCCTGGCGCGACCTCCGCCGCTTGTCGCTCTTCCCCACTTAACGCGCCAGTATAGCTCTTATCGCCATTTCGAAAACTGAAACGGCTTTCCATAATTGAGAACTGCGCCTCCTCGGGCTGGCCCCACGAGCCGCTCATTATCTTGTTGAGGTTTTGAGCCGGCGTTCTGCATTAGGGAACACAAAGACATGGACTGAGGGTGCACCACACTCGCGGAAGCGATTTATGACTTCTGAATTCAAGCTATTGCAGCCGGTTTGGCGGCCTGCCGCGTTTCGGATATCAAAACAGCACTCCTGACGCTGAATTCTTTTGCCCCGCGCCGGGCGAAGTGCTACGCTCCCAACGGTTCCAAGTCAGACATGTCTGGCTCGCTTCAAGGAGGTTCTTAGTTATGTCGAATTGGCTACGTCGCCTGGTGTGGGTTTGGGCATTGACGGCTTGCCTGCCGCTTTTCGCCCAGGAATTTCGCGCCGGAATCACCGGCATTGTCAAGGACTCTCAGGGCGCAGCGATGCCGGGAGTACCAATCGAGGCGCAGAATCTCGCCACCAACGAGATCAACCGCACCACTACGAATGTGACCGGGTACTACGTGTTCCCGGTGCTGCCGATCGGAACCTATCGGGTGACGGCCGCGCCTCCAGGATTCAAGAAGGCCATCCGGGACAATCTGGAGTTGCGCGTGGGCGACCAGGTGCAGCAGGATTTCACGCTGGAAGTTGGGGCGGTGACTGAGCAGGTCACGGTTACGGCCGGAGTCGAGCTGCTGCAGACGGTGGCCTCCGACAAGGGCCAGGTGGTGGGCGTCGAGAACGTGCGCGACCTGCCCTCGGTAGGCCGCAATCCGTACCTGTTGGGCGTGGAGGCGACCGGCGTGCAGTTCGATATCGGCGGCAACGCGCTGAGCCGCTCGGTGCGTCCGTTCGACGCCGGCAACAACGTGGCGGAGAGTATGTCGATCAACGGCGGACAGTTGGGAAAGAGCGATCTGCTGCTGGACGGCATGACCGATACGGGGGTGGAAACCGGTTCCGTCGCGACCAACATGGCCTTTGTGCCGAATCAGGACGCGGTGTCGGAATTCCGCATCGAGAACAGCAACTACGACGCGCAGTACGGACGCACGGCGGGCGGCACCATCACGGTGAGCACCAAGAACGGGACCAACCAGTATCATGGGGCGGCCTACTGGTACGTCAAGAACACCATCCTCACCGCCAACACTTTCGACCAGAACCGGGTTGGCAACGGGCGTGCCCCGTATCACCAGCAGGAGCCGGGGGTCGAACTGGACGGACCGGTGGTGATTCCGCATGTTTACGACGGCCACAACAAGACCTTCTTCATGTATTCGTACGAGTTGTGGCGCGATGAAATTCCGTCACCCGTCACTTCAAGCACGCCGCAGCCCCTGGCCCTGCAGGGGAACTTCACCACCACGCTGCAAAGCAACGGCTCGCCGATCACCATCTACGACCCGCTCACCGAGACGCAGACGGGGACGAACACCTACACGCGGACGCCGTTTCCCAACGACACGATTCCGGCGAGCCGGATCAACGCGGTAGGGGCCAAGATTGCCAGCTACATTCCGCCGCCCAACCAGCCGAACCAGAACACCTTTGCGAGCCAATCCAACAACCTGGTGATCGCACCCAATGCGCGGACGGACGCCTATGACGCCCACGTACTGCGGGTGGACCAGACGATCAACGACAAGGAGCGATTCTTTTCGCGGTTCGTGCGCGGCTTCCGTACCGAAGTGAACAACGATAACGGTTTTCAGCAGGTGGCTTCGCCGCAATACACCGACGGGCGCCTGAGCCAGGGCGGCAACTTCGACCTTACCTCCATCCTCTCGCCCTCGACGGTGCTGACCTCGCGTGTGGGGTACTTGCGGCACGACCTCTGGATCACACTGTTCGCCAGCGGTTTCGACCCGACGACGTTGGGTTTCCCTTCGTCGCTGCTGCAGACGCAGCCGCCGTACTTCCCCGCCATCTCCGACGGCTACACCACCTTTGGAGCCGGGCGGAGCGCCGGGAACCAGTTCACCGAGAGCGCCAGTTGGTCGTGGTCGGAGATCGTGAACAAGACCATCCGCCGCCACCAGATCAAGTTCGGCGGGGAATTTCGCGTCATGCTGGACAATATCGATTCACCCACCAGCACCTTCGGCAGCTACACCTTCAACAACGGGTTCACACAATTCAACGCGCTGACCTCCTCGACCGGCACCGGCAATGGGATTGCGTCGCTGCTGCTGGGCCTGCCGGCGAGCGGCAGCGCGGCCATCAATGCGGCGCTGGCGTATGGCTTTCACTATTACGGCACCTTCGTGCAGGACGACTGGCGGGTCACCAACAAGCTGACCCTCAGCCTGGGGCTGCGCTGGGACTATGAATCTCCGGTGACGGAGCGCAACAACCAGGTGAACGCGGGCTTCGACCTCGCCGCCAAGAGCCCCTTGCAGGTGGCAGACACTTATCAGCCGGGCGTTGCCCTGACAGGCGGGCTGCTGTTTGCCAGCCCCGGCAACAGGATGCCCTACGGTCGCGACTTGAACAACGTCCAGCCGCGCGTGGGCTTTGCATGGCACCCTTTGAACAAGACCGTGATACGCGCGGGCTACGGGTTGAGCTACCTGGCCACCTTCACCCCGTCGGGCAACCAGGGATTCAGCATTTCCACTCCCTTCACGGACAGCAACGACGGCGGCATTACTCTCAACGGCACCACACTCTCCAATCCTTTTCCACAAGGGATTCTGACGCCCACCGGCAGCAAGCTGGGGCTATCGACGTTTCTGGGCCAATCGGTCTCCTTCGTGAACCCCAACCGGGTGATTCCCAGAGTGCAGGAGTTCTCGATCGGCGTGCAGCACGAATTGCCTTTCCGCTCGGTGCTGGAAGTCTCCTACGTGGGCAGCCGCAGCCAGGAACTGGACGTCTCGAATAACATCAACGCTGTCAGCATGGCGCAATTGCTGCAATACGGCGGCAGCATTAACTCGCCCAACTTGAGCAATAGCGTGACCAATCCGTTCGCTGGCCTGCTGCCCTCCACCAGCATTAACGGCGCCACCACCACGCTGCAGCAGTTGCTGCTGCCCCACCCCCAGTTTGGGTCCATCACCGAGCAGAATATTCCAGTGGGGGACAGCTGGTACAACTCGCTACAGGTGCGCTTTGACAAGCGGGTGTCGCACGGCTTGAACGTGATGGTGAGCTACACGTATGAACGGTGGCTGAACGCGACTTCGTACATGAACGCCCAGGACCCCATCACGCAGACGCCGGAACGCACCTTAAGCGCCACCGATGCGCCGCACCGCATCGTGGTCGACGGAAACTGGGCCATTCCGCTCTTCGCAAACCTGCACGGGGTTGCTGGCGCACTGTTGAAGGGCTGGCAGATCAACGGCATCTTTGTGCGCGAGTCGGGCTTCCCGCTGGCCGCGCCGAGCGGCTTCTACTCGATGGGAATCAACCCCGCGTTGCCCGGCGCAAACGAGTCGAAAGCTTTCAATACGTGCACGCTGCTGACCAACCTCACCACCACGAACTGCACCTTCAACGGCCAGACCTTGCCGGTTGCCTTCGTCCAGCAGGCGCCGAACACGCCCCGGACGCTGAGCCTGGAGTTCCCGAGCCTCCGTCCACCCAAGGTGCCGAACGCCGACCTCTCCATGTTCAAGGCCTTCACCTTGCGCGAGCACATGCGGCTCCAGTTCCGCGCGGAAGCGTTCAATGCCACGAATTCGCCGCAATTCAACCCCCCGAACACGGGTCTGAGCGGCAGCACGGCAGGCCAGGTGACTCTGACCCAGGTCAACGATCCGCGCAACGTTCAGTTGTCGCTGCGGCTGCTGTTTTAGCCGAAGAGGGATTGCCGAAAATGGAAAGCTCTCCCTGTCCGTCGGGAGAGCTTTCACATACTGCGCGCGGCGCACCGGGTGGAGTTTCTTCCGCCGGTCCGAGACGAGAATGACACAATAGGGAATGCAATGCCGCCTTTCGGAGACCTCACCCGCCGCAGATTTATCGCCGGATCGAGTGCGGCAGCGGCGGGCGCCGCGATCGGCTTTCCCTTGCAAGCGCAGAGCAGTTCTCAAGCAGCGGGGCGCGCTTCGGAATTCGTCGTCCCACCGCCCAAAGTAATCACTGGTGTGACGCGTCCGCTACTGGCCGGCAATACGGCCCGGCCTCTCCGCTACACACCGGTGGACGGCGATTTCGTCATTCGCAATGGCGGAGAGTTTTTCAATCGTCCGCTCTACGGGCCCAACATCAACTTCCGCGTCGATGCCGGCGACCTCCCGGAGTTTTCGCTCTATCTTCCCGGCCATGGCGGCAACCTCAAGCTGGGGCTCTCCGCGGCAAGCGGCTCCAAATGGCTCGCGCAGGCTGCCGGGGTGATAGCGCGCTACCGTCCGGGGCGCATGATCTACGAGGTCCGCGACGCGCTGCTGGCCCAGGGCTGGCTGCGGATCGAAGTGCTTACCGCAGGCCAGGGCGCAGGCCTGATGCTGCAAGTTGAGGCGCACGGCGTTCCTCCCTCCACCGCGCTTACCTGGGCTTTCGGCGGCGTCAGCGGCCGCAAGGGCGCACGCAATGGAGACATCGGATGCGAGGCGGAGCCGGTTTCGCGCTTCTTCCAGGTTCGCCCGGAGGAATGTACCGGAAACCGATACACCATCGAGACGGCGCCTGTTCCGTCGAGCCTCCTCGAAAGTCCCACTGGCGATTTGCTGCTCACCTTTCCGGCCGGCTCACGCCTGAGCGTCGCCGATGTCGGAACGTGGGATGTGTCGATTGTAGCGACTGGGCAAGCCGCGAGTGAGCCTGGCGCGACAGGCGCCGCTCCACAGTTGCCGATCCTTACTGGCTGGGTCCCGCTGGGCGATGGCGCGCCTATGCACTTGTTGGTCCAACGGCTCGCCACTCCGGGTGAGCGTCCCGTGGACCATGATCGCGCAGCGGCATTTGCCGCCCGCAGCAAACAAGTTTCCGAAATCGCCGCCACTCTGCGGATGTCCACGCCGGACCCTTACATCAATGCCAGCGCAGGGGCGATCGGCATCGCGTCCGACGGACTGTGGGACGCCGAACAGCAGTGCGTGATGCATGGCTGCGTCGCCTGGCGTGGCGCGCTGGCCGGATGGCGCGGCCCGTATGCGCTCGCGGCTCTGGGCCAACATGACCGCATGCGCCAACAGGTGCGCCACTGGATCAGGCGCCAGAACGCTTCGCCGGGGACCGATTCGCATTCTCCGGCTACGGGCCCTGCCGATGCCGCATCGCACCTGGCCCGCAAAGAGGGCCTGCTGCACTCGAACGGCGACCTGTCGGGGAATCACTATGACATGAACATGGTCTTCTTCGATGTCTTCTTGCGCTACCTGCGGTGGACTGGAGACATCGAGCTCGCGCGGGAGATCTGGCCGGCGTTCCAGCGCCACCTGGCTTGGGAGAAGCGCCTCTTCCGCCGGACCTATCGCGGTCCTGGAGGCAAAGCGCTGCCGCTCTACGAAGCGTACGCGGTGATTTGGGCCAGCGACAATCTGCAGTACAACGGCGGAGGCGCAACCCATTCATCCGTGTACAACCTCTTCGCCTTCCGCTCGGCAGCGGTGCTGGCGCGTCTGCTGGGCGAGGATCCGGAACCCTACGAGCACGAGGCCGCGCAGATTGCAGATGGCATCGAGCAGCACCTCTGGTTGCCCGCGCAAGGCGCTTATGCCGAATCGAAAGATTGGCTCGGCGCGCAGACGGTTTACACCAATCCCGCCGTTTGGACCGTCTACCACACTATTGACAGCGAAGTTCCCACGACGCGCCAAGCCTGGCAGATGGTTGCCGAGCGCCTCTCGGCGCTCCGCAGGGTTCCCGTGCACGGCCCGGGTGTCCCGGCCGGGGGGTGGTACATGCTTTCCTGCTCCGACTGGCTCCCCTACCTCTGGTCGCTCAACCTGCTGGCACTGGCGGAGAACGTCCACACCGCGCTGGCGATGTGGCAGGCCGGAATGGCAGAGGAGGCCTATCAACTGCTCAAAGGCAATCTCCTCGACTCGATGTTCATGGGGCTTGCGCCCGGCAACTTCCATATGAGCTCCGCGCTGGATGCGCACCGGCAGGAGGCCCAGCGGGATTTTGGCGACCCGATCGGCATCACTGCGCGCTCTCTCACCGAAGGCCTCTTCGGCGTGCAACCGGATCTGCTCCGCGGCACGCTCACGATTCGTCCCGGATTCCCGCGGGAGTGGAGCCATGCTTCGCTCCAGCATTCGAACCTGGATTTCAATTGGCGCCGCGAAGGTCCCCTGGACACGTATGAGATCTCGAGTCGGCTGCCCAAGCCCGTTCCATTGACGCTGGTCCTGCGGGCCCGCGCCATCAGGCTGCCCAAGGTCGAGAGCGGAGGCGCCGAGGTCTCATCGGGGTTTGACCCGGCTGCGGTGGGAGCACCGGCTTTGATCGTCAACCTGCCGGCCGCGCCTTCGTGGAAGGTCACTGTCGAGTGGAATGGCGACGCACCCACGGCGCTTCCCGCTCATCGCATCTACTCGGCCGGGCAGACGCTCACGCTGCCGCCGGGTGTGTCGCTCGCCCAGATTGACGACCCGCAACATTCGCTCGCCGGCGGCCAAGTGGCGGCGGCTGGCTATCACACCGTCTTCGCCAACATGCATGAGGGTGACTGTCGATGGTCTCTGCCGATCTCTTTCGATGTCAGGGCAGATGCGCCGTCGCCTGCGGCGGCCCCGGCAATCGGAACTCATCGGAGGTCCGAGCCGGTGGACCTCTCCGCCGTGTTGAAACACCAGATCGTCGACATCTTCACGCGCCCTTACCAGGAACCGCGCTCGCCCTTCTGCTCACTGGCACTGCCGGAGCAGTTGCTGGGAGGGTGGGCCAATCTGGATATGACGGCGAAGATCGACGACACGGGCCTGCGCGGCGCCGGAGGCATGCTGAAGACTCCGCTCCGCGTCCCGTTCCGGACTCCCGCGGGAACTGCGCCCAACTGTCTCTTCCTGTCTCAATGGAAGCAGGACCAGAGTGAAACTGAGTTTCCACTTACTGGCCGGGCCGAGAGCGTCTATCTCTTGATGACCGGAGTCACTTTCCCGCAGGCCAGCCGGATGGAGCACGGCCGCATCACGGTTGCCTACGCCGACGGCGCCCAGGCGCAACTCTCGCTGAAGAGCCCGGAGACCTGGTGGCCGATCGAGCAGGACTATCTTCTGGACGATTACCTGTTCATAGACCAAGCGCCGCTTCCGCCGCGTGTCGATCTGCGCACCGGCAGAACCCGGCTCCTCGACATGGCCGGCTTCAAGGGTAACGGCCGGACCGTTCCCGGCGGCGCCGCCACCATTCTGTTCCTGCCGCTCGATCCACGCAAGAGCCTCGCCTCTTTGAAGGTTGAGGCAAGCCTTTATGGCATCGTCGTGGCGCTCCTCGCGGCCACGCTGCTGCGTCCCTCCGGAGGCCGGTCCGGAGATGTACCTTTCCCCCGGAGACCATTATGAAAACCGCCTTCCAGACTCTTGCGCTGGCCGCGTGCGCCGGCGGGTTGCTGGCCCAACGCCCCTGGCAACAGATCAGCGTCCCTTCCGTCAGCGAAGCGGCCGCCAATTTCCGTACCCCTCCGCGTGAGTACGGCGCCATCCACTGGGCCATCTGGGGCAACGAATTGACCCAGGCGCGCATCGTGCAGGAGTTCGACCAGTTAGTGGCCAACGGAGTCTATGTGGTCAACCTCGGCCCCGCTCGCGGCATGACTCCCAAGTACCTCTCGCCCGAACATCTCGCACTTACTAAGTTCGCCATCGAAGAGGCCCGCAAGCGCGGTATGAAGGTCTGGCTGGCGGACGAAGGCAGTTACCCCAGCGGCTTCGCCGGCGGCAAAATCAGCGAGGATTATCCGCAGCTCACCATGCAGGGAATCGTCGCGGATACAAGGATCGGCGTGGCGCCCGGACAGACCATGTCTCTCCCGGTCCCTCCCGATACTTTGGGCGCACTCGCCCTCACGCAGGCCAGGGCTGCCGCGAATACCGAGGCCCAGCCTGCTGTTGCGGAGGTGCTGCCCATTCGCGGCGGCCGGATCAAGTGGACGGCTCCGCCGGAAGGCCGGTCCGAGGTGCTGCTGGTGCGCCACGTGTTCCGCAGTTCGCCCACGCGCTACATCAACCGCGCCGACGGCACTTACTCCAAGGACAGCCTGTACTCACTCATTGACTACCTCAACCCGGACGCCACGCGCGCGTTTCTGAAAACCACTCACGAAGTCTATAAGGAGCTCTTTGGCCGGGAATTCGGCAATACCGTGCTCGGCTTTTTCGGCGACGAACCCGATTACACCGGCTTCATCCCCTGGACGCCCAGGCTGCTCGATAGCTTCCGCGAACGGAAGGGCTACGATCTGCAGCCCTACCTGCCGCTCTTCTTCGCGCCCAAGTTGACCGAAGATGCCAAGCGCGTGAAGGCCGACTACTGGGACGTCTGGAGCGGCATCTTCCGCGATAGCTTCTTCGGCGTGCAGGCCGATTGGTGCGCCAGGAACAACCTGGAATACCTGGTCCACCTGAACCACGAAGAGTTGATGCTGAACCTTTCGCGCGGCGAGGATCTCATCCGCAACGAGGGCGATTTCTTCCGCGACATGCGCCACGTGCAGATTCCGGGCATCGATAACCTGAACCAGCTCGTTCCCAATGCCGTGAATCGCGAAGACACGGCTTACGACATCAACAACAACTTTCCGAAGCTGGCCTCGTCCGCGGCGCACCTGTTCGGGCGGCCGCGGGTGTGGTCGGAAGAGGGCGGCGGCACGGGCGTGGACGGCAAGTTCCAGTTGGACTACCAGTTCGTGCGCGGCGTCAACGCGCCGCAGATCCGCATCCCCGCCGTTCGCGGCGCCGGGACGTCCGCGGAAGCGCCGCCACAAGCCGCCATGCTGGCCTGGTACGCCAACCGCGCATCCTATTTAATGGCCATTGGCCGGCCCGCCGCGCAGGTGGCCCTCTACCATCCGGCCAACAGCATGTGGCTGGGCGACGAAGAGGCCGACCGCAGTACCACCAAGCTGGGCAAGCAACTTCTGGAGCACCAGATCGATTTCGACTACTTCGACGAGCAGTCGCTCAGCTCCGTCGCCACCCTGGAGGACGGCGGCTTCCGTAACCTCAGCGGGCAAGTCTACCGCGCGGTCATCGTTCCGTCTTCCATCGTAATCTCGCGCGCGGGGCTCGATCGGTTGCGGGCTTTCGCCTCGGCGGGCGGCAAGGTGCTGTTTGTCGGCGTCGCGCCCACTCTGGTTGTGGAGCGGACCTTCCTCGAAGCCAGGGACAGACCGGACCTGAGCTTCGCCACCCTGATCGAGTCCGGCGGCGACATCACGGCGAGCGTGGTGGCCGCGCTGCCCAAGCCGGACGTGGCGCTCGAGGGCCCATGCCCTCCGCTGAAGTATACCCACCGAACGTGGCGCGATGGCGACCTATACTTCTTCTTCAACGAGAGTGACAAGAAGCAATCGCGGACGGCCGTGGTGGCCGGACACGGCCAGGCGCAGGTGTGGGATGCGGGCACGGGCCAAATCCACTTGATGACCGCCGCGGCCGCCGGGAAGGATTCGGTCCACTTGCCGCTCGTGCTCGGACCTTACGAGGCGAAGATCGTGGTGATCGGTCCGGCGCCAGCCGGCGTGGCGTCACCCGAGCCATCGTTCGCGGCCGGCGACGCCATCGCGGAATTCGCCGCGGAGCCCGGTGCGACGCAATTCCAGAAGCAAGTCACGGTGCCGTCCAAGCCGGCCGGCAAGCGCCTGTTCGTGGAATGCGACGACGTCCACGATTATGCGCGCCTCCGTGTGAACGGGGAAGATCTCGATGCGCGCGCCTGGCAGCCCTATCGTTGGGATGTGACCGACGCGATGGTGGCCGGCGCTAACCGGATCGAAATCGAAGTACGCACCCTGCCCACCGGCGGACGGGCCGGTCCCACGGGCGGTGCGCAGCCCGCAGGCGGGCGTGGCGCAATTCCGGCGCCTCCGCCTGTTGCCGGCCTGGCAGGCGCGGTTCGGGTGATGATGCGCTGAGGCCATCCGGTGGTACTGCGCCGCAGTCCTTGCTTGCAATCGAGCATGCCGTTCTTCGTCGGGTTTGCTAAAATAGGCTCGAATGCTCTTCGCGCCCGGCGGCGGGAGCGGAGTGTATCAGGGGAGACACCTTTCAGGTACTCTTCTCCTGTAGAAAACGGTCGAACAGGTCCATTGTCAACACCTCAATTTGGTTCCTGTTCCCCGTAACTGATCGATTCCAAGGCCACCCTAGCTCAGTTGGTAGAGCGGCTGATTCGTAATCAGCAGGTCTCCGGTTCAAGCCCGGAGGGTGGCTCCAACAGCTCTCTTAATTTCAGTGAATCACCCCTTGTTCCGGGCTCTTGGACGAAACCAACGTATCGCCGCGGGGCCGGGCGAATCACTGCGTCCTTCGGCGCCTGTGCAAAACGCAACTCGCGCCAATCAAGACTATTCCGATCAACAGTTGTGCGTTGGGCTCAGGCGCGGCAGTCGGCTGCATCTGGGTGAGGAACTCCTGGACTTGCCCAAACTGCTGCACCGGGCCGGTATTGGTGATGATATAGAAATCCCCATAATCAGTCGAAGCGTAGTTGCTTTCCGCCTGCTGGAGCCAATACGACGAACTCGGGTTCGGAGCGGCTGCGTTAAAGAGCTGCCAGATGGTGGCCTGAATATCACCATATTGGCTGGTCGGCTGTGACGCGAGCTGGAGAGCAAGCCAGGCCGCCTGCTCATAAAGCCCCAACGCGCCTGGCTGGGCGCCGAAGCGTGTATCGCCGAGGTCGGCCCCGGGGGTGATCGGTGTCAAATTGGCATCCCACTG
Source organism: Bryobacteraceae bacterium (assembly GCA_049519475.1). Lineage (GTDB taxonomy): Bacteria > Acidobacteriota > Terriglobia > Bryobacterales > Bryobacteraceae > PALSA-129. The sequence goes on along the minus strand of JBEKQS010000058.1, from coordinate 6,989 downwards.
CTGTCCCATCTGCACTTCGTTTGAGAAGTCCACACAGTACAAAACCACAGGTGTGCCGTCCATCGTGCCGAAGTACGGGCTGACGTACACGCCGAACGCTTGCGCGCCGTTGACGCCGTCGAAAGTCATCTGGACCGAAGCAGCAGATGCGGTGGTGGAGAGGCCGATAGCAATCGCGCATATCGCGAGGAAGCGTGCAAGAGACAGGCTCAGCGGCATCTGGTCCGACGCTGTCGCGATGGGTTTGAGATCGAAGTTCGTATGCATGTCCCTTACATCGGCGGGCCGGATCTGGGATGAAGGTACTAAAGGTACTGCCAGTCCTACCGGCGAGCTGAAAAGGGGCCTGGCAAGGGGTGACCGACTCTGAACGCGACGCCGCCTGGAAACGCGAGGCGCCTATTTCAGCTCGGGCAGAACGCCTTTGACGAACGAAATCACCGCACCGTCGGGATCGGCCACGGTCAGCGAGGTAGGGTCATTTGCGGGGGTGGCCTTGGCGGCCAAGCCCAGGTTGGTCAGGATCCCGGCGGTGTGTTTGAGGTCGGCGACGCCGAACTGGATGCCCGATTTGACCTCCGGGCCGGCGGCCGCGATATCCACTTCCTGTCCGGAATCGCCGGGCATGCGCAGGCGCGCGGGAATGCCGTGGCCGATTTCGGTGAAGCCCAGCTTTTCCAGATAGAAGGTCCGTATGGCCGCGGCATCCCGCGCCGGAGATGTGGCGCCCACCATCACTTGCGCCACGCGTTTGGCGCCCAGGTGCTTGCCGCGGTCCTCGAAGTGCCGCGACCCGGGCATGTACTGCGTGTACTCGATGGTCTGGCCCTCGGGGTCTTTCATGGTCATCAGCAGGTTACCGGCTCCGGCCTTGCGCACCTCCGAAACCGTGAGCCCGCGCTTGACGTACTCCGCGTGCAGTGCCTCGAGGTCGCTCGATTCGTAGCAGACGTGCATCAGCCCGATGGGCTGCGACGGGTCGGTTTGCGGGTACAGTTCGATGAACTGATGGTCGTTGACTTTGAGGAAGGCTTCGGTGGTCCGATCCCCCTGTTTCATCTCAAAAAACTGGTCGAACCCCAGCGTGTTGTAGAAGGCGCGCGTGGCTTCGAGCGAGGCGACGCGGAACGCGACGTGAGCGATACCGCTCTGGTTCGCCGGCTGCGCCCAGCCGAGCGAAGCGCAGCAGAGGCCAATGAACAACGATGTCGATCGCATACTCTGGATATCCGAATTCATAATAACGCCGTTAGCCAGGGCAAGCTGCCGAGATTGCCGTTACCGGCACGAGACAGCGCGCAACCCCTTGTTGCAATTCGGGGCCTTCGTCCGCTATAAAAACTCCCGAGTCGAATAGACGTTGCTAACGCGATCCCATGGCCAGCGAGCTATGCATCGCCGTTTCCAATTGCCGCGCCCGGCCTTCCTGCCTGGCCTGTTGGTCGAACTTCCGGAGCGCCAGGTAGCCCAGCCGTACGGCATCCGCCGTGCGGTATACCCAGTTGTCCCGGAGAAAGTGGTTGCGCGCCGTCAGCGTCACCCGCCGGATCAATCGCACCACTTTGGACGGCTTCGGAAACGGCTCCGCCGGCCCGAAGTCCTCGCGCGGCTCCGTGCAGCCGTTCAACGTGACCACCGCCACCCGGGCGTCCGTGCTCACGCCTTTTCGGTAGTCCTGCCCCGTCTCCCGCACGCCCTCCGGCCTCGGCACGTACGCCACCGAATCCACGCACCCGGTGAAAACCAGGTCGTGGATCACCTTGTCCCGCTCCAGGTCCACATCGCTCTGAACCTCGTGCGTGAACCCGAACGGGTGCATTCCGAATGTGGTCCCCAGGTCGCGCGTCGCCGCCGACGCCCACATGGGACGCCCGTCCAACTCCCCGTCGCGCTTCCAGATCCGCAAATGGTCGCGCTTCTCGAATGTGTCCAGGCTCTTTTGCAGCCGGAAATCCGGCTCCTGGCCGTCCAGCACTAGTGTCCGCATCGGTGCGTCGGAAAAGCCATGCTGTTCGACGATCGCGCGGATGGCCGCCACTCCCGCCCGCATCGAATTCGCTCGCGATCCAATCCACCCCGCCCCCGCGAAGGCTCGATCCACCTCTTCCCGCGATCCCACAAACAGCAGGTTCACCAGGTCCATCGGCTGCCGCTGTTTCGAGTACGTCCAGTAGGGCAGCGCGTCCACCACCTCCTGCATGGCTGCCCACTCCTCCGGCGAGGCATCCACTTCCGGCAGCGGGCACGGCCCTACCGCCCCCAACTCATCCGGAAATTCGACATCGAACTGAATCTCCGTGCCGCGCCGGAATTGGATCTCCGGTTCGGGGAAATGGAACAGGCTCGATTCCAGTACGAACAGCGGAATCATGGCCGCCGGATGTCCTAATGCCGCGAAAACAATTCGCTCCCCAAGCCGGTTCGAGAGCGTCGCCGTGGCCCGGATTCCATGGATATTCCCCTTCCGGTCCACCCGCTCCCGCGCGTTATCGATTCCCGCCAGGCGCGCCGCCACCGTGTACTCCCGCCCATCGGGGAGGTTCAACTGCGTGAATTCCAGTTTCAGCCCGGCGCTCTCGTGCACCAGCCCCAGCCCCACCTTGCTGACCCGCTTCACCACGCCGCGCAACTCCGTCCCCTCCGGCAGCACGCGCGCCCCGCCCGCGCATAGCGGTGTGGCCACCGCCGCCGCAACCTCCATCCCCGGCTTGGCGCGGTATGTCGAAATGGGAGTCAACAGGCGGGCTTCAACAGCCGTGCCATGCGGCGATTCCACGGCGGTAATGGTCCCGGAAAGACACGCGCAGGCCAGAGCGGCTGCACTGCGGCGAGTCAGACGAGCGGGAAAGCTCGGGCGGTTTATGTTCATTGGCTCAGGGTGCGAACCGGTTCAGTTTTTCGATTTCTTCCGAAAGAACCGCTTTGGTACGTCGGGCGCTGCCGTTTTCAACGGAATCGTACGTAGAGTTGCGAATATCCGAGCACGCGGGGTACCGAACAGGCCAAAACGGTGACGCCGGCCGGATCTGAGAATCTGGCGATGGTTGCCGTGGCGTGCGGGTTTGACGACCGGGCCTGCCAGGCAAAGGCTGCACTCGTGGTGGCGGATTCTGCACGCGGCTTTCGGGCGGACTGTCTCTCCGGCGATCACGGCTCGCGTAAAGCGTCGACCAGATCGTCCGCTGCACGGGTTTGTTCGTCGATTGCGCCCCCATCCACCTCCAACGGGACACCACACGAGCGATGTGCCTCGGCTCATGGAGGATTCCTCGCTATCTTCCACAGGTCGGTCCAGCCGGCGCCGGCGGTGGAATCGCGATTTTACTCGCGCCCAGAAGCGCGTTGAGCGCGGCGAGCTCCTTGCTCTTCAGCTCTTCCCACTGGGTGAGCGCCTGCGTGAGTTGCTGGCAGGCGTCGTGATACGTCTCCTGCATGGCTTGGGTGGGAGCAAAGTCGCCTTGCTCCACGGTGTTCATCAGGGAACCGAACTCGCCATTCAGGGTAGTGAAGTTGACGGTAGTGGCGCCGCCGCCTCCACGGCCGCCGAATCCGCCACCACCGCCGCCGCCGCGTCCTCCACGGCCGGCGGGAGCGCCGCCGAAGGTGGCGGCCTTAGTGGCCAAAGCGCCGGCAGTATCGGGTGGAGATTGCAATGCGGCCAGCGCGGCACGCAGGTCGGCCACCTGTTGATTGGCGGCGTGGCTCACGGTCATGCCCTCGGAGATCAGCAAGCCGAGGTCGCGCTGCTGGGTGATGCCCTGTGGCGGAGTCTTCACGCGCGGCTCCATGATGACATGCAACGGTTGACGATAGCTTGCGCCGCCGGCCGTGAGACGGACTTCGTAATCGCCGGGAGCCACCAGCGGGCCGCGGGGCTCGGCGGGAGTGTTGCCATAGAGCGCGGAGATGGGGTATGAGTTGGTGGCCCCACGGTTGAACGACGGCGGCAGCGTGTAGCGCAAATCCCATACGGCGCGATTCATGCCGGCGGCGGCGGGAAGCGGGTGCGGCCGCTCGATCCAATAATTGGGAACGGTGAGCTGCGGCTCGGGCTCGGGCGGCGGCGGCACGCTGGTCAGTTCGCGGACCAGCTTTCCGGCAGCGTCATAGATGCCGATGGTGATTGGGCCCGCGGGAGCGGACTTCAGATAGTAGTTCAGGATGGCGCCATCGGGCGGGTTGGCGCCGGCGGGCATCTCCGGCGGAAACGGCGTGTCGAAATCGGTGTCGTTGCGCACGCGCGTGGCAGTCTGCGGGCGGAAGAGATACACGTTTGAGGATGAGACCTGCGGCGTCATCTGGCGCAGCGGCGTGACATCGTCGAGAATCCAGAAGGCGCGGCCGTAGGTTCCGGCCACCAGGTCGTCGCCGTGAATTTCGAGATCGCGCACCGACGCAGTGGGCAGGTTGAGCTGCAGCGACTGCCAGTGATCGCCGTAATCGAACGACACCCAGGCGCCGTGTTCGGTGCCGGCGTAGAGCAAGCCGGCGCGCACGGGGTCTTCTTTCACCACGCGCGCGATTTCGTTCTCCGGGATGCCGGAGACAATGCGCGTCCAGGTCTTGCCGCCATCCCGAGTACGGAAGATGTAGGGGGCGAAGTCGTTGGAGTTGTGGTGATCCAGTGTGAAGAAGGCCGTGTCGATGTTGTGTGGGGAGGCTTCAACCTGTTGGATGGGAGTGTTGGCCGGCAGGTCGGCGGGAGTGACATGGTTCCAGGAGGAGCCATCCGCGGTCATTTGGATTTTGCCGTTGGAAGTGCCCACCCAAACCGCTCCGGCCCGTATGGGCGAAGGCGCGATGGCCGAGATGCCCGCGCCGCGACCGCCGCGGCCGCCTGCCGCGGGTGGCTCCGCCGGTGGCGCCGCCGGTTCGGCGGGAGGTGCGGTTTCCCCGGGCGCCAATGTGACGTCGGGGCTCACCGCTTTCCACGTTTGGCCCAGGTCGCGGGTCTCCAGCAGGTATTGCGCGCCCAGGTAGAAGATGTGCGGATCGGCAGAAGAAAACAGATGCGGGGGCGTGTTGGCGAAACGGTATCCCCCACTGCGCGGCGGCGAGACGTTTTGGAACTGGTGGTTGACCAATTCATAGCGTTGGACGACGCTGCCTTGACCGCTGGCCATGATGATATTGGGGTCCAGCGGGTCGGCATGGATGTAGCCAAATTCGTAGGCGCCCGCCGAGAGCAGCCATTCCATGAAGGTGATTTGCCCGAACGCGCCGCGGCTGGCGGTTGCGGCGGAGCCCGAATCCTGCTGCGTGCCGTAGATCCAATAAGGGAACCGCGTGTCGGTGGAGATATGGTAGAACTGGCCGTTGGGAAGGTTGTACCAGTTCAAATCCCAGGTATGGCCGCCGTCCACGCTGATCGTCGGGCCCTGGTCCACGCCGGCTAAGATGCGCTTGCCGTTGGTCGGGTCAATCCACAGCACGTGGTAGTCGTCGCCGCCGGGTGCCCCCTTGAAAGATTCGAAGGTCTTGGCGCCGTCGGTGGAGCGGTACATGGAGGTCTGGACGACGTAGACGATGTCGGGATTGTCGGGCGCCACGTAGACCTGGCTGAAGTAGGCGCTGCCGTTCGAGCGCGAGTCGGTGGTGCTGCGATACCAGTTGGCGCCGCCGTCGTCGGAGCGGAACATGCCGCCTTGCATGACGGCGTAGACGCGCTGGCCGCCGGTGCCGGCGGCCACCGCCAGGCCAATGCGCCCCATGCCCGATTCCGGGAGGCCGTGGCCGGTCAGGGCGGTCCAGGTGAGGCCCTGGTCGGTGGATTTGTAGATGCCCGCGCCGGAAGTGTCCGGCTCGGCGTTTGCTCCGCGGCCCCCGCCACCTCCACCGCCGCGCCCGGCGTTGGGAAGCGTCAGGTAAACCTCCAGCCCGGCAAACAGCGTCTGCGGGTTGTCGGGATCGGCCACCAGGTTGACCGCGCCGATGTTGTCGCCCTTGTAAAGCACCTTATTCCAGGTGCGGCCGCCGTCGGTAGTGCGAAAGACGCCGCGCTCTTCGTTGCGCGCATAAGTGTGGCCCAGCGCCGCCGCCAGCACGATGTCGGGATTCTTAGGATCCACCACCAGCGACACGATGTGGTGGGTGTCCGCGAGGCCGATCTGCTGCCAGTGCGCGCCGGCATCCACGGACTTCCACATGCCGTTGCCCAGGTTGACCGATTTCTCCACGCTGCTGACGTCTCCGGTGCCGGCGTAGATGATGTTGGGGTTGGAGCGCGCCACGGCGATGGAGCCGACCGAGTCCATGTGAGTATCGTCGAAGATGGGCTTCCAGGTGACGCCGCCGGAGGTGGACTTCCAGATTCCGCCACCGGGCGTGCCGAGATAGTACGTGGCGGGATCGCCCGGTACGCCGGCTACAGCCGAGATGCGTCCGGCGCGGAAGGGCCCCACCTGGCGCCAGCGCATGCCATTGTAGAGGCTGGGACTGTATTGTTGGGCAAATAGCGCAATGGCAGCGCCGGCGGCACACACAAATAGGAAGCGGAATCTCATGATCTTTGGAGCATACAACAGTCGGGGAACGAATGTACGGCGATGCGAGCCGCGACCGTGAGGGAGCGGTGTCCGTCCCGCGAATGTTGCCTCGCAATCCGCAAAACGGGGACTGCTACCAATTCCCGCCTTTGGAATTGGATAGCTGTCCCCGCTTTGCCTCCGTCGCGGGCGGCATAGCGCTGATGCCTGTCAACGAATCTCGATTAGAAAAACTCAGTTGCGGTACTGGAAACACTCTAGCGCTCTGTGGTATTCACACTAGCCGTTCCAACATTTGGCGCCCGTCATTTTCCCGCAGCCTTGCCTTGCGCCGCCGCCGCTATAATCCGCCGGTGCCACTCCGCCAGCTTCGCCGCATCGTATTTGACCACCTTGCGATCGTACGTCATCAGGCCGTTGACTTCGCCTTCCACGTCGGTGGTCTGAGTGTAGATCGCGGCGGCCAGTCCCTGCTTCGCCAGCGGTTCGAGCTTCTGCATCAAG
>JBEKQS010000057.1:0-22077 GCA_049519475.1 Bryobacteraceae bacterium | reverse complement strand
CTTTGCGGCTGCCACAAAGAGCAAGCTCAACAGAAGGGACCCGCGGGGCCGCCCGTCATGCCGGTCTCCGTGGCCAAGGCCACCGAGGAATCGGTGCCCACCGAACTGCACGTGGTGGGGACCGTGGAAGCCTCCGCCGTGGTGCAGGTGAAGTCGCAGATCGCCGGCCAGCTTCTCACGGTCGGTTTCACCGAAGGCCAGAACGTCAAGCAGGGCGACCTGCTGTTCCAGATCGATCCGCGCCCCTACGACGATGCGCTGCATCAGGCCGAGGCCGCCGTGGAGCGCGACCAGGCGATGATCACCCAGGCCGAAGCCACGCTGGCGCAGAACGCCGCTCAGGTGAAATTTGCCGAGACCGACGCGGCCCGCCAGGAGCAATTGAATCAGGAAAAACTGGCTTCCAAAATGACCGCCGACCAGGCCCGCACCACGCTCGACATGAATCGCGCCGCTTCCCGCGCCACCCAGGCCAGTGTCGGGACGGCGCGCGCCACAATGGCGGCCGACCAGGCCGCGGTCTCCAAGGCCCGCCTCGACCGCAGCTACTGCGAGATCCACGCGCCCATTTCCGGCCGCACCGGCAACTTGCTCGTGCATGCCGGCAATCTGGTCAAGGAGAATGATGTGCCGCTGGTAATCATCCACCAGGTGGAACCGATCTTCGTCGACTTCAACGTGCCTGAGGATCACCTCGGCGCTATCCGCCGCCTGAATGCCGGACACTCGCTCGCCGTGCGCGCCACCTTGCAGGATGGCTCCGGCCGCGGCGTCGCGGGCTCGCTCGCGGTAATCGACAACACCGTCGATGCTTCCACCGGCACCATCCATTTGAAAGCCACCTTCGAGAATCGCGACTCCATGCTCTGGCCCGGCCAGTTCGTCAGCGTCGCCCTGACCCTCGATACCCTCCGCAACGCCACCGTGGTTCCCGCCGAAGCCGTCCAGATGGGACAGCTCGGCCAGGTAGTCTTCGTCGTCAAGCCGGATCACTCGGTCGATATGCGGCCCGTAACTCTGGGGACTTCGCTCGGTACCAGGACCGTGATCGAGAAAGGCGTCGCGCCCGGCGAAACGGTGGTCGTCGATGGCCAGATGGCGCTCTTTCCCGGCGTCACCGTGCGCGTGGTGGAAGCGCCCAAGGCCGGATCGGGGCCGCAGTGAACATCTCCCAACTCTTCATCGAACGCCCCATCATGACGGTGCTGGTCTGTCTCAGCATCGTGTTGTTCGGCGCCGTTGCATTCCGCGCGCTGCCGGTGGCGGCGCTGCCCAGCGTCGACTATCCCACCATCCAGGTGAACGCGGCGCTGCCCGGAGCCAGTCCGGAAACCATGGCGTCCACCGTGGCCACGCCGCTCGAACGCCAGTTTTCCACCATCGCCGGCATCCAGCAGATGAGCTCGGTGAATTCGCTCGGCTCCACCCAAATCACCGTGCAGTTCGACCTGAGCCGCAGCATTGACGCCGCCGCCCAGGATATTCAGGCCGCCATTTCCGCGGCCGGCGGTCTGCTGCCCACCACCATGCCGCGCCCGCCGACTTACCAGAAGGCCAATCCAGCCGACCAGGCCATCCTCTACCTCTCTTTGTCGTCCGAGACCCTGCCCGCCTCTAAGGTCAGCGAGTTTGCCGACCTCCTCCTGGCGCAGCGCATTTCCATGGTCAATGGCGTTTCCCGCGTCCAGGTCTTCGGCGATCAGAAGTTTGCCGTCCGCGTCCAGGTCGATCCCGATCAACTGGCCGCCCACAACATCGGCATCGACGAAGTCCAGAAGGCCATCTCCTCCAGCAACACCAACCTGCCCACTGGCCAACTGGACGGCGACAAACAGGCCTTCACCATCGAATCCAGCGGCGGCCTCGATCGCGCGGCCCAATACCGGCCCATCATCGTGGCTTACCGCAACGGCGTCCCCGTGCGCCTGGAACAACTGGGCCATGTCATTGATAGCGTGGAGAACGACAAGATCATCGCGCTCATGAACGGCAAGCCCTGCGTGATCCTCGCCATCAACCGCCAGCCCGGCACCAACACGGTGGATGTAGTCGACGCCGTAAACCAACTGCTGCCTGAATTCCGCCACGAGATCCCGCCCTCCGTGCACCTGGAAGTGGCCTTCGACTCTTCGCAATCCATCCGCCACTCCATTCGCGACGTCGAGTTCACGCTGCTGCTGACGGTCTGCGTGGTGGTGATGGTGATCTTCCTCTTCCTGCGCAACGTTTCCGCCACCCTGATTCCCGGCGCCGCCGTGCCCTTCTCCATCATTGGAACCTTCGCCGTGATGTACCTGCTGGGCTACAGCCTCAACAACCTTTCCCTGATGGCCCTCACGCTTTCGGTGGGCTTCGTGGTGGACGACGCCATCGTGATGCTGGAGAACATCGTGCGCCACATGGAGATGGGCAAAACGCGGCGCCAGGCGGCCATCGCCGGGGCCCACGAAATCGGCTTCACCATCGTCTCCATGACGCTCTCGCTGGTGGCCGTCTTCATCCCGGTGCTCTTCCTCGGCGGAATTGTCGGACGCCTGTTGCATGAGTTCTCCGTCACCATCGTGGTGGCCATCCTGATTTCCGGATTCGTATCGCTCACCCTCACGCCCATGCTGGGCAGCCGCTTCTTGAAGTCGGAGCACGAAACGCGCCACGGCTGGTTTTACCATCTGCTGGAAAACGGATTCAAGGGCCTGACGCGCTGGTATGAAGTGACCCTCCACATCGCCCTGCGCTTCCGCCTGGGGACGCTGGCGGTGGCCGTGCTCATGCTCGTCGGCACCGGCTATCTCTTCTTCACCATGCCCACCGGTTTCATTCCCAGCCAGGACAGCGGCTTCGTCTTCGGCGTGATCATTGGCCCGCAGGACATTTCCTTCGCCTCCATGGCGCAGCATCTGCGCTCCGTTTCCGCAATCCTCCAGGCCGACCCCAACATACAAACCATCGGGGCGTTTGGAGGCCAGGGCAACCAGGCCTACGTCTTCGCCGATTTGAAGCCCCGCGACCAGCGCAAACTCTCGGTCGATCAATTCATCGAATCGCTGCGCCCCAGACTCTTCTCCATCCCCGGCGTCTTCACCTTCCTGCAGAACCCGCCGCCCATCACCGTGAGCGGCCAGTTCAGCACCAGCGTCTACCAGCTCACGCTGCAGAGTTCCAATCTGCAGGACATCTATACCTGGGGTCCGCAGCTCATGGCGAAGATGCAGAAACTTCCCGGCTTCGTCGACGTCAACGACAATGACCTGCAGGTGGCCAGTCCGCAAGTGATGGTGGATATCGATCGCGACCGCGCCGAATCGCTCGGCATCACGCCCGCGCAGGTGCAGGACGCACTCTTCAGCGCCTACGGCACGCGACAGGTCTCGGTGATCTATGCGCCCGCCGACCAGTACCAGGTCATCATGGAGGTGGAGAAGCAATACCAGAAAACGCCGGATTCGCTTTCGAAACTCTACGTGCGCTCTTCGGCCGGGTCGCTGGTGCCGCTCGACACCATGGTCAAGATGAAGCGTCAGGTGGGCCCGCTCAGCATCAGCCATTTCGGCCAACTGCCCGCTACCACCATCTCCTTCAACCTGCGGCCCGGTTTCTCGCTGGGCCAGGCGGCCGATCAGGTGGACAACGCCATCCAGGAATTGCGCATCCCATCGAGCATTTCCACCAAGTTCCAGGGCACGGTCAAGGAGTTTCAGAGTTCCTTTAAGAACCTTTCGGTCCTGCTGATCGTTGCGATCCTGGTGATCTATATCGTGCTCGGCGTGCTGTACGAGAGCTTCATTCACCCCATCACGATTCTTTCCGGCCTGCCTTCGGCGGTCTTCGGCGCGCTGCTGACGCTGATGATTTTCCATAAGGAGCTGGACCTTTACGCGTTTGTGGGCATCATCATGCTGTTCGGCGTGGTGAAGAAGAACGCCATCATGATGGTGGATTTCGCGATCTCCGCCCGCCATAGCGGTCAGAACGCCTACGATTCCATCTGGAACGGCTGCCTGCTGCGCTTCCGCCCGATCATGATGACCACGGTGGCCGCATTGTTCGGCACGCTGCCGATCGCGTTAGGCTACGGTGAAGGCGCCGACGCGCGGCAACCTCTGGGCCTCGCCGTCGTCGGCGGCCTGGTGGTGAGCCAGTTCCTGACCTTGTACATCACCCCTGTGATCTACCTTTACCTGGAGCGCTTCCAGGAGTGGTTGCAAGGTGAGAACAGAACCGCGCCGGAAGCCGTGGCACAGACGTAGCCCCATGACCGCGCGATTTGATGCTATTGGAATACCGCTTGCTAACGCGCGCGGCTCGGATCAGAGCCGCGAACGTAAGAGAGCGTTGCCGGCCGACGGAACAACTTCTAGCGGTCAAAACAGTAGCCCACCGTTTCATCCACGCCTGTGAAAAAATCGGTCGGGCCCCGCGCACCAAAGTATTACAGGCTGTCTGAATCTTCTGCCGCTGCGAAGATGCCATTGGCCCCCGTGGCGCACGCACTCGTGCGTGCCGCGTCAGACACTCCTGTCGACGCCTGCTGCGTCTCACATTGGTTTCGGCTCCGCTGCTCAGTGGGACAGGCGCTTTGGTCTGTCAACCCGCGATCTCAGCGATCTCTTCACGGCTTCTGGCAATTTTGGCCGGATGGCCAGGCTACTTCGGGTAAATCCGAAAATCGTCGAAATACGTAACGGAATCCGCCATCGTCCACAGGCCGACTTTCCCCGGGCCCGCGAAGGTGGCGTCCTGGCCTTCCAGGATCCGCCGATGGTCGAGGAACACCTGGAACTTGTTGCCGCGAGCCGACACCTTTAAGATGCACCAGGCGTTTGCCGCAATGGGGTGCTTGACCACCGCCATTAGCGGCGTGCGGTGGCCGTTTTCCACTTTGTAAACCGCGACATCGTTTTCCAGTGCGTTGGCGCGGGCCAGGTAGTAGTTGTTGGCGTCGCGATACCGCCAGACCACCCCGCCCGCCTGTCCTTCGTGGCCCGAGACCGGTTTGATGCGCACGCTTACATCGGCGTCGCGCAGGTTGGCCCCATCGAAAATCGCCAGCGGGGAGCGCGCGCCATTGCCGTCGGTGGAAACCTGGGCCAGTACGTTAGACTGTGTGGCAGCGGTTCGATCTTTGACGATTTCCCAGCGCGGGGCGGCGCCGGTCGAAGTCATCGAAACCGTCCAACCAGGCGGCGTCTTGCCCAGCGGGAAAGTGTTGAAATTGATTACTTTACCGGCCGGAGCAAGCAGACTGAACGACAACAGCCACGCAAGCGCTTTCATATTAACGTCCAACCGGGTAATGTAGGAAAACCCCGCATCACCCCTGCTTCCTTTGTACCACAACCAGCGGCCAGGAGAGTACCGGGTCCGATTATCATATCGGCGGAAATGCGCCGCCGCACTACCAGGGACTGAAATGCAAAAGGCCCTCCCGAACCCGAGTTCGAGAGGGCCTTCCAGGGAGTAGCCGCCGGCGCCGCCGGCCGTTCAATCTACCGCGACTTCACGATCGAGATCGGGTCGAGCCAGGCGGGATCGGCGTGCCGATACGAAAATACGATCGCGCTCAGCAGCCAGCCGGCCATCACCAGGATGCCGTTGCCTTCATCGATCTTGCCGGTCATCAGCCACCAGACGTCCACCAGGAAGAACATTACGGAAGCAATCACCAGCATCAGGCTGGCAAAAGACACAACTCGATTGAACATATCCAGCACCTCTCTTTTGATTCGGACTTTGAGCATTGGCCCGTCGTTGGCAGGCCGCTTGGATTGATTGGGAGCCGCCGCTTCCGGCCCTTTCAATCCTGCTTGCTTCACTTACTAAGACGAATAAACTTTCATTTGGTTACGCGCCAAGCCGACATCCGTATTTAAGGTTTTGTAAAGGCGACCTGGGAGCGCGGCGGTCGTGATATCGTGCCGGCCTCCGTCTGATTAAGCAATATAATGTTGATTACGGTGCAATGATGTTTGCCTGGCTCTTTTCCGACCCCCTTCCCAACGGCGCGCAAGCGCCCGATTTCTCGCTTCCCGATGAAGCCGGCCACCTGGTCCGGCTTTCCAAGCTGCGCGGCCACAGCGTCGTCCTGGTCTTTTATCCCGGTGACGACACGCCCGGCTGCACCAAACAGTTGTGCCAGTTCCGCGACGATTGGAGCGAAGCCCAGAAACGCGGCGTGTCGGTTTTCGGCGTGAATCCGCAGAGCGCCGCCAAGCATGAAAAGTTCCGCGAGAAATTTCACTTTCCCTTCCCGCTGCTGGTGGATGAAGACCAGAAGGTGGCCGAGCTCTACCACGCCCACGGGCTGATCGTGAAGCGCACCGTCTACCTGATTGGCCCCGATGGCCTGATCCGGTTCGCCCAGCGCGGCATGCCGGCGCCGCACGAGGTGCTGGCGAAAGCCGGGTAGGGCAGGCCCCAATCGGGGTTCACTTAAAAGGGGCAGGCTCTAGACCAACGTATGGGCGATCCAGAGAGTCACTAGCACCATCAGATTCTACCGAATCGTTGATCTAGTGGAAAACGAGCCTTCCGGAAGGTGCTCAGCGTCAATGAGTCAAAGGAACAGCGTCGACCCTACCCCCGCCGCCGCTCGCCGGCGCGGTAAATCAGCACGCCTGCCATGTTGGCCAGCACGACCACACCAGTGATCTTGACGGCGTACGACTGGCGGCTTACTACGTCCACTATCGGATAAACCGCAATCAACAGCGAAACCGCGCTTGAGAACAGCCCGCACACCGCCGCCACTTTGAGCCACGCCGGTACGCCCGCTCGCAGCGTCCCCGCCAGCGGCAGCAGGAATAACGCGCAATACGCGATGGCGTAGTGAACGATGGAAGCGTTGGCGAGTAACTGGCTGGCTTCCTGCTCGTGGACGCCCAACATGCTGAGCAGGATCAGCACCATCACCACCGCTGCCACGAACAGGATGGAATTCACCGGCGTGCGCCGTCGCGGGTGCAGGCGCGCGAACCAGGCCGGCACCAGGTTGTCCCACCCGGCCGTCATGGGCAGCCGCGTCAACCCCGTGAAAATCAGGCTCGCCGATGCAATCGCCCGCGCGATCAACAGGAAGATGGCGAACGGCGCCACCCACGAATTCGCGCCGAACGCCAGCCGGAAGGTCTGTGGAATCGGCCCGATCACGTTGATGGGCTGATTGCCGATGAACGCCAGCACCGCGCTCGTCCCCAGAATGAACATCACCGCGATGATGGGCGCCGAGATCATGACCGACCGCCCGACGGTGCGCGCCGCGTTGCGGCATTCCCCCGCCATAATCGCCACGTACTCGAAGCCGCTCAGTGCGCCGGCCGTCATCTGTCCGAAGACCGCCACGCTGAACCAGTCGAGCTTCGGCCACTCCCACGGGATCGGCTGGTAATGGTGAATCGCTCCCCGCCACAGAGCCCACAGCGGCAGCGGCAACAGAATCGCGTAGGCCGTCAGGATCATCACGCTGCCCGCGTTGTGCAGCCACTTGCCGATGTCGAGGCCATGAATCGCCACCAGCGTGATCCCCGCCACCACGCCGCCCGTGATCAACAGCGTCGCCGGGATGCTGGCCGGCAGCCACGCCGCCGATGGCCCGATCATGTACGAAAGGTCGGTGGGTATCACGAACACGATCGCGCCCGTGACAATCACGGCATACACCCACAGGTTCCACGCCGTCAGGAACCCGGCCATCTCCCCGAATCCCGCCTTGGCCCACTGGTAGAGGCCGCCTTCGAGCGGCATCATCCGGTTGAGATGAATCACTACCGCCGCCAGCGGCAGATAGAAAAGGGCCATCGCGCCCACCCAGAACGCCACCTGCGCGCGTCCCAGTTTGGCCGCAATCCCCACCCAGCTCGACCCCACCACGCACAGGATCTGCGCCAGGACGAGGTCTCCCAGACCCAGTTCCTTGCGAAGCCCACCTTCCATCTTGCTCGCAGTAGCGGCCGGCACGGTTCCATCAATAATGGCACAAACGCCCCGAGCCCCGGCCGCGGCCGCTAAGGCGTATTTCTCACAGCCATTCGGCGGTGTCGACGCCTGGCGTTATCCCGCATTGCCCGCGGCTCTGCTGCTCGGTGGGGCAGTCCCCCTGGACTGCGCCGGACCCCCTGGTCCGGCTCTCCGGACCTTCCACTCCACCCGTCGCAGAACAATCCACCGTCCCCGAAATTGGTTTCGTTCCTCAACTTCCATCCCTCCCTCCGCTCCCCATTCAGCCCGCTTTCGCTCAACCGGCGATATAATCTCCACGATGCACAACCTCCGTCTGCCACTCCTGATCGGCGCTGTCACCGCCCTCGCCATCGCCGCCACTTACGACGCCGCTGTCTTCGGCTCTCTGCAATGGCGCAGCATCGGACCCCTGCGCGGCGGCCGTTCCATCGCCTGCGCCGGCAGTTCCGCGCGGCCCAATGAATATTACTTCGGCGCCACCGGCGGCGGCCTCTGGAAGACCACCGATGGCGGCACTACCTGGCGCGCCGTCACCGACGGCCAGCTTCACAGCTCCTCGGTCGGCGCTGTCGCCGTCGCCCCCTCCAACCCCGACATCGTCTACCTCGGCATGGGCGAAACCGAACTGCGCGGCAACATCATGCAAGGCGATGGCGTCTACAAATCCACCGACGCCGGCCGCACCTGGAAGAACACCGGCCTCGCCGACACTCAGGCCATCTCCCGCATCCGCGTCCACCCCACCGATCCCAACATCGTCTACGTTGCCGCTCTCGGCCATCCCTACGGCCCCAACCGCGAACGCGGAGTCTTCCGCTCCCGCGATGGCGGCGCCACCTGGCAGCCCGTGCTCTTCCGCGACGATCATTCCGGCGCGGTCGATCTCGTGATGGACCCGCAAAACCCCAACGTCCTCTTCGCCGCCATCTGGGAGGCCAACCGCACACCCTGGGGGCTGACCAGCGGCGGACCCTCCAGCGGTCTCTACAAAACCACCGACGGCGGCGACCACTGGACCGACATCACCCGCAATCCCGGCCTGCCCGCCGGCATCGTCGGCAAGATTGGTGTAACCGTTTCCGGCGCCGATCCCAACCGCATCTACTCCCTCGTCGAAAACGAGAACGGCGGCCTCTTCGTTTCCGACGACGCCGGCGCCACTTGGAAAAAAATCAACGATGACCGCAACCTCCGCCAGCGCGCCTTCTATTACACCCGCATCTACGCCGACCCCCAGTCCAAAGATACCGTCTATGCCCTCAACACCGGCTTCTACCGTTCCACCGACGGCGGCAAGATTTTCCGCGCCGTCCAGACGCCGCACGGCGACAACCACGATCTCTGGATCGATCCCGCCAACCCGCTCCGCATGGTCGAAAGCAACGACGGCGGCGGCAACGTCTCCATCAACGGCGGCCAGACCTGGACCGGCCAACAATACGCTACCGCGCAGCTTTACCACGTGGCCGTCACCACCGACATTCCCTATCACGTGTGCGGCGCCCAGCAGGATAGCTCCACCATCTGCACCCCCTCGACAGCCGGAGGCCGTGGCGGGCGCGGCGCCGCCAACACTTACGGCGTCGGCGGCGGTGAGAGCGGCTACATCGCTCCCGACCCGCGCAATCCCAACATCTTCTTCGCCGGTTCCCAGGGCGCGCTGCTCACCCGTTACGATCGCCGCACCAATTACTCTCGAGACGTCCAGGTCTACCCGCTCTTCTTCTCCGGGGAAAGCGCCGGTTCACTTCCCGAGCGCTGGCAGTGGACTTACCCCATCGTTTTCTCGCCCGTCAATCCCGACATCCTCTACACTTCCTCGCAGCACCTTTGGAAGACCACCGACGACGGTCACAGTTGGACCCGCATCTCCGGCGATCTCACCCGCGCCGATCCCAAAACCCTCGGCGATTCCGGCGGCCCCATCACCCACGATCAGAACGGCCCCGAAATCTACGGCACCATCTTCACCATCGCTCCGTCCCGCAAGGACGTAAACACCATCTGGACCGGCTCCGACGACGGCTTGGTCTACATCACGCGCGACGGCCAATCCCAGTCCCCGCACTGGACCAGGATCACCCCGCCCGGCATGCCCGATTTCGGCCGGGTCAGCCTGATCGATGCCTCTCCGCACTCGCCCGGCGCCGCTTACGTGGCCGTCAAGAATTACCAGAACGAGGACCGCCGTCCCTACATCTTTAAGACCGCCGACTATGGCAAGACCTGGAGCAAAATCGTCACCGGCATTCCCGAGAATGACTTCGTCCACGCCGTCCGCGAAGATCCCGTCCGCCCGGGCCTTTTATTCGCCGGAACGGAACACGGCATCTACGTTTCCTTCGATGATGGCGCCGGGTGGCAATCCATCGCGCTGAATCTGCCCGATACCCAGGTCTCCGACATCGTCATCCAGGGCGCGGACGTGGTCATCGCCACTCACGGCCGCTCCTTCTACGTGCTCGACGACATCAGCCCGCTGCGCCAGTTGAAGCCCACCCTGCTCACCGAGAGCGTCCACCTCTTCCAGCCGCCCACCGTGGAGCGCAACGTCAGCCAGGCACGCGTCGATTACTATCTCGCGAAGCCCGCCGGCAAGATCACTCTCGATATCCTCGATTCCAAGGGCCAGGTCATCCGTTCCTTCACCGGCACTCCCAACGCCGCTCGTAGTGGCGCCGGTGGTCTTGCCGCCGGCGGACGTGGTGGTCGCAACTCCGGTGGTCTTGCCACCGGTGAGCCCGCCGCCACCAGCGAGCCAGGCGCCGAAGGCGAGCCACCCGCCGGCGGCGGCGGTGGAAGAGGCCGCGGCGGCGTCGTCAATGCGCCCGACCGCGCCGGACTCAACCGCTTCACCTGGGATATGCGTTATTCCCCCGCCGTCACCTTCGATGGCATGGTCCTCTGGAGCGGCAACACTCAGGGACCCGTCGCCGTTCCCGGCTCCTACCAGGTCCGCCTCACCGCCGACGGCCAGAGCTTCACCGAAAAGCTGGTCATTGAAAAGGACCCGCGCCTCGACAGCGTCACCGTGGCCGATCTCGCCGAACAGTTCGCCCTCGCGCTCCAGGTCCGCGATGCGCTTTCCCAGGCCGACGAAATCGTCATCCTCATCCGCGAATTGAAAAAGCAGATGGACGATCGCCTCAAATCCTCCCCCGCCGCCGCCCTCAAGACTTCCTTCGACAGTTTCCGCGAGAAACTCAGCGTCATTGAAGAAGAGGTTTACCAGGTGCGCAATCGCAGCGGCCAGGACCCGCTGAACTTCCCCATCAAGTTGAACAACAAGATCGCCGCTCTCGGTTCCAGCATCGAGCACGGTGACGGCAAGCCCACCGCCGCCTCCTACGAAGTATTCAAGCTCTTGAAGGACCACCTCGCCGGGCAGCAATCAGCTCTCGACACGCTGCTCAAGACGGATCTCCCCACCGTCAACAAGCGCCTGACGGACCGCTCCCTGAAAGAACTGGTCCCCACCAAAATCGAAACCAGGCCACCAACCCCGGCCCCCGCGCCCGCCGGCTGACCCATGAACACCCGTGGCAAGGTGGGGCAGGCTGTGCCTGCCACTGGAGTTTCTACATTTTCAAGCTCCGTCAAAACCGACTGGTAGCGTCGGCGGTCTTGCCGCCGGTGTTTGACCGGCCTCCTGGCCGGTGGGGCAGGCGGTGCCTGCCAGTGGGCCAGGCATCCTTGCCTGTCGTGTCAGGCGAAGCCTGACATTTTCTCCGTGCCTCCGCGTCTTCGCGGTCAGCCTTAGATGAGGCGCCGGGCCAAACTGAATTCCGACGACCCCGGCCAGCAGTTAGGCGCCGGCAAGTTTTACCTGATCGCGGGCGACCCCGTCAGTGCCATCGCAGCGCTTGAAAATAGTCTGAAGCTCGACCCCGAAGTGCCCGCCCAGTATTCTCTCGCCTACGCCCATGCTCAGCAGGGCCAGTACAGCGAAGCCCGCGAGATCCTCCTGGCGATTTCGCCCGCCGATCCCCAATTTGCCGGAGCGCAGGAACTCTTGAAGGCCATCCTCCACCACTAGCGTTTACTCTTTGGCGATGGTTCCCAGTGTATCCGCTTTTGCACTGACCAGAGAATCCACAATAACTATTTGCTTGACAACGCCCGCCATCTGCAATAGAATTCTTCCCAATATTCACTTCTCTGTCATGTTTGCAGCAGGGGTAGGGTTTGCGCTAGTGGTTGGTTGGTTTCTAGCCTAAAGTTTAAGGGGGATACTATGAGCCTGCGGCTCACTTGCTTCGGCATTTCCACGAGAGTTTTCGCGTTCCTGTGCCTGGGGATTCTTCTTCTCGGCGCAAGCAGTGCATGGGGTCAAACCAGCACGGCTGGAACCGTGGCGGGGTTGGTCACGGACGAGCAAAACGCCGTCATTCCCGGCGCGACAGTGAAGCTCACGGACCCGTCAACCAACGAGGTCCTGAGCTCCACCACCAACAGCGACGGCCGCTACGTCTTCGCCTCGGTGAAGCCGGGCAAGTACAACTTGAGCTTCGGCAAAGATGGCTTCACGTCGTACCGGGTAGACGGCCAGGGGGTGGATATCGGCCAAGCCCTGACCATCAATGCAAACCTAAAAGTAGGTTCCACCACCACCACGGTGGAAGTTTCGGCTTCGGCGGGCGCGGAGTTGCAGACCATGAACGCCTCCGTCGGCAACACGCTGAGCAACCAGTCGCTGATGGTGCTGCCGAATCTGGGTCGCGACGCGACCTCGATGGCGGTGCTGCAACCAGGCACCACGCCAAGCGGCAATGCGGCAGGAGCCGTCGGAGATTTGAATACCTATCAGCTCGATGGCGCCAACGTGACCGACGACATGGGAGGCAACGTCACCACCTACCAGACCAACATGAACGGCCTCGGCGGGACCCAGACCAGCGGTAGTCCTTCGGGTGTGATCCCGACGCCTATCGAGAGCATCGACGAATTTAGGGTATCGGTCAGCAATCAGACCTCCGACTTCAACAATTCGTCCGGATCCCAGATCCAGATGACCACCAAGCGCGGGTCGAACGAGTTCCACGGCGCGGCGTATATGTTTTATTTCGACAACGCGATCGGCGAAGCCAATAGCTGGACTAACAACCACACACCGTACACCTACGGTGCCCTGACGTTTCCGGATACGCCGGTCGACTTCCCCAAGAACCATCGCAGCCGGTTCGGCGGCGCCCTCGGCGGTCCTCTCTTGCCCAAGCCTTTCCTGGGCGGCAAGTGGTATTTCTTCGCCAACTATGAAGGACTGCGGTATCCCAATGCGCAGGTCTTCTCGAAGGTCGTGCCCACGGCATTGATGCGGGCGGGCGTGATCCAGGTGCCGAATGCGGCCGGCACGTACATTCCCTACAACCTGAATCCCAATACCGTGACGGTGAACGGAGTGCAATATCCGTCGGCCATCTGCCCGGCCGGCGCGTGCGATCCCCGCGGCATCGGCGTCAACCCCATCGTGAATCAGATCTGGAGCGCGCAAATGCCGGTGGCCAACAATCCGCTGGGCGGCGACAGTTTCAATACCCAGGCATTTCTCGGGAGTATCCGCGCGCCCCTGACCACCAATAACTACGTCGGGCGCATCGATCACGACTTCACCGATAAAGAGCATTTCTTTGTCACTTATCGCGACTACAAACTGGTCAGCCTGACCACCAACCAAACCGACGTCGGCGGCGTATTGCCCGGCGATAAATTCGGCATCCCGGTCGCTACCGCCCCTCGGCCGCAGCAGCCGTCGGTCTGGACCGCGGGACTCGCCAGCGTGCTCACCCCGACCACCACCAACACTTTCGTGTTCACTTACCTGAGGCAATTCTGGCAGTGGTCCGACGGCAACGGTCCGCCGCAGCTTCCCGGGCTGGGCGGCGCGCTGGAAATCGGCGGCGAGGCCACCGGCGCTTTGATCCCCTACAACGTCAATTCGCAGAGCATACGCCAGCGCTTCTGGGACGGCCAGGACAAGCAGTTGCGCGACGATCTGGCCATGCTCAAGGGGAATCACTTGCTCACCTTCGGCGGCAACTATTCGCGGAATTACGATTACCACTCGCGCTCGGACAACGGAGCCGGCATCAACTATCAGATCAGTTACCTGTCCACCAGCTCGGGATTTAACTGGACTTCGCCCATTCAGTACATCCCCACGACGGTCCCGTCGTCCCAGTACTCCACCTACGAGACAGATTACGCCGAGGTTCTCGGAATGATCAGCTCGACCCAGGTGATGTACACCCGCTCGCTGCCCAACCTGGGCCTGGAGTCAATCGGCACGCCGGCTACCGAGAAGTCGATTATTCCCTACTACAGTGTCTATGCCCAGGACTCGTGGCACGTCAAGCCCAGTTTCACCCTGACTTATGGGTTGGGATGGAACCTGGAGATGCCCCCCTACGAGGAGCACGGAGGGCAAGTGGCGATGGTGGACTCCAACGGCCAACCGATCAGCTCGGCCGCTTTCCTTGCCCAGCGGGAAGCGTCGGCGTTGCAGGGAGGGGCCTACATGCCGCAAGTCGGCTTTGAGCTGGTAAGAAACGTGGGTTCGGGGCTCAAATATCCCTACAATCCTTATTACGGCGAATTCAGCCCGCGCATATCTTTTGCGTGGAACGCGCATTACGGCGACGGCATTATGGGCAAGCTATTCGGCAACGGCAAGACCGTGATCCGCGGCGGCTACAGCCGCATCTTCGGACGGTTGAACGGCGTCAATCTGGTTCTGGTGCCGCTGCTGGGGCCCGGCCTCCTGCAAGGCGTCACCTGCGTCAATCCAGAAATGAACGGAACCTGCCCGGGAAGCGGCGTGGCGACTCCCGCCAATGCATTCCGTATCGGAACCGATGGATTGACCGCTCCCTTGGCGGCGGCTTCTCCGACGCTGCCGCAGCCATATTATCCCGGCGGAGCCTATCCGAACGCCGGCGACCCGGAGTCCCTGGATCCCAGCTTCAAACCGGACCGCATCGACAACTTCACCCTGACCGTGCAGCGTGAATTGAGCCCTCGCGTGCACCTGGAGGTTGGGTACATCGGGAAGATCATCAAGAACGAGTACCAGGAACTCAACCTGGACTCGGTTCCCACCATGGAAACGCTGGGCGGCCAGCAGTTCTCGAATGCCTACGCCCAAATCTACGAGCAGATGTTCTTCAATGGGGTCGCCGCCACCAGTGTAACGACGCAGCCGTTCTTCGAAACGGCTCTGGGCGGCACGAGTTCCGCCTTTTGCAAGGGCTTCGCGAGCTGCACGGACGCGGTGGCCTCCAATTACGGTTCGCTGATCAAGGAAGCCGCCGTATCCGACCTGTGGAACAAGCTCAGCCAGGCCGGCGGCTGGATATTGCCCCGGACGGTGTACAGCCAGCCGCTGAATGGCGGAGCCTCAACGGCCAACTCCTTAGCCATGATCACCAGCCTGGCATATGGAAACTACAACGCGCTGTTCGCTACTTTCCGCACCAGCGCTTGGCACGGCCTGACCTCCACTTCCAATTTCACCTGGGGGCGGGCGCTGGGCACGGGCAATCAGGTGCAGGCGAGCAGCAGCTACACGCCGTTGAATCCATTCGATGAGGGCGCCAACTATGGCGCCCAGCCTTTCGATATCAAGTTCATCTACAACTTGAACATGTACTACGAAACGCCGTTTTACAAAGGGCAGCACGGCATCCTCGGGCATGTCCTGGGCGGATGGACCATCTCGCCGCTGTTCACGGCACAGAGCGGCAGCCCCATTGCGGTAGGCTACAGCGAGGGCAATTGCAGCGGCTGCGAGGCGTTCGGCGAAGTTACCGTTCCCGGCACCAGCGCCGTGAGTGCGGACTCGAATACCAACTCGGACAATGCCGTTGGCCTCTCGCCTTACTCGGGCGGCACTAAGGTAAATTACGGCATCACCGGCGGCACCGGCACCAACCTGATTTTCGGAACCAACTCGGTGGGAACCAAGCTCACCAGTACCGGCGTGCTGTACGGCCTCAACATGTTCACCAATCCAGGTCAGGTCTACTCCGAATTCCGGCCCTGCGTGCTGGGTTTGGACACCCGTTGCGGTGGTGGGGCCGGCCCCCTGCGCGGACTGCCAACATGGAACCTGGACGCCCAGGTGGTGAAGAATCTGGCGGTCTACAAAGAACGCTTGGGCGCCCAGTTCTTCTTTACGTTCACCAATGTCCTGAACCATTTCCAGCCCAGCAATCCGAGCCTGAGCCTCACCAGCCCAACCTCGTTCGGCCAGATCACCAGCCAGGCGAACAGTCCGCGCTCCATGGAGTTCGGCCTCCGGATCCACTTCTAACCACTACCCCCTTGTAGTCACGGGGAGGACGGCCTTAACAGCCGGCCTCCCCGTTGTTTTTGGGTGCGGCATCTTCTTGTGTGCGTCCGTCGTGAGATAATCGCCTCCATGCGCATTGCAACCATCCTCGTCGTATCGGTTCTGTCTACACTCTGCCTGTCCGCCCAGCAGAGGGGCGGCCCGCCGCAGCCCGAATGGGCCCGGCAGGCCCGCCAGCTCATCACCGAAGGCAAGTACGACGACGCCCTCGCGGTGTACCAGAAGGAATTCGCCAATACCCCCGACAGCCCACAGTTGCACAATTCCACCGGGGTCCTGCTCGACCTCATGGGCAAAGGCGCGGAAGCCCGCAAACATTTCGCCAAGGTCATTGAACTGACCGCCAACAAGGACGCCAAGGTGAGCGCGTACCGGGCCATGGCCATGTCCTATGCCTTCGAAGCCGACTGCACGAATGCCGGCAAGTACGAACAGATGGCCATCGACATCCGCGCCGCCGACAACGATTTCTACCAGCAGGGTGAGATCGCCGACGAAGCCGGGCGCGTCTGCATCGACGCCGGCGATCTGGCCGCCGCCGAGAAATGGTACAGGCTGGGCCACGACTCCGGAATCAAAGATCCCAAGCTCACGCCCGATATGAAGGATCTCTGGGAGTTTCGTTGGGAGAACGTGCTGGCGCGCCTGGCCGCCCGCCGCGGGAGCAAGGCCGAAGCCATGAAGCACGTCGCCGCCGCCCAGGCTCTGTACGATAAAGATCCCCAGATGGGTTCCACCAGCGGCCAGGCGCAGGCGATGTTCCTGCCCTACCTGACCGGCTACGTGGCCTTCTACACCGGCGATTACAAGACCGCGGCCGAGGATTTGCAGAAGGCCAACCAGGATGCGTTCAACATGAGCCTGATCGGCCAGGCCTACGAGAAGCTGGGCGATAAGGACAAGGCCATGGAGTACTTCCGCAAGGCCGCCGCCTCAACCGCACACAATCCGCCGGCCGCGGCCGGCCGCCTGATTGCCAGGAAAAAGCTCGGATAAAAAACCGGTTGGCATGCGAAAGCGCCTGCCCCGCAAGAACGCGGGCCCTTAGGGCGACATTTCTCACAGCCATTCGGGGGTGTCGATGTGGCGCACGCACTCGTGCGTGCCGCGTCGGCACTCATGCCGACGCCCCGTCCCGACAGACTGTCCGTCCCCCACCAGGGTGGCGAGCAGAGTCTCGACACGGCACCGACGAGTGCGTGCGCCACCTCCTCGGGCCACGTGTGAGCAATGCGCATTAGGGCGCCAAGGCGGGACAGACGCTTTCGTCCGTCAACACAGGAGCGCTAGACCGCGCTTCTCAGAGCCAGTTCAGGTCGGTGTACTTCTCGCCGGTGAGGTGCAGGAACAGCGACTCCAGGGTGTGAAACTCCTGGCCGTTGTAAGTGAGCGAGCCATCGTTGGCGAGGAGCGTGACATCGCCTTCCCAAACCAGTTTGCCGGGCTTGGTGATGATGGCGACGTCGTGGCAGATGCGCTCGACGGTTTCGAGCACGTGGGTGGTCATGAAGACGGTGCGGCCCTGGTCGGCGAAGCGGCGCAGCCATTGCTTCATGAGCGCGACGCCGGCGGGGTCGATGCTCTCGAAGGGTTCGTCGAGGAACAGGACCTCCGGCGAGTGGATCACGGCGGCGGCGAAAGCCACGCGCTTGCGCATCCCGGTGGAGTATTCGGCGAGCGTCTTCGAGGAATCCGTGAGTTCGAGCGCGTCGAGCAGTTCGGTGACGCGCTGGCGCGTGGTGACTTCGTCGAGGCCGAACATGCGGGCCACAAAGGCCAGGAACTCGTGGGCATAGAGCGGGTCGAAGAGGCCGAGCGTTTCCGGCATGACGCCGATGCGCTTCTTGATGGCGGTATTCTCCGAATCGAAGACCTCTCCAAGGAGTTCCACGGCGCCGGAGGTGGGATCGAGCAGGCCGGTGAGACAGCCGATCGTAGTGCTCTTGCCGGAGCCGTTGGGCCCGAGGAATCCGAAGATGCGCCCCGGGCGCACGGAGAGCGAGAGATTCTCGACGGCGGTCACCGCGCCGTAGCGCTTCACGAGGTTGGTAATGCGTATGGCGTCCATCAGCTTTTTCCTTCCAGCAGGACCATCAGCGATTCGCGTTTGGCGCGAAACAGCGCGGTGGCAAAGTGGAGCGAAGTGAAATAGAAGACCGCAGCCAGCAGGGCGGCTATGGGCGCGGCCCACCAGGAATTCGGGGTGAGAGCGCCGGGCCATTGTTTGGCGGCCAGTTGCGGCAGAAACAGCAGGGAGAGCATGCCGCCGATGACCACGATGTTGCCGGCGAAGGAAAGGTCGTTGCCGAAACTCTGGTTGTAATTGCCGCGGCGCGGGCCAAGCAGCGAAGTCCAGAGCGCGATGCCGTGAAAGAAGAACATGCTTGAGACGCTACATGCCACGAGCATCACGATGGCCCGCGGATCGAAGTGGGCCGGCACGAAGAGGCTCCAGAGAATTGCCGCCGGCAGGATGAGCGCCGCGCTCAACATGACGAACATGTAGCTGCCGGCGCGAAAGGCGGTGGCCGCGCCGGTGGGCAGCAGGAGAAACCGCCGGAATCCGCCGCCCACGTATCCAAACTGGTTGACGGCGAACTGCGCGGTGCCCACAAAACCTAAGATCAGGAAGACCGACAGGGAAATGGCGAACGTGCTCCCCGCGGCATGCACTTGCCGGCCGTAGAAAAATTGCAGGAACGCGGCGAGCGGCAGCGCCAGCGGATAGATGGTGCGGAAGCGGTTGTGGCGGGAATAGAAGCGCAGCCAGAACGCGACCAGAGGACCGATTTGCGGGCCGAAGACGGCGCCGATGCGATCGAAGGGGCTTTCCCATGCCACCTTGCCGGCTTGCGCGACGCGGGTTTTGGGCGGACGCCGTTCGAGCACCACCAGGACGGCGAGGAGCGCCGCCATCCACAGGAGGATCAGGCCCAGGCCGGACAAGGCCGCGAGATTCGATTGGGTCATGGCGATGGCTGCGCCGGCCGGCGGCGTGCTCTGCCACAAGCGGGCCACGACGTCGAGGATGCGGGGGTTCTTGCGGATCACCGGGCCCAGCATGGCCGGCAGCACGCCGAGCAGCATGATGGAGACGAGCATGATGGCGGAACCGCCCTTCTTCATCATGAGGCGGTCGACCAGCATGCCGAGCACACGCGCGGCGACGTAGTTGGAGCAGAAGAGCAGCAGCGCGGCGATCAGACCGGGCCAGAAGGAACCGGCGCCAAAGAGGTACAGGCCGAGAGCGAGGCCCAGGTCCAAGGCCAGAAAGAGAAGCCAGTAGGGATCGACGATGCCGATGAAGTGGCGGGTGAGGCGGCGTTCGAGCGCGCGCACGGGATAGCGGCGCAGTTCGGTTTCGGAAAAGATGGCGGTCATGCCGAAGCCCAGCACGACGCTGGCGACGATGGCCTGGCCATAGATACCACCCAGCAGAACGCCGGCGACCAACATAGCTTTGCCGCTGCGGATGGCGGTCACGCCGGCGCCGACGCCGCCGGCCGCGAGCAGCCCAATCACCATGACGAGCAGCAGGTAGCCGGCGAAGAAGAGGGCGATTTTGCCGTTGCGCGTGCGAGTTTTGGCCCACAGCAGCTTGTAGCGCAGGCGGATGAGGACTCCGATGAGGTGGAAGTTCATAGACGGCCGTTACTTCCGCGGGCGAATCACTTCCTCATTGAGATAGGGACGGAGCGCTTCTGGAACCACCACCGAGCCGTCTTTCTGCTGGAAGTTTTCGACGATGGCCACCCAGGTGCGGCCGACGGCGAGCGCGCTGCCGTTGAGGGTGTGGGCATACTCGGCCTTCTTGCCGGCGCGCATGCGGATGCCGGCGCGGCGGGCCTGGAAGGCTTCGTAATTCGAGCAAGAGGAGATTTCCTTGTAGGCATTCTGGCCGGGGAGCCAGACTTCGATGTCGTAGGTCTTGGCGTTGGAGAAACCGAGGTCGCCGGTAGAAAGGACCACGGTGCGGAACGGCAGACCGAGGCGGCGCAGGATGTCTTCGGCATCGGCGGTAAGCTTCTCGAGCTCGTCGTAGCTCTGGTCGGGGCGCGCGAACTTCACGAGTTCGACCTTTTGGAATTGGTGCTGGCGGATGATGCCGCGGACGTCGCGGCCGTAAGAGCCGGCCTCGCTGCGGAAGCACGGGGTGTAGGCGCAGAGCTTGATGGGCAGCGATTCGGCCTCCAGGGTTTCGTCGCGAAAGATGTTGGTGACGGGGACTTCGGCGGTGGGGATGAGCCAGAGATCGTAGCCCTCGCACTTGAAGAGGTCTTCCTTGAATTTGGGCAACTGGCCGGTGCCGAAGAGGCTGGCGGAATTCACCAGGAACGGCGGCAACACTTCGGTGTAGCCGTGGTGGCGGGTGTGGACGTCGAGCATGAAGTTGATAAGAGCGCGTTCGAGTTTCGCGCCCAGGTCCCAGTAGAGAGCGAAGCGGGCGCCGGTGATTTTGGCGGCGCGCTCGAAATCCAGAATGCCGAGCTTGGGGCCGAGGTCCCAGTGGGCCTGGGGCTCGAAATCGAACCGGGGCGGGGAGCCCACGCGGCGCACCTCGACGTTGTCGTCGGCGGTCTTACCGGCGGGCACGGATTCGTGCGGGATGTTGGGGATGCCGGCCAGCAGTTCCTGGAAGCGCAGGTCGAGGGATTGGACCTGCTCATCGAGCGCGGCGATCTCGGCCTTCAGGGCGCGCACCTGTTCCTGCTGCGCGGTGGTATCGGCGCCCTCACGCCGCCGCTTGCCGATCTCGGCGCTTTGCTCATTGACGCGGGCCTTCAACTGTTCGGCCTTGGTGATGGCGGCGCGGCGAGAGTGGTCGAGCTCGCGAAACTGGTCCAGGCCGGCTACATGGCCGCGTGTCGCGAGGCGTTCGGCGATGCGCTCAAAGTTGGAGCGGAAGTACGAGAGATCGTGCATTCTCTCCATGCTAACGCATGGGAAGCGCGCGGGAACCGGGTCTAACTTACGCCCCGTTCCGGGGCTACGCCGATATCTTCCGCTTCCGGGATCGCCGTGGAGTAGGTGGAGTCTCCGTTTCCTCTGCGCTCTCAGGTTTTGACTTTGCTTCTTTTTCCTCCGCGTCTCCGCGTCTCCGCGTTGAAAAAACAGTTTCCAGTTTGGCTCCAACTTTGCCGGGTCACACCCTCCCCACACCAAAAGCCTTTCGCCGGCTGTCCGACGGTGGAGTCTCCGCTTCCTCTGCGCTCTCAGGTTTTGACTTTGCTTCTTTTTCCTCCGCGTCTCCGCGTCTCCGCGTTGAAAACCAGTTTCCAGTTTGGTTCCAACTTTGCCGGGTCACACCCTCCTCAATTATTTTTCGCCTTCATTCCAAACCATTTACTCGTTTCCCACTCCAAACTCCCCATCCCCGCCTGTTACCCTGAAACCGGGACAGATCCTTCGCGGCTCTGTCCCATTTCCATTTAAGGACTCTACTATGTCAACCGTCGGTCAAATCGAGGCCAATCGCCTCAACTCTCAGAAATCCACCGGTCCTCGCACCCCTCAAGGCAAAGCCGTGTCTTCCCAGAACGCTTTCAAATCCGGCCTCGACGCCGATTCCCAATTCTGCTACGGTGAGCAGCGCGCCGATTTCTATCGCCTCCAGGTCGAATACTTCGCCCGCTTCCAGCCCCACTCGCCCGAAGAGCGCTTTCACGTCGATTCCCTGATCCGCAATGAATGGATGCTCCGCCGTCTCTTCCGCGCCGAAGCCCACCTCTGGGAATTCCACACCACCCGCGCATTCCGCTTCGATGGCGTCCCTC
>JBEKQS010000056.1:0-22260 GCA_049519475.1 Bryobacteraceae bacterium | reverse complement strand
CGCTCGAATTGCTCCAGGAAGAATTGCATGGCGCGTTCCAGCCAATCCGGCGTGTGATCGGCACAGTGCGGCGAGAGCAGCACATTTCCCAGGGCGTAGAAGGGATGCCCCTCGGGCAAGGGCTCCGTGTCGAAAACGTCGAGGGCCGCGCCGCGAATGCGGTTGGCGGCCAGCGCATCCACCATCGCGGCCTCGTCGATGACCGGGCCGCGGCCCACGTTGATGACCACGGTGTGCGGCTGCATGGCGGCGAATTCGGCGGCGCCGATCAGGCCGCTAGTCTCTGGGGTGAGGGGCGCGGAGACCACCAGGTAATCGCAGCGGGCGATCATCTCCAGGCGGGTGGTGGGGCTGTAGAATTGGTCGATCAAGGGGTCGGCGCCGGACAAGGGCGGGCCGGTGCGGCGTAAAGCGAGAACGTGCATGCCCAGAGCGTGGGCGCGGGTGGAGACGGCCCGGCCGATATCGCCGTAGCCGACGATGCCCACGGTGCGGCCGGAGATTTCTTCAATGTCGCGAGTCTCCCAAACTCGCGCGGCCTGGCAGCGGATGAGGCGCCGGAAGTCCTGGGCGAAATAGAGCATGGCGCCCAGCACGAATTCGCCGAGGGGCGGGCTGAAGACGCCGGAGCCGTTGGTGAGCGGCACGGGGCTTTCGATGAGTTCCGGAAAGAGGAGGTTGTCGAGGCCGGCGGCGCGCGAATGCACCCAGCGGAGTTGCGGGCACATGGTGAAAACCTCGCGGAACAGCGGGCCGGAGTCCGACCAGTTGAAGAGCACATCGGCCTGGGCGGCGGCGCGCGCGAACGCTTCGGCGGTGTCGCCAACGGCGAGGGAGGTTTCCTCGGGAAGGGAGGCCAGTTGCTTGAGTTGGGGATCGGCCGGATTCGCCAGCACGAGGACTGTGTTATTGTCCATGTTGAGAAAGCTACCACATGTTCGACCTCTCGCTGGAAATGCTCCGCGTGGTGGAAGAGGCGGCCATCGCCTCCGCGCGCACTATGGGAATGGGCGACGCCCAAGCGGCGGACCATGCGGCGGTGGAATCGATGCGCCGCTCGATGGATACGCTGGCGATCGACGGCACCATCGTGATTGGCGAGGGAGAACGCGACGAGGCGCCGATGCTGTACATCGGCGAGAAAGTCGGGACGGGTTCGGTGGGCGCGCCCATCACGGTGGATATCGCGGTGGATCCGCTGGAGGGAACCAACCTGTGCGCGACGGGTGGCGCGGGGGCCATCACCGTGCTGGCGGCCTCTGAACGGGGCGGCTTGCTGCACGCTCCGGATTGCTACATGGAGAAGATTGTGGTGGGTCCGGCGGCCAAGGGGTCGGTGGACCTGGATGCGCCGGTGAAGCACAACCTCAAGGCCATCGCGCGGCGGCTGCAACGCGGAGTGGACGACCTGGTGGTGGTGGTGCTGGACCGGCCGCGGCACGCCCAACTGATCGCGGATATTCGCGAAGCGGGGGCGCGCATCCGGCTGATTTCGGATGGCGATCTTTCGGCGGGAATCGGCGCGGCGGTGGCGGGCACGGGAGTCCACGCTGTGATGGGCTCGGGCGGCGCGCCGGAAGGCGTGCTGACGGCGGCGGCGTTGCGCTGCCTGAACGGCGAGATCCTGGGGCGCCTGGTGGTGAAGGACGACGCGCAGAAAGAGCGCATGCAGAGCATGGGCATCCGCGACGTCAACAAGATCTACTCGACGCGCGAACTGGCTCCGGGGCAAAGCCTGGTGTTCGCGGCGTGCGGGGTGACCGACGGCAACCTGCTGCAGGGCGTGCGCTTCTCGGGAGACGGCGTGCACACGCAAGCGGTCGTGATGACCTCCACGCCGGCGCGCGTGCGCTTCATCGACACCACGCGCCTGGAGAACAAACCGGACGTTAAGGTACGGTTCCACTAGTTGCTTCCCTATGCACGGGTGCGCCACACTGAAAGTGGACCATGGCGGACATCTGCACCTGCGGCGCGCAACTCCCACCGGACTCTCTGTTCTGCAACAAGTGCGGAAAGCCGCAACGGGAGATTGAAACTCCGGACATCGAACGGAACGTCTTCGCGGCGGCGACTGCAACCGATGCGGCTCCGCTGCCGGCGCCGCCGGTAGAGCCGCGGCCGGCCCCGCTGCCGCTGAATTTCCGAAACCCCATCGCGGTGCGGATTGCGCTGATGGCGGCGGTGGGCGCCACGTTGCTGAACTTCCTGGTGCCGGTTTTGAATTGGCCGGCGGCCGGGTTCTTCGCGGTGTTCCTGTATTGCCGCAAGACGGGAACCCGGCTGGACGTGAGCGCGGGCGTGAAAATCGGCTGGATCACCGGCCTGCTGACTTACGGATTTGCGGCGATCGTGTTCGCGGCCACGCTGATTCCGGACGCGCTTTCGGGCAAGCTGGGCACCACCATGCTGGAACAGATGAAGAACTTTTCCGCGCAGGACCCGAACATGGTGGCGCAGATGACGCATCTGATCCAGACGACGCAAGGCATGGTGATGCTGGTTCTATTTGCGCTGGCGTTCCTGTTCGTGTCCGTCACCTGCCTGAGCATGGCGGGCGGCGCGCTGGGCGCGAAGATGGTGGGACGAAGCTAGTGGGACCGGCCTCCTGGCCGGTCCAGTGACAGGCCGGGAGGCGCCGGGAGGCCTGTCCTACAATAACCTAGCGGGGCGAATAGTGCTTCACCAGCGCGACACCCGCGAAAATAATTAGCATGGCGAAAGCTTCGTTGACGCCGAAACGCTCGCGGTAGACCAGCCAGCCCAAGCCGACGGCCACCACGGCGTTGATATAGGGATAGACAGAAACAATGGCGACGGGCAGCCGGTCCATGGCGTAGACGTAGGCGCTGTACCCGACGATGGAACCGAAACCGACCAGGTAGAGCAACGCCAGGACACCGCGCGAACTCCAGTGAACGGGCGGCTGCGGAATGGCGAGCACGAACGGCAACAGGATCACTCCGGCGGCCAGTTGCTGCACGCCGCCGGCGATGATGGGGTGGGCGCGGCCGGCTTTGCGCTTCTGGTAAATGGAACCGAACGCCCAGCCGGCCATGCCGATTTGCAGCAGCAGGAAGCCGTTGAGCAGGTTGCGGTCGAGCGAGTGCGCGCCGGCATCCGGCAGGAACAACAGGGCGGCGCCGAGCAGGCCCACGGCCATGCCGCCGATGGTGGGCGCGTGCAGGCGCTCTCCGCCGGGCAGCAAGGCTTCCGCGCCGACCATCCAAAACGGGGAGATGGTAATGATCAGGCCGGCGATCCCGCTGGGGATGAGGACCTCGGAAAAAACCAGCGCGCCGTTGCCGACGCCCAGCGTGAGGAAGCCGCTGAAACAGGCGGCGGCGAGCTCGCGCCCGCGCGGCAGATAAATGCCGCGCGCCTTGGCGAAGAGCAGCAGGATGGAACCGGACATCAGATATCGCACGCAGACAAGTTCCAAGGGCGGGAAGGATTCGAGCGACATGCGGATGCCGAGGTAGGTGGTCCCCCAGAAAAAACAGACGGCTACCAACGCGAGGTAGGGCTTGAAGAGTGGGTGGCGCGTCAAGAGTTCAGCGTAGCATTGAGGGAGTGGAAACTTTAGGTGCGCCGGCGCGATTCGCACAGCGGACGAGGGACCGATCAAAGGATACAAACGCAGCGCCGGCGGGCCGGCTGCTCAAATGCAGGGCATCGCCGAAATCGAGTCCGTGGGCAATCAGCGCAAGGGCGGCCGCAACGGAGACTTCGTCCTCAGCCTGCACGTTATCAAGGCCCAACAACTCCGTGAAGGCGTCGTGGATGGCGGTGTCATCGTACCCATGAACGGAACGTAGGACCCAGAAGGTCTCCAGCAATACAGTCTTCGCGATCCAGATTGGTCCGGCGGCGAGCAACGATCGGGCTGCGTGAGTTTGTTTGGGATCGTCTCCGGTCACAAGCCGGACCACGATGTTAGTATCGACCGCGGTCATGGCGCTCAATCACCGCACGCCGGATACCGTCTTCCATCTGCTTGAGCGTTTTGGCCTTGCCTTTATAACGCAGGCAGCCAACCACCTGGTCTATTGTGGTTCTGGGAAAAAGCCGCGCAGGGCGCAGCAGAATTCCGTCGCGGGTCTCTTCGACCGAAAACTCCGTGCCCGGTCCCCAGGCATGGGAGGTTCGCACGCTCTTCGGCAGGACAATCTGGCCCTTGGTGGAGAGCCGGGTGGTTTCCATCGGTAAGACTCCAGTAAGATTATCGCACAGCCGGCAAGCTCTGTGTGTTGCGGATCTAAGGAAAGGGCTTCGCGCCGCTTGTTATACTCAACCGTCAGGAGTTGCAAAGCACGTAATCCATCATGCGAGTAACGGTAATTGGCACGGGATATGTGGGCACGGTGACGGGCGCTTGCCTGGCCTACCTGGGACACCGGGTGACGTGCGTGGACACGGACGAAGCGAAAATCGGCCGGTTGCGCGGCGGCGAATCGCCTATCTACGAGCCCTTTTTGGAAGAGCTGCTTCCGCTGGCCGCCGCCAGGGGCGGCATCGATTTCCAGACGGAACTGGCGGGGCCGGCGGCCGAAAGCGACGTGATTTTCATCGCCGTGGGCACGCCGCCGCTACCCTCCGGGGAGGCCGACTTATCGTATCTGGAAGCGGCCGCGCGGAGCATCGGAGCGGCCATGGACGGCACCCGATTTCGCGTGGTGGTTAACAAATCCACGGTCCCGGTGGGGAGCGGCAACCTGGTGGAAGCGCTGGTGCGGGAAGGCATTGCGGACGCGCGGCCGCAGGAGCGGCGGAAGATCCGCTTCGGCGTGGCGAGCAACCCGGAGTTTCTGCGCGAAGGCTGCGCGCTGGCCGATTCGCTGTATCCGGACCGGATTGTGATCGGCGCTTCGGATGAAGAGAGTTTGGGGATCATGCGCCAGCTCTACCAACCGCTGGTGGAGCAGAGCTTCGAGGCGCCTTCCGGGGTGCCGCGGCCGGCGGGTTTGGGCAACGTGCCGCTGTTCGCGACCACGCTCACCAGCGCGGAGATGATCAAGTACGCCGCCAACGCATTTCTGGCGATGAAAATCGGATTCGCCAACGAAATCGCGAATATTTGCGAGCGCGTGGGAGCGGAAGCGCCGGAAGTGATGACGGGCATCGGCCTGGATTCGCGCATCGGAAAGAAGTTCCTGAGCCCGGGCGTGGGCTGGGGTGGCAGTTGCTTCGGAAAAGACATTCAATCCCTGCTGCACACGGCGCGCGAGTACGGCTATGAGAGCCGGCTGTTGCAGGCGTCGCTCGACGTGAACATTGCGCAGCGGCAGATGGTGATCCAGAAGCTGCAGGAAAAACTTTACATTCTAAAAGGCCGGACCATCGGGCTGCTGGGCCTGGCTTTCAAGCCCGATACGGACGATTTGCGGGACGCCCCCAGCCTGCACATTGCCGAGCGGCTGCTGGCCATGGGCGCGCGCGTCAAGGCGTACGACCCCATCGCCATGAATGCGTGCCGCGAACTTCGGCCGGATCTGAAGATTCGCTATTGCGATTCGGCCGCAGATTTGGCGCAGGAATCCGACGCGCTGGTGGTGGTGACGGAATGGCAGGAGTTCCGCACGCTGGATCTGGCCTCGCTCGCGGGGCGAATGGCGACGCGCATCCTGGTGGACGGCCGCAACCTGTACTCACCCGAGGCGGCGACGGCGGCGGGATTCGATTACACCGGCATCGGCCGCCTGGCGCGGACGCGAACGGCCGATCAGCGGGAAGCCGGAGCGGCGCCGGAGGCGGCGCGGCCCTGAGGTGCCCGAGCTTCCCGAAGTCGAAACCGTTACCCGATCCATCGCCGGACTGAAAGGCCGGCGTATCGCGGGCGTAGAATTCCGCAGCCGGCGGATCTTGCGCGGGGCCCCGCCGGAGCGCGTGTCGGCGCGCCTCGAAGGCCGGCGCATCAGGGCGATCCAACGGTACGGCAAGTTCATCGTGCTGGCGCTCGACTCGGGCTTTCTGACGATTCATCTTGGTATGACCGGGCGGTTACTGCTGCGCGGAGCGGCCGGCAAGCACACGCATGCCATCTTTACGTTCGACCGCGGCCGGCTGCTGTATGACGACAGCCGGCAGTTCGGCTTGATCGAGTTCAGCGAAGAGTTCCCGGCGCGAGTGGCGCGGCTGGGCCCGGAGCCGCTGGAAATCCCGTTCGAGGAGTTCGCGGCGCGCCTGAAGCGGCACAGGGCGCGTGTCAAGGCGTTGCTGCTGAACCAGGCGTTCGTGCGCGGGGTCGGCAACATTTACGCCGACGAGGCGCTGTTTCGCGCGGGTATCCACCCCATGGCGGTGGCTTCGCGGCTGCGCGGTGCCCGTGTGCGGCGGCTCTTCGACGGCATGGTCGAGGTGCTGACGGAAGCCATCGCGGCGGGCGGATCTTCCATTTCCGACTATATCGACGCTCAGGGCCGCAAGGGTTTCTTTCAATTCAGCCACCGCGTGTACCAGCGCACAGGCCAACCATGTGTGAATTGCGGCACATTGATCCGGAGAATTCTGGTGGCGCAGCGATCCTCGCATTTCTGCCCGAAATGCCAGAAACCTCAGGTACAATAGGCATGAAACCCCGATTGGCGCGCCCGCGTCGTAGAAGATGAAGCGGCACGGCATGTCGTTCCGGGCCGAAACTTAGGTAACTCGCGGGTGCCCGCGAATCGACGATAATGAAAAAAGAAGTTCGTGCGCATTCCGAACAAACAGAGGAGACTTCTGACGTGAGACGCATTTCCCGCTACCTTCCGCTGCTTTTCGTGCTGTTCTGTTGCATTCCATTTGCCAGCGCCCAGAGCGCGTTCGATTTGAACATGGGATTCGGCTTCATCCACGATTCGGCCAACTCGACCCAGGTCGATCAAAACTTGAATACCTGCCCCAATTCCGCTGAAGTGCCGCCTTGCGTGTCGACCCCCGCGCTCAGCGGATTCACGCTGGGCTTTGGCGGCGACCTGATGCTCTGGAAGAAATTTGGTATCGGCGGCGAGGTCGCTTTGCAGCCCGGCAAACAGACTTACGTGAACCTGAACGGGTCGGCTGCGGCAAACGGACTGAACACCTTATCCATACAGTCCCGCATGACCCTGTACGATTTCAACGGGATCTTCCAGCCGATCAGCACCAAGAAAGTCGCCCTCAAACTGGAAGGCGGCGTCGGCGGCGCGAATCTCAAGTTCTATGAGGCCGGCTCCTCCAGTTCCGTGCTCGGCAACCAGAATTCATCGCAGTATATCCAAAGCGCCAACCACTTTAACGTGCACGGCGGCGTGGGCGTGGAGATCTTTCTCACCGACCACATTTTCATTCGCCCGCAGTTCGATGTCCACTACGTTCCCAATCTGACGCAGTTTGGGAGCAACGTCGTGCTAACCGGAATGGCGTGGATCGGCTACAGCTTCGGCGACCGGTAAAGCTCCGATCCGAGCCGCGACCGTGAGGGAGCGGTCTTTTGCTTTCTACGGAACGGCGGGGGCCTGAGCACCACCGGCCAGGTCCTCGAACGACTCGGGGGGAGTGTAGACCAGAATGCGCTGGCAGGTTTCGCAGACCAGCACCTGATCGCCCCTTCGGAGTTCCTGGAGATACTGCGGCCGCAGAGCGATGTTGCAGACGCCGCACCGGCCGGCCACCACTTCCGCAATCCCAATGCCGCGGCGGGCCGTGCGGGCGCGCTCATAGCGTTTGTAAACGATGGAGGTGATCGAAGGCACAATGCCGGCGCGCTCTTTCTGCAACTCGCGCAGAGCTTTTTCATCCACGGCGGTGCGCTCGCGGGCCACCACCGATTCGGAGGCCACCTGGGCCTTTTCGGCCTTGAGCGCCACTTCCGCGGCCTTCACGTTCTTATCGAGCGGCTCGGATTCGCTCATCAATTCGAGGATGCGGTCTTCGGCGGTGCGAATTTCCTTCTGGCAGAAATCGATCTCGTTCTGAAAAGCCCGGTACTGGTCGTTGGTCTTGGCCAGAAGCATCTGGTCTTTGAGCTTCGAGACCTTCTGTTCCTGCACCTGGATATCGCCTTCGCACTTTTTGCGCTCTTTCTGGTTGGCGGTCAGCGCGGCCCGGTCGGCTTCCAGCTTGCGTTCGTGCGAACCGAGGTTTTTTTCGATTGCGGCGATGTGTTTGGGTAACGCGGAGATCTCACGGCTCAGATCGGCGAGACGATTATCGATGTCCTGGAGGTGGATCACCAAGTTCAAATCGGGGAGCATTGCTTTCCGAAGTGTAACACGCGGCTTTCAGCGCCTCCAGTTCCGGAACGCCGAGCGCGCGCGCCGCGACGTAAAAAATGGCGGCTCCCAGAGGAATGGAAACGGCGATGTCGGCGAGATGGGCGATGCGTCCGGGGGCGGCGATCGAGTGAACAGCCAGGCTGGAGGCGCGGCAGACCGCGCCCATGAGCGCCGACGCGGCGGCAATCTTGGCGACGCTGGCCGCGAGCCTCCGGCCATCGAACGAACCCAGGCGGCGGCGCATCAGCGCAAACAGGGCGGCGGCGGCGAACAGCGCGACCGCCGACGTGGAGAGCGCAAGGCCCGCATGACCCATCCCGGCCCAACGCACCAGGCCCCACGCAACCACCAGGTTGATCGCAACCGACGCGACGCTGACGAACGCCGGCGTGCGGCCGTCGTTGAGCGCGTAAAAGGCGGGTGCCAGGATCTTGGCGGCTGCGTAACCGGCGAGGCCGGCGCTATACCAGGCGAGCGCCACGGCGGTCTGATGGGTGTCGTAGGCGGTGAAGCGGCCGCCCTGGAAGATGGCTCCGACGATGCTTCGCCCGAGCACGGCGAGCCCCACCGCCGATGGAATGGTCAGCAGCATGGCGAGCGAGAGCGAACGCGCGAGGGTGGCGCGGAATTCGTCCATGCGGCCGGCGGCGGCGGCGCGGGAGACGGCGGGCAGAGTGGCCGTCGAGATGGCGGCGCCGAACAGCCCCAGCGGCAGTTGCAGGAAGCGGAAGGCGTAGCCCAGCCAACTCACCGGGCCATCGATCACGCGGCCGGCGGCGTCGGTGATGCCGGATGCCAGGTTGCCGTTGACGGCGACGTTGATTTGCAGCGCGGCATTGCCGAGGATGGCGGGAATCATCAAGCGCAGGATTTGACGGAGCCCGGGGTGGCGCCAGTCGAGTCGCGGACGGTAAGCGAAGCCCGCCCGCCGCAGGCTGGGGACCTGCCACAACCACTGGAGCGCGCCGCCGGCAAGCACGCCGCAGGCCATCGATACGATGAGGCCGTGATGGAACCGGCGGCCCACGGTGTACCCGATGGCGAGGCCGAATGCCACCGAGCCGATGCTGAAGAACGCGGAGGCCAGCGCGGGAACGCCGAAGCGGTCGCAGGCGTTGAGGGCGCCCATGGCCTGCGCGGCCAGCGCCACCAGCACCAGGAAGGGGCACATGATGCGGGTGAGCAGGACGGCCAGTTCGAACTTGCCGGGCACGGCGCGGAATCCCGGCGCCAGCAGGGCGACCAGTTGCGGGCTGAAGATCATGCCCAGTGCGCATACCGCTCCCACGACCAGCACGAGCGCGGTCGAGACGACGCTGGAGAGTTCGGCGGCCTCGCGCTTTCCCTTGCCGGTGAGGTATTGGGCGAAGACCGGAACGAAGGCCGAGGAGAAAGCGCCCTCGGCGAACAGGTTGCGCGTGAG
Organism: Bryobacteraceae bacterium; assembly: GCA_049519475.1. GTDB lineage: Bacteria > Acidobacteriota > Terriglobia > Bryobacterales > Bryobacteraceae > PALSA-129. The sequence goes on along the minus strand of JBEKQS010000056.1, from coordinate 12,600 downwards.
GTTGGGAATGCGGAAGGCGATCTGGAACGCGTCGTTGGCGGGGCCGGCGCCGAAGAGTCGCGCCATGGCCATTTCGCGCACCAGGCCGGTGAGGCGGCTCAGGGAAATGGCGGCCGAAACCACTCCGGCCGAACGGAAAAAACGATGCTGGTCGGGAGCCAAGCTAGAATCGCCGCGCGCTATTCGGCGCGCCTCACTTCCACCTGGCGATAGATTTCTTCGGTCTGCTGGAGGCTTGCGAAGTTCATGCCGGGCAGGCGCGCCGAAGCTGTGCCGGCCGCCACGCCCCAGCGCAGCGCTTCAGCCGGTTTATCTTTCCGGGAGGCAGACCAGACGTAGGCGGCCGCGAGGGCGTCGCCCGATCCGATCGGGCACAAAGCGTCGATGCGGGGAGGCAAGGCTTCCAGGAGTCCGTCGGCAAAGGCTCCCACAGCGCCGCGGCTCCCCACCGAGAGCAACACCGATTCCGCGCCCATGGCGCGGATCTGAGAGGCGGCCTCGAGAAAGTGGGCGCGCGTGAGCAGGGTGCGCCCCAGCAGGCGCTCAGCCTCCTGCTGGTTGGGCGCCACCACGGTAGGCCGCGCGTCGAGTCCTTCGCGCAGCGCGTCGCCGTCGGCATCCAGCAGGGTCTTCACTTTTTTCTCCTGCGCCATGACAATGAGCCTGGCGTAAAACGAGGGCGGAACGCCCGGCGGCAGGCTGCCGCAAACCATCAGCCATTGGGCCTTGCGCAGCGATTGGCGGACTACGCGCTCCACCTGTGCCAGTTCATTCTTGCTCAGTGTGGGTCCGGCTTCATTGAGGTTTACGGTGAGGCCCTGTTTATCGGTGATGGTGAGGTTGGTGCGGATGTCGTTCTGGACCGGGACCACGGCGATGGGGTAGCCGCAGCCGGCGAGGTGCTCTTCCAGGCGTTTGCCGGTATCGCCTCCGGAAATCAGGACGGCCATGGTCTGGCCGCCGAACGACTGGATGACGCGGGACGCGTTGATGCCGCGGCCGCCGGCCGATTCCCAACTGGAATTGATGTAGGCGCGGTCTTCAAACGCCAGGCGGTCCACGCTGATGGTGCGGTCGATGGCTGGGTTGACCGTGAGAGTGACAATCAAGCTTTCATTCTAGCGTGGGAAGCGGCGCCGGTCTTGACCGTTTTCAGTGACCGCCCAGAGCCTTTTCCACGGCGGCCTGCAACTTGGCGGGATCGGCGCCGCCCAGATCGCGGAAAACGATGTGGCCCAGGCGGTCGATGACGAAAGTCGAAGGATAAGCCTCTACGAAATACTTAGCCGCGATATCGGGCTCCGCGCCGATCAGCAGGGGAAAAGTGTACAACTGTTCGCGGGCGAATTTTTCCACGGTGTCCGCGTCCTCGCCCACATCCAGACCAAGGACCACCAGGCCGCGCTTCTCCCCGTTGATATACATCTTCTGAAGGCGCGGCATGAGGGCACGGCAGGGCGGGCACCAGGTGGCCCAGAAATCGACGACGACGACTTTGCCCTGGAACTCACGAAGGTGGACGATGTTGCCGCCGGTATCGGGGAGCGAGAAATCAGGCGCTACCGCGCCGACCAGCGGCTTCGGCGTGGGGAGCGACGAAGCGGGCGCCGCGGCGCGCGCGGACGCGGGCGGCTCGAAGTGAAACAGAGCTTCCGGCAGCGGTTGATTCCACTTGGCGATGGTATAGAGCAGGATCTCGGTGGCCTTGGGCGAGTAAGTGATGGCCTTATAGACGACGAAGGTTTCCCGGTCGATGCGATACATGGTGTGCTCGGCGCCTTCGAGGCTGCCGCGGGGCCACTGGTCGCGAACCACGTTGACCACATAAATGGGGACGGGTTTTCCGTTGACGAGAAACTGCTCCTGGCGGGCGATGGAGGCCTCGCGGACGTGCCGGTCGATTTCGGCCAGCGCACCGATGTGCGTCCCGCCGGCGGCGGCCAACGGCGTCTTCGAGTATTCGTTGGTGTCCGGACGATAGAGCCACTCGTCCTGGCCATCGCCAACCCGCAGTTCGCCGTTGGCGTTGTCGAACTCGACGCGGTATTTTCCAGGGCCCGATCCGGCCTCAGTGAAGTGCCGCTCCGACACATCGGATCCGCGTACGGTCTGGGCCGTGACGCGGACCTCATAGCTGCGCAGGTCGCGGTAGACGGCGGCGGCGTGTTGCAGAATGTCCGTCGCCGAGCCGGCGGCGAAAGTCAGGCTGGGAGCGGCCAGGAAAAGACCAATCAGGCGGGATCTCATTCTTGAATTATGAGTGGTGCGGGGGCGCGAGGGCAACGGGGATGGGATGGCGCGGCCGCGTCGAGCGAGTCGCGGTTGAATTCAGTCCACTGCGGACCCAATCAGGAGATCGAGGCCGGCAGCATCGGCGAACGCCCGGAAATCCCGGTCTCGTGTAAGAAGAGGAATCCCGTGATCAACACAGCTCTGGGCGATCAGGGCATCGCCGAGGCGCGCCTTGCGGCGCTTTGCCAGCACCTTCGCTCGCAGCTCGCCTGCCCGTTGCCAATACCCAGGCCTGACCTCGATGAGAGGTAGTTCTGAGAGGGTTTTTGAAACCTCTGAAGAGAGCTTCGGGTCACTCAACACTTCGGTGAGCACAACTGGAAGCATTACCACTTGCCGGTCCTGGAGCACCCTATCGAGCAGTTCCGCGTCCTGGCCGGCATCTCCTTGCAGGAAGGCGATCCAGGTGCTGGTGTCGACCGCGATCATCGGTCGGCCTTCAACTCACCTGACGTGCGCGTGAAGCGCACCTTGCCCCGGAGCTGGCGCAGCCTCGCGTAGGCCTGCGATGCCGCAACTAACTGCAGGCCGGTACGAACGGTCTGGGTGATACCGCTACCGCTGGCTCGTTGCGCCCTTTCGAGAAGCTCCGGCGGCACCTCGACGGTGATCTTGCGCGCTGTTTCCATGACGCCTCAATATACCATACCTGACACCAGCATTGAATATGGCCTTGCTGGTTCACGAGAGAACTGTGCGGAAAATCAGCTCAAAAGAATGGTCCGTGGGGGGGCTAGCGTTTCCGGAAATGATCCCAGCCGCGCGGAGGGAGCGGCGCGCCATCCAGTTCGACGGACGGCGCGCCCCGGCGCATGGTTCCGATCCGCGTGAGCGGCAGGCCCTCGAACTCGGGCGGCACGGCGGCGCGCGGCGGGGCGGTGAAGAGCAGCTCGTAATCCTCGCCGCCATCCAGGGCCTGGCGGAGGGTCGCGCCGGGATAGACGGGCGGCGCGGAGATTTCGGCTCTGCGGCGCGAGGCGCGGCACAGGCGATGGAGGTCGAGCGAAAGGCCGTCGCTCAGATCCATCGCGGCGGTCGAGCCCAGGCGGCGCAGGAAGCGGCCGAGCGCCAGGCGCGGTTCGGGACGCAGATGGCGGCGCCAGGCGCGGCCGGCGCCGCGCTCCAGGCCCAAGGCCGAGCCGCCTAGAGCGCCCGAGACGTAAATGGCGTCGCCGGGGCGGGCGCCCGAGCGCCGCAGCGCCTGGCCGCGCGGAACAGCGCCGCAGACCACCATGTCGCACATGAATTGGGGGCCGCGTGCGAGATCGCCGCCGATCAAAGCGACGCCCTCGCGCCGGGCCAGGCGGAGCAGGCCGCGATAGAAAGCATCGACCCACTTTGCATCGGCCCAGCCAGCCAGCGCCAGCGACACGAGGCAGAAACGGGGTTCGCCGCCCATGGCCGCTATATCACTGAGGCCGCGCGCCAGCGCCTTCCAGCCGATATCTTCGGGGCCGTGGGTGGCGGGGAGAAAATGCACGCCTTCGATCAGCATGTCGGTGGTGAAGAGCAGGTCTTCGGCGGCGCCGCGCGGGCGGCAGATGGCGCAATCGTCGCCGATTCCGAGCACCAGGCCGCCGCCGCGGGGCAGCCAGGCGAGACGGCTAATGCGCTCAACCAAATCCACTTCCAACATGTCCACTTCGGTTACCGCCGGATTCCTGTGCTTGACCATACATCCGCCATCTGAGAGAATACCTTACGCAGAACGAATTGGTTGTTTGGACGCGCCTCGCAAGATCTTAGCCAGCCCGAAAGTCCGCTTTCCTGGAAGACCCAAGAGCACGACGAACAATTTTCAGGAGAACTTGTAGTGAAGGAAAAAGGCACTGTGAAATGGTTTAATGCCGCGAAGGGCTATGGTTTCATCCAACGCTCCAGCGGCGACGATGTATTCGTTCACTTTTCGGCGATCCAGGCAAACGGGTATCGCTCACTGGACGAAGGCGCGGAGGTGGAGTTCGAAGTCAAGCAGGGACCGAAGGGACTGCAGGCCGAGAACGTGGCTCTGGTCTAGAAGTCCAAACAAAATTCGACGACGGAAGAGGGCCCCAGCGCGGGCCCTCTTTTTTGCCTGGGCGCTCACTTCGTGACCTCAAAGTCGATCCACTGCGTCATCGGCGCGGATTTCGATCCCGCCATCTTCGCCTGCACACCCAGCAGGTACTGCCCAAGATCCAAAGCGGCGTCCAGCTTGTACCATCCTTCGACAGTCTCACCGGTTTGCACCGGGCGTGGCTCGCTGACGAATACATTCTTGCCGTCATGGGCAACCTGGATCTGCACCACCACGGCTTCCGCGGGCTTCCTGGGGTCGCGCACCAGGCGGAACAAATACTTCACTGTCTCGCCCGCATGAAACTGCCGCACCGCGAAATCGCCGGCCGTGAGGGGGCGGAAGGTGGTTCCCGCGGTCGGCAACGCCGCCGCTCCGGCTTCGCCCCACAATGTGATACCGGTCAGCGCAAACTCGTCCTTCTTCAAATCGGGTATTTCGATAACCTCGCTGGCCGAACCAATCGCGGTGTGCCCGGGAGTCATGCTGTCGCGCCGCACCAACCCCTTGGGACCGATCGAAGGCGCGTCATTGGCCATCATGTTTCGCACCGCCACTCGCATCTGGTACGGACCCGGCCCGTCGATCTGGTCGCGTACCGAAACCACCAGGCCCTGCGCCAGAACACTTTCCAAAGTCTTCCCGCAGAGCCGGATCACCGGCTGCCGGCCCTCGATTTTTTCGGGCGGCTCTTTAGCAGGGTCCAACGGCATCGGGGTGGTGAGAAACTCCAGGTCCACCACCTTGCAACCCGGTTGGTTCGATGCTTCATGGAACGCCACGCCCTTCGGCAGGACGTGGAGCAGCGAATCGATATACGCTCCAGCCGCGTCGTCATACCCGAACGACGCGGTCAAGCGCACATCGATATCGCCGGTCTTGAAGGGAGAAAACAGCGCTTCGCGTACCTGTTGGGCCGGCGAGAAAGCCACCTGCGGGCTGCCGTCAGGCCACGCGAAGAAGCCGTCGCGCGTGCGCACCGCCAGGCCCTTGTGGCCGGGCAGACGGATCTGGATGCGGTGGTAGTCCAGAATCTGGTGCGGCTTTTGCGCGAACGCGTCCGGCCCCGGATACCACCCAATCAGGTAGTACCCCTCGGAATCGTCGGCCGCGGCCTTCACCTGCCCGTACAGATCGTTGTTGTCATGCAGGAAACGCCCCGCGGTCATATCCGCCAGGAAGACTAACGCGTCCTGGCTGTGGATGTATCGCGTCAGGCGTTGGACGCCCGCCGCCGGGTCCGGAAACGACTTGGAGTGCTCCGCAGACATACCAAAGCCGTCCGGAGGATCGTCGCCTAAATGAGTCGCGGCTGATGCGGCCAGCGTTGGGAGGCCGCGCGCGTCAATGGTCTCGATGGTGACAGAGGAGCGGTTCGCGAGGTCCGCGATCATGCGCTCTTGATACCAATTGCTTGCCGGGTACCCGGGGCTGATGAGAAGGATCGACTTCCTGCCCGGAAAATCCGCCAGGGCCCGAATGCCGCTGGTGAGCACGGACAGCAGCGGTGGAAGGGCCATTGGGAGCGGTGGACGCCACACCATGCGTTCGAGCGTCCGGTGCAGCCATTGCCGGTCGAAGGTGAACAACTGCGAAGTGCCCGATCCCACTCGGGTACGCACCACCGCGGCCATGTCGCCGCTTTCCATGCCTTCATCCACAAACCGTTGCAACGCCTGCTGCGCATCATGGAAGCCGGCAAACGCCATATTCGCATCGTCGAGCATCAACACGAAGGTGCGCCGAACCTGATCTCGGGTCAACGCGCGGCCGTCTGCCGGCGCGGTACTCGCTACGGCGTCAGCCGGGCGTCTGGCCGAGTAAGAGAAATGGCTGATCTTCTGCGGCTTGCCATCCTGGAGGACCTCAAAATCTTCGGCTCTGAGCCCAGGCGCTCGGCTGCCTTTGGAATCCGTCACCACAACGTCCACCTGGACCAGGTTGACGTCAAACCGCAGCACCAGGCCAGAATCGGCCGGCGGCCCGGAGGCAGACGTCTGCGCGGCCGCGGCTGCAAGCATCAGGAAGAAGACACAGCTTCGCACAGTGTCACCTTACCTTAAGATTACCGCCCCGCGGCACTTGAGACAGACATCTTTCCCACTTCCGGCGAGCCTTCTTTATGGGACGGCTTTACTGGATCACTTCGCGGCCGACGGCTAGATTGAGTTGGCCGGCGGCGGTCAGGTAAGATCCCACCAGGTTGAGGTAGGCCACGTAGGTGGCGCGATAGTCCCGCTGCGCGTCCAGGTAATCGAGCAGCGCCGCCTGGCCGCGCTGGTAGGAAAACTCCATGGTGTCGCGCACGTCCTTGGCCATTTTCAGGTACTTGTCGCGATAGGGCTTGAGCAACTCGATGTTGCTGGCGACGGTGACATAGGCGGAATCGACATCGCCGTAGACCAGCGCCTCGGTGACTCCGCGGGCTCGCTCGGCGTGGGTGATGTCAAGCTCGGTGCGAAGTTTTTCTCCCTGGTTGCGGTCGAAGATGCGCAGCGGGACGCTGACGCTGAATCCGATATAGACATTGAACGGCGGGTTGTGGGCGGCGTCGACGCTGAAGGTGGGGTCGGTGGAGCCGTTGGCGACGGCCAGCTTGTGATCGGTCTTGGCCTTCTCGACGGCCTGCAGCGCGGCTTTGAGATCGGGCCGGGCGGCGGACGCCTGGGCGTGGAACTCTTCGAGCGGCATGAGGCGGTCGGAGAAATCGAACGGCCCGGTGACGTCAAACTGGTCGACGGGCGTGCGCTCGTCGAGCAGTTGCAGAAGCTGGATTTTGGCGGTGCGCATATTGACCAGGGCGGTCTGGAGGTCCGATTCGTACTGCACGCGCTGCAACTCGAGGCGGTTCATGTCGAGTTGGGCGATGTCGCCGGCGCGCAGGCGGTCGCGGGAGATGGCCAATTCCTTATCGAAGTATTCCAGGTTATCCTTCGCCAGGGCGAACACGGCCTTGGCCTGGAGGGTCTGCACAAAAGCGTTGCGCAAGCTGAACATCAGGGTGCGCACCAGGTCCTCCTGCTGCGAATAGGCGATGGAGGTGGCCTGCTTGGCGCTATCGAGCCGCAACTCGCGCTTGTGTTCCCGTTCGTGCAGGTAGTTCAGGGAAATCAGCGGAAACGCGCCGGTAAGCGGCCGGTAGGGGTTGGTGCTGAAAGGCTGCAACTGATCCAGGCCCGCGGTAAGGCCCGGGTTGGGGCGCAGGTACGCGGTGATTTCCAGGGCTCTGGCCTCGTCGATATTCATGAGGCCGGCGCGCAAGGCCGGATTGGCGGCCTGGAAGCGCGCCTGCACCTGCTGCCAGTCCAGCGCCGTCTGCGCGCGCGCCCCCACCGTCACGCATGCCGCCGTTGCGAGTATCCAAACGTATCGCCGCATTTGATCTCCGTGAGTCATGTCACACCTGCAAGGTATCGCCATCGCGGGCCACCAGCGCGTACAGGACGGGCGCCAGGAAAACCGAGAGCAGCAGCCGCGAAGCCAGGCCGCCCACAATCACGATGGCAAATGGTTTCTGCGAATCGCTGCCGATGCCCGTCGACATGGCCGCGGGCAGCAGGCCGAAGCAGGCCACCAGCGCGGTCATCATGATGGGCCGCAGCCTCAAGACCGAAGCTTCCAGGGTGGCTTGCATGATGGGCTTGCCCTCCAGGCGCAACTTGTTGATGAACGAATACAGAATTACGCTGGTCTGCACGGCGACGCCCATCAGGGCGACAAACCCGAGCATGGAGGACACGCTGAAATTGGTATGGGTGAGCCGCAGCGCCAGCAGGCCTCCCACCGGTTCGGTGACCAGCACGCTGAAGAAGATGATGATGGGGAATTTGAAGTTGCCGTAGAGCGCGAACAGAATCGCCAGGACCAGAATGACGGTGAGGGGCAGGATGATTTTCATCTGCGCCTGGGATGCCAGGTAGTCCTTGTATTCGCCGCCCCATTCGAACTTGTACCCGATGGGCAGCTTGATGGCATCTTCCACTTTCTTGCGCGCCTCGCCGACGGCGCTGGCCAGGTCGCGGCCCTCGACGCTGAACTGAATGCCGATATAGCGCGAATTCGATTCGCGATAGATGAAGGACGCGCCACTCTCCTCCTTGACCTCGCAGAACTGGCTCAAGGGCAGGTACTGGCCGTCGGGGGTGGCGACCAGCAGGTTGCGGATGGCGTTTTCGTCATTGCGGAAGGGCTCCTGCAGGCGCAGGACGAGATCGAACTGGCGCTCGCCCTGAATCACCTGGGTGGCGGCCTGCCCGCCCAAGGCCGTGCCGATCAGCGTATTGATGTCGCTGACGTTTAATCCGTAGCGCGCCAGTTTGGCGCGATCGGGCGTGATGATGAGGCTGGGCTGCCCGGTTTCGCGCACCACGGTAATCTCGGTGATGCCCGGGGTTTTGGTGAGGATGTCCTTCACCTGCGTGGCCTTTTCGTCCAGCAAATTGAGATCGGGGCCGTAGATCTTGACGGCGAGGGCGCTCTTGAGGCCGGTTTCGGCCTCATCCACGGCGTCTTCGGCCGGTTGGGTGTAATTGAAAATCACTCCGGGGAAGGCCACCAGCTTGCGCTGCACGGCCTCGATGAGTTCCGGCTTGGAGTGGATTTCCCCTTTCCATGTGGAATCGTTGTAGGGCCGCAGGCCGACGTAGAATTCGTTGTTGAAGAATCCGGTGGGGTCGGTGCCGTCGTCCGGACGTCCCAACTCGTTGGCGACGGTGGTGACCTGCGGAAAGCTCATGAGGATGTTGCGGATCTGCGGGGAAAGGGCGGAAGCTTCCTCGAAAGAGATGGTGTAGGGAGTGGTGGCGCGCACCCACAGCGCGCCTTCATCCAGGTGCGGCATGAACTCGCCGCCGATGTATGGAATCAGCAGGAGCGATGAGGCGAACACCAGCAGCACCAGGCCGACCGTGACCAGGCGGTGGCGCAGGCACCAGCCGAGCGTCCTTCCATACTGCCCGCGCACCCATTCGTAGATCCGGACATTGGGTTCGTGGATGTTGCCGCGCAGGAAATAGGCGCACAGCACGGGCAGCACGGTGAGGGCGCACAGCAGCGCGCCCAGCAGGGCGAACGACATGGTGTCGGCCATGGGCTGGAAAAGCCGTCCGGAAGGGCCGCTCAGGACATAGATGGGGATATAGCCGGCGATGATCACGGCGATGGCGTAGAAGATGGGCCGCTCGACATCGTGCGCCGCGGCGCGTATCACTTCCTTGAGAATGTATTTTTGCCCCTGCCGCGAGGCGATCTCGCGGAAGATGTTTTCCACCATCACGACGGAACCGTCCACGATGATTCCGAAATCGATGGCCCCGATGGAAAGCAGGTTGGCGGGGATGTGGCGCCAGTCGAGACAGATGAAGGCGAACAGCAGGGCGAAAGGAATGGTGACGGCCACAATCAGCGCGGTCCGCGGGCTGAAGAGGAAAATCCCCAGAATGACCATCACCAGCAGCATGCCGCGCAACAGGTTGGCCTCCACCGTCTTGGTGGTCTCTGCGATGAGACTCTGGCGGTCGTAGTACGGCACCACCTTCACGTCGGGCGGCAAAACATGCTCGTTCAGTTCCTTGGTCATGTCCTCGACGCGTTTCAGGATGACTTGCGCCTGCTCGCCCACGCGCATCAGAATGACGCCTTCGACGGCTTCATCCTGCTTCATGTAGCCGAACTGGCCGAGGCGCGGCGCGTAGCCGATCTCGGTCTGGGCCAGATCCTTGATGCGGACGGGGATGCCGTTCTTCTCCTGCACGATGATGTTGCCGATGTCGGCGGTGTCGCGCACCAGGCCCAGGCCGCGGATATAGTAGAACTGCCCGCCCTGGGAATAGAAGCCGCCGCCCGAGTTGGCGTTGTTGTTTCCCAACTGCTGGAAGATTTGCGGGACGGAAACGCCATAGGCGAAGAGCTTGTTGGGATCCATCAGCACCTGGTATTGCATGGTGGTGCCGCCGAGCCCGGAATCGTCGGCGACTCCCTGAATGGAGCGGTAATGGCGCTCGAGCACCCAGTCTTCGATGGTCTTCAAATCCTGCGGGGAGCGGTCGGGGCTCTGCACCACGTAGCGGTAGATGAGGCCGCTGGGACTGAACATGGGGGAAAGGCTGGGCGTCACTCCGGATGGCATCTGCGCGTTGGGCATGCGCTCAAAAGCCTGCTCGCGCACGAAGTACTGGTCGACCCCATACTCGAAGTTCATGGCGATGAAGGAGAGGCCGTACCGGGAAATGGAGCGAAGCGTATCAAGCCGCGGAATGCCGTTGAGCTCGATTTCGAGCGGGATGGTCACCAGGCGCTCGATTTCTTCGGGAGCATGGCCGGGCCATTGGGTGATGAGCTCCACGTGCGGGGGCGAAAGATCGGGATAGGCGTCGATGGGGAGTTTTTGGAACGACCACGCGCCCCACACCATCAGGGCGAGGGCCGCCACAATAATCAGGAAAGGCTGTCTGAGTGCGAAGGAAACGAGTCTGGCGATCATGGGTGTGCGCCTTATTGGATACTGGTGGCGAATTGCACGAACAGGCTGCCGTCGGCCAGCACGTTCTCGCCTTTTTGCAATCCGGCGGTGATGGCGATCATGCCGTTCTGGAGCATCCCGATGGTCACGGAGCGCTGGGCGAACTTGCCGGGTTCGACCTGGACGTAGACGATGGGTTCGTTCTTGTCATCGCGGAGCACGGCCGCCGCGGGCACCGCCAGCACGTTCGCCTGCGAGCCGGTGCGAATGGCGGCCTCCACGAACATGTCTTTTTTGAGCAGGCCTTCGGGGTTTTGGGTGACGATGCGCACGGGGGTGGTGCGGGTGGCCGGGTCGACGAAGGCCCCCACGTAGTTCACCACGCCGTGAAAGGTGCGGGCGGCGGCGGGGTTGGTCTCTTCGACGGAATCGCCGGTCCGCACGAAGGGAAGGTCGCGATCGAAGATGTGGCCTTGCACCCAGACGGTGGAAGTGTCGCTCAGCATAAAGCAGACCGTGGCGCCGGCCTGGATGAGCATGCCGGGCGAGACCAGTTTCTGCACCACTACCCCGGCGATGGGCGCGCGCACCGCCAATTCGGTGCTGATGACCGTGCCCTGCTGCTGGGCCTGGTCGATTTCCTGCTGGGTGATGCCGAAAATGCGGAGGGCTTGCAGGCTGGTCTGGACGTCGGTGCGGGCGTCGTTGTAATCCGCCTCGGCGCTCTCGACGTCCTTGGCGGCGACGGCGCCGTGGGCCAGCATCTCGTTCATGCGATCCACGATGCGTTGGGCGAGCAACTCGCGGTTGCGCGCCTTGCGGTACGCGGAAATGGCGTTAGCGACATCGGGGCTGGAGACGTAGAGCAGCGGGTCGCCTTGCTTGACCTTGGCGCCGGTGTCGACCAGGATGCGCGAAATGGGCCCATTCACTTGCGTGATCGCCTGGGTGGTGTGGTCGGCGTCCCAGTCCACCGTGCCGGTGGTGAGGATGGTGGTCTGCCACACCTTGGTTCCCACGGTGACCACCTTGAGGTGCGCCATCTGTTCGGCGGCCACGGTGAAAAACCCGGCCTGGACCGGCTTGGCCTCCTCGGCGGCAGCGCCGGGGGCCTTCCCGTTCCCGCAGGCGCATAGAAAGATCGCGAGCCCCAGCAGCGCGGCCGCGGGAAAATGGCGCGGCATCGACAAATCCATAGTCGGCATAGAATTACAGCCTCTCCTCTTCATTCCTGGTTTTGGCAAATCAAAATACGGACCCGCGCCGTTTCGGGCGCCGGACCGCAAGGTTGCTCTGAAGGAATTAAGCTGGAGGGGCTCGCGAAGAACGGGCGGCGGGGCGGGCGTCATGCGTGGCTTCGAAATCCGGCGGGGATTCCAGCCAGGCAACGCGCAAGACCGGAGCCAGAGGCGCACCGGTAGAGGACTGCAGGAACGGCAGGGAGCCCGCATAGCAGACCAGGCAGCCATGATCCTGCGCCTGGTGCTGTGCGTGCGCGGAAGTGAGCGCCGCGGATTGACCGACGGCCACGGCGCACAGCAGGAGCAGCGCGAGCGCGTATCGGATCCGGTGCGGTGCCCTCCCCGTCATGGTTAACCAGTATACTCCTTAGGATTGGACGTTGTGTGGTTGGTGCAAGTTACGGGTGGGCGACATGGAAGTGAGAGATTCTTTAGTCCGAGCCGCGACCGTAAGGGAGCGTTAGAAATTGGGGCGGCAAACGCTCCCTCACGGTCGCGGCTCGGATTGAGGAGAATCTTGCGCACGCGCCAGTTACGGCACAATCACAATC
>JBEKQS010000055.1:0-22262 GCA_049519475.1 Bryobacteraceae bacterium | reverse complement strand
CGCCACCTAAAGTAACCCGTCCGGAAATCGAGCCGAAATTATTCATCCAATTGGCGTTGCCGTAGAGTTCGGAGATCGCTGCGATGTCGTCGGCGTCCACCGGGCGGGAGCGCGAAGTATTGCGGATGACGTCCTGCGACATGGCCGCTGCCGTCCAGGTGTGCTGCAAACCCAGCGCGTGTCCGAACTCGTGAACCGCCGTGGTGTAATACTCTTCGAGATAACTGGGACCGGGGCCGTAATCGCTCTGGCTGGTGGTGTTGTCGGTCAGGATCACCAGCCCGCGGGAAATCGGGAAGAACTGCCCGTTTGCTCCGGTTTGAACGGTCGCGGTCGCGGACATGACCGGCGTCCCCAAGCCGAGCAGGCCGGGTGGCAGCTCCGAGAAAATCACATCGCCACCGGGCGTGGTGGAGGCCGGCGCGGCGGTGTAGGTCTCGACGCCGCCGAAGGTCACTCGCAGATTGGAGCTGGCGACGGAATTCCAGGCGGCCGCGGCCTGTTTGACCTCGCTCAAAACCGAACCCCAGGAATCGTTGAGGCCATAGGTGGACGGGCCGTCGTTGCTGGCGAAAAAGGTGATCGTGCTGTTCTGCAGTTTGGTGAGGTCGAAGGCTTCCGGTACCGGGATGAAAGGCGCTTTGCCCGTGAGAAAGTGGACGTAGTGGTAATAGGCTTGGGAGGGCGCCACCAGCAGGAACACCGCCGCGGCGGCGGCCAGCGAGCGGAGAATGGCCCGTCGCTTCCGCACTTAGTTGGCTCCTTTGGCGGCCATGGTCGCGGCGATCTGGGCACGCAACTGGCTCATGGTCATCACCAGGGTTTGATCTTTCACCTGCTGGCCGGTGCCGCGTTCGAGCATCACTTCATGGCTGGCGTTGCGCGTGGTGGCGGGGTCCGCGGAGCCGTCCTGGGCGACCGAAAACAGGCCCTGGGTGAGGCCCATGATCTGGGTGACGCCGTTCTTGCCGGTCCACAGGAAGAAAACGTATTCGTCGCCCACGCTGAATTGCGGAACGCCCGAGAAAGTTTGGCGCAGATTGTTCGCGACGCCCCCTTGCACCACAAATTCGACGCTGCCCACGATGGAGCCTTTGAGCGTTTCGCTCACGCGGATCTGGTAGTGCGTGTAGATGATGGGGCCGGATAACGCTGCGTTGGAACTGGTCACCTTGGCCCGGACGATGGCTGTCGAGCCGAGGATCATGTCGTTGAGCGAGAGACGCTCCAGGGTCGCGGAGGGGAGTGGCGCCAGCGAACAGGCCATCAGCAGCGCAGATAGAACGATACGCTTCACGCAACCGGGACGTGCACTTGCCGTACCAGTCGAACTAATTGATTTAAAGCGAGTTACCATTCCATTACCAAGCCCGCATGGGTTTGTCGGACACGGGGTTGGGACAGGGTGTCCCAAAACGCCTGCGGCCGCTCACGTTTTCATGGTAGACCACGCCGTTGCACTCCTGACTCCTGACTTCTGACTTCTGCCTTCCGACTTCTGACTTCCAATCCCGCAGGGATTTCAAGGGCGATGCCCTTGGTTATGTCTTGCCGGGGCGGACGATCAGCATGGGCACCTGCAGGTTGTGGCGCACGGGATTGATGGTGTTGCCGAAAATCAGATCTTTCAAGCCACCGTGGCCGTGAGCGCCCATGATGACCAGGTCGGGTTGGATCTCATGCGCGTAGCGGACGATCTCCTTGCTGGGGGATGGCGAGTGGCAGATGGCGGTATCGACGGTGACGCCCTGATCGCGGAGGGATTGCGCGATGCGATCCAGGTATTGCTCGCCGGCTTCGACTTCGGCGGTGGATGAGTCCCTGCCGTAGACCTGGCTGGTGACGCCCTCTTCCACGTGCAGGAGAAAGACGCGCCCGCCATGGAGACGGGCCATGGCTGCGGCGTGGCTGACGGCCAGGCGGTCGAGCGCGGTGTGGTCGAGCGGGACCAGGATGCGCTGATAAACCAGGGCGGCCGCTTCGGCGCCGGCGGTTTCGGGAAAGACCACCGGCGTGCGCCCGGCGAGGCGGCTGCGCGGGCCGATGTAGGGCTCGAGTCCCACCCACAGCAACAGCAGCAAAACCGCCGCGGCTGTGGGAATGGTGACGATCCAGATGACGATTTGCCAAGGCCCGGGGGTGCTGAGCCAGCCCCGAATCGCCAGGTAGGCCAGCCAGAAATTGAGCCCGATGATCACGGCCGCGGTGATCCAGGAAAGCCAGCGCACCCACGCGCGGTTGGCGAAGGCGCCCATGCGGGCCCGGTCGCTGGTGAAGTGGATCAGCGGCACCACGGCAAAGGGCAACTGCATGCTGATGATCACCTGGCTGAGCAGCAGCAGCGACAGGGTGGAGCTACTGCCCATAAAGTAAATCGTGAGGGCGGCGGGAGTGATGGCCACCGAGCGGGTGATCATCCGGCGCATCCACGGCCTCATGCGGAAGTTGAGGAATCCCTCCATAACTATCTGGCCGGCAAGGGTTCCCGTCAGCGTTGAGGATTGGCCGGAACAGAGCAGCGCGACGGCGAACATCACGCCCGCGAGGCTGGTGCCGAGCAGCGGCACCAGGAGCTCGTGGGCCTGCTGGATTTCCGTGACTACGATGCCGTGTTTGAAGAACACGGCCGCGGCCAGCACCAGGATGGCGCAATTGACGAACATGGCGCCGTTGAGCGCCACCAGCAGGTCGATGAAGTTGTAGCGGCAGGCGATGCGCTTGGCCGGTTCGTCGTGCCCGATGGTGCGGGTCTGCACCAGGGCCGAGTGCAGGTAGAGGTTGTGGGGCATGACAGTGGCCCCGATGATGCCGATGGCGAGGTAGAGGCTGTCCCGGTTGAGGCGCGGCGCCAGGCCGCTGAAGATCTCCGACGCCACCGGTTTGGCCCAGAACACTTCGATACAGAATGCCGCCGCGATCACGCTGATGAGCGCAAAGATGAAAGCTTCGATGGTGCGGATACCGAAGCTTTGGAAGAGGAGCAGCAGCAGGGTATCGGCGCCCGTAAGAATGACTCCCGTGAGGAGTGGGATGTGAAAGAGCATCTGGAGCGCGATGGCTGCGCCCAGGACTTCGGCCAGGTCGCAGGCGGCGATGGCGATTTCACAGAGGCCCCACAGGGCCAGGTTGACGGGGCGCGGATAGGTTTCGCGGCAGGCCTGGGCGAGGTCGCGGCCGGAGACGATGCCGAAGCGGGCGCTGAGGGTCTGGAGCAGCACGGCCATGGCGTTGGACATGACCAGCACCCAGAGCAGGCGGTAACCGAAGCGCGCGCCGCCTTCCAGGTCGGTGGCCCAGTTGCCGGGGTCCATGTAGCCCACGCTCACCAGGTAAGCCGGCCCGGCAAAAGCGAACATACGGCGCCAGACGGAGATTTGAGAAGTCCCGACGCTGGAGTGGACGTCGGCGAGCGACCGCGAATCGGGCTTGAGCTGTCCGGTAGCTGCCATGAACTTAACTATAGTTAAGCAAGATGGTAAAGGGAAGTCAACTTAGTGCATGATTTCCGGAATGCTCTCACGTATTTTGCACCAAGAATGGAAGGCGTGCAACCGCCCGCCGGCCTACTCGTACCGGAGAGCGGAAACCGGGTCGATGCGCGAAGCCCGCCGGGCGGGCACAAAGGCCGCCACCGCAGCCACCACGGCGAGCGTACCCGCCGCACCGGCGTAGACCACCAGGTCCGCCGCCTGAATGCCGAATAACTGCGACTCAACGTAACGGCTCAGCACAAAAGCGGCCGCCAGACCGATCACGATTCCCGCGGCCACCATTCGGCCGGCATCGAGCAGCACCATACGCACCACGTCGCCAGGCAGTGCGCCCAACGCCATGCGGACGCCGATCTCCCTGGTGCGCCGCGCCACCGCAAAGGCGATGACGCCATAAAGGCCGATGGCGGCAAGCAGCGTCGCCAGGATGCCAAACGCCGTCGATAAGCCGGCCACGAGCCTGGTCGTGTACAGCGATTCGCTGATCCGCAGTTCAACCGGCTTGATCTCGGGCACAGGCAAGCCTGCGTCGGCTTCTCGCACCGACCGCCGAATCGCGGCCGCGAGGCGGGTATCGTCACCCGTGACCCGGACATAAAAAGCCAGGCGGGCCGGCTTCTCGCGCTGGGTGTACGGGAAGTAGATCGTGCTGGAGACCGGGCGGCGCACATTGTCGCGTGCGTCCGCCGCGATACCGACGATTTCGCGATCGAGCACAGTCGTCTTGGGACCACCGAACGCAACATGACGCCCAATCGGATTCTGGCCGGCGAAGTAGCGCTGGACGAAGGCCTCGTCGACCACTACGGCTTTGGGCGCCGCGGCGGTATCGCGGTCGTTGAACTCGCGGCCGGCGCGCAGCGGAATCCCCAACGTGCGGAAATAGCCGGGGCTGATCGCTTCGAGCGGGGAACTGGCGAATCCCTTTTCGCCCGGACGATAGCCTTCCACCTGAATGCCGCTACCCCAGCCGGCGCCGCTGTACGGCCCGCCATCGCCGGCGGCAACGCCGCCCTGCTCCGGAAGCGCGGAGAGACGATCCAGCAGATCGTGGTAAAAAGCGGTGGCTGCGGCCGGGCCGGTCCGGATGAGCGTGGCGTCCACAGAAAACATCGACAGGTGCTTGGCGCGGAAGCCGCGGTCGGCGTCGATCAGGTTGGCGGCGCTGACGCTGAAAAGTCCGGCGCCTACCACCAGCAGCAGAGAGAGCGCCACCTGCGCCGTTACCAGCATGCGCCGCAACTGCGCCGCATAGCCATGGGAAAGGACGTTGGACGCCTGATCCTTCAGAGTATGGGCCACATTTGGCCCGGTCGCCTGCAGTGCGGGAACCAGGGCGAACAGTAGCGCGCACATCATCGACACTGCCAGCGAGTAGCCGAGCATCCGCAGGTCGAGCGAATTCGTGACCCAGCCCCCGGCGGCATCCCGCGGCAGAATGCGAAGCAACGCGGAGGTGCTCCACTGTTCCACGAGCAGGCCGGCTACCACCCCCGCTGCGGCCAGCAGCACGCCCTCGGTGAGCAATTGCTTCACCAGCGCCCAGCGTTTCGCTCCCAAAGCCAGGCGGATGGCGATTTCCCGCTGCCGCCCTGTAGCGCGCGCCACAAGCAGGCCGGCCACGTTGGCACAGGCGATCAAAAGCACCAGTCCGACCATGATCATCAGCACGGTGAGCGGCTTTTCCCACTTTTCCCGCAGTTCGGTGATGCCGTGTGCGGCGGGACGCAATTCGAGGCGGCTTTTGAGCAGCGACTCGCGCGCTTTCTGGTCGTGCGGTGCGCCACTCTGGTTCAGATCGGCTTCGCGGATGGCGCGAAACAGGACGTCCGTCGCCGCCTGCGCCTTGGCCTGGCTTTCACCCGGCTTGAGGCGCGCGAAGAAGGTGAGCCAGCTAAAGGTACGATCTTCGATCGAATTCATCGCCGGGGCAATCGCGCGCTGCATGGCGATCGGGACGAAAAGGTCGGGGGAATCGCCCTGGACCAGCCCGTTAAAACTGGCGCCGGCCACGCCGATCACCACGAACGGTTGGCCGTTGATCGCCACCGTTTGATCCAGGATGGCGGGATCCGCGCCGAGACGGCTCGCCCAGAATCCGTGGCTGAGTACGGCTACCGGATTGGCGCCGGGCGCACCGTCGTCTTGCGGCGCGATTACCCGGCCGAGAGCCGCGGCAGCGCCCAGCGTAGTGAAGTAATTACCAGTGACGATTTCAGCCTCGGCGGCCTGCGTGCTGGACCGCCATGTGATCCGTACCGGCGCAATAGCACAAGCCAGAATGCCGGAAAATGCGGGATCACGATCGCGCAGGTCGCGGTAGAACGGGTACGGGAAAACGGACTCGGAGTTCGTCGACCAGCTCGACGAGCTATCGCCGGGCCCTGAATAGCTGCCATGCACGGCAACCAGCCGTTCGGGGTCCGCAACCGGCAGCGAGCGAAGTACCACTTGATCCAGGAGAGAAAAAATGGCGGTATTGGCGCCGATCCCTAGGGCCAGCGATAGCACGGCGGCTGTAGTGAAGACCGGACTGCGGCGCAACGCGCGCACGCCGTGCAGCAGGTCCTTCCACACAACTCCATTGTGACTCATCGGAAATCGCGCTGCCACCCCGGGGGTTGCCGGTGCCCTTGAGGGAAACCACTCGCTTACGCTCGTGGCGCGGTGCGGGTGAGACTCTCGATGCGGGCGGGAAAGACCGGCGGGCGCACCGATTCGGGCTTCCATCCCAGCAGGAATTCGACGGCGCTGCCGCACACACGGCCCTGGCAGGGGCCCATGCCGCAGCGGGTATGCAGCTTGGCTTCGCGCCATCCGGCACAGGGGCGTACGCGGGCAAGCGTGACGTCTTCGCAACGGCAGATCAGGGTCTCTTCGCGCGGCAGGGACTTCAATTCTTCGCGGAGTGTGAAGGCGCGATCGAGTGCGGCGGCGAACTGGCGGTATCCATCGCGCGCGGCAAAGAGAGAGTGCGCTTGTGCGGACGCGCCCGCGGCTGCGAAGCCGGCGATCTCGCCTTCCAGCAGCGCCAGTTCCAGGCCGCCGATTCCGGTGGCTTCGCCCGCCGAGTAGACGCCCTGGACCGAGGTCTGCTGCTGCTCGTCCACTGCGACGCTGCCGTTCGCCAGGCGGCATCCCAAGAGCGCCGCCACTTCGGTATTCGGCACGAGGCCGAATCCGCAGGCCAGGTAGTCGCAGTGTTCGGTCCAGGTCTTTTCGCCGCGACGGAGTGTGACGGCTTCGAGTTTGTCTTTGCCCTCAGCCGCCACCGGCCAACAGGAGGTCAAGTAAGGAATCCCCAACAGTCCTGCGCGGAGTCCCACGGCTTGGATCAGCTTCCCGGGATGAGCAGCGAGGCGCAGACCGAAACCCAGCAGCGCCGATTGGCTGGCCTGTTCCGCGATCAGCCGGACATCGGCGCCGTGGTCCTTCATGTACTTCGCCACAGCCAGTAGCAGCGGACCGCTGCCGGCAATCACGATCTTCTTTCCGGCAACCGGCAGGCCCGATTTCGCCAACGCCTGCAGGCCACCGGCGCCCATCACGCTGGGCAGCGTCCAGCCGGGGAAGGGAAGGAAGCGTTCGCGCGCGCCGGTGGCGAGAATCAGGCTGCGGTATCCCAACTCCATCTCTCCATCGAACTTTTCGACTGCGATGCGGTTGGGCGCCGGCGCCGCGAAGACGAGCGCTCCGGCGATCCATTCGACTTTGTGTTGTTCCGCCGAGCGGATCCAGCGGGCCGCTTCGGCGGGCGCTTTGCCGGCGGCAGCGCGCCAGATCTGGCCGCCGGGATGCGGATTGTCGTCCACCATGGCCACGCGAGCGCCGCTCTCCGCCGCGCGGGTGGCGGCAGCGAGGCCGGCCGGCCCGGCTCCGATTACGAGGACGTCGTAATCAGGCATCGGTGGTTACCTCCATGCCGTTTTTGCAAGGGACCTGGCAACTGCGGCAATGCTCGCGGCCGTTGATGGAGACGCGGCATTCGAAACAGATTCCCATGCCGCAGAGGGGGGCGCGCGCTTCGCCGGTGACGGAGCGGCGAAAGCGGGTGACGCCGGCCAGCGCGATGGCGGTGGAGACCATGGTGCCGGGGGGCACGGTGATGGGGATGCGGTTCACGGAGAGGGTTATCGGGTTAGTCATGGACGTGCCTCACGGAGAGAGCCGCCTGAAAGGCGGCTGCGGGCAGGATTGCCCGCCCCACATTGGGCCGGCAGGCGGCACCGCCTGCCCCACCAATACGAACACAGGATTGGTTTTGGTGGCGCGGGCGGTGCCGCCCGCGATCGGCGAGTTCTTCGCAGCCCTATCAATCATGTGCGGCCTGCTTTCTGCCGGGCAGGTAAGGTTCAACGGGAATCGCCGGAGTGCGATGCAACAACTGGTCGGCTACCAGTTTGCCGGTGGCGAGCGAGGTTGTGATTCCGAGACCTTCGTGGCCGGTTGCCAGATATAGGAGCGGATCGCCGGGGCATGGGCCGATCAGCGGCAGCTTGTCCGGCGTGGCGGCGCGGAAGCCGGTCCAGGAGCGGATCGCGGTGAGCGAGGCCAGGCCGGGCATATACTCCTGCGCGCGGCACAACATGCGCGTGAGCATGTGGGTATCAATCTCGCCGTGCTCGGCTCCGAACTGGCGCGACGAGCCGATCAGCAACTGGCCGGTCTTGCGGGGCTGGACGTTGAAGGCTACCGAATCGGCGGCGATGGAATGCGCACTCTTCAAATACCCGAGCTCGACGAGTTGATGGCGCACGAAGCCGGGATAACGGTCGGTGATCACCAGGTGGCCTTTGCGTTTGCGCACTTCAATGCCGGGAGTGAGCGCGGGGGCCCATGCGCCGGTGGCGTTCAACACCGCGCCGGCGGCCACGAAAGAGCCATCGCGGAGTTTGATTCCCGCGCCGCTCAGTTCCGCTGCGGCTTCTCCGGCGCGCACCACGGCGCCGCGCTCGCGCGCGCGTTGCAGCAGGTAGCGAGCGGCGCAAGGCGGGTAGACCACGGCGTCGTCGGGGACGCGCAACGCTCCCGCAAGGCCCGGGCGCAGGTTGGGTTCGGCCTCGGCGAGTTGCCGTGAGTCCAAGACTTCGGCGCGCACGCCGATGGCTTCGTAGACGGCGCGCTTGCGTTCCACTTCGGCCATTTCCCCGGCGTCGGCGGCCACCCAGAGGGTGCCGGCGGAGACGTATTCCACGTCGGCGGGAAACTCATGCGCGCGCGCCATCCACAGCGTTCTCGAATAATTGGTGAGGGCAATCTGCGCCGGGGAATCGTCCATGACCACGATGTGGCCCATGCCCGCGGCGGTGGCGCCGCCGCCCACAGGGCCCGGCTCGACGACCACCACGGACAGGCCGGCGGCCGCGCACTCCTCCGCGCAGGCCGCGCCCACGATGCCGCCGCCGGCGATGGCTACGTCGTAGCTTTTGCCCATGAGCGGGGAATTCCGTAGCAGAAGGGATCGCGTTCGTCGAGCACCAGGTCGGCCTCGGCGTTGACGAAGGCGGAGCCCGTGATCTCCGGGTAGAGCTTGCCGCCGGCGACCGAGATGCGGCCGTCGAAAGTCGAGCCGGTGATGCTTTCCTGGCGCCAGACCTGCCCGGGTTGCAGCTTGCCGTCGGCGTAGAGGCAGGCCAGTTTGGCGCTGGTGCCGGTGCCGCACGGCGAGCGGTCGTAGGCTTTGCCGGGGCAGAGGACGAAGCTCTTGCTGTCGGCGCCTTCCACGGTGGGGTGGCCGAAAAGTTCGATATGATCGATCGAGCCGCCATCGTCGCCGGTGATGCCGTGGGCCTCGAGCGACTGCCGGATGCGCCACGTAAAATCGGTGAGCTCATCCACGCGATCGAGCGTGAGCGCCTGTCCGTGGCCGCCGCACAGGAAGAACCAGTTGCCGCCCCAGGCGATGTCTCCGTAGACGCGGCCGATGCCCGGCGCTTCCACCGCGACGTGCGCGGCGCTGCGGTGGCTGGCGACGTTGCGGAAGGTCACGGTGCCGTCGGCGTTCAAGCGTGCCTCCACCTCGCCCACCACCGTCTCCAGGCGGACGCGGGCGCCGCGCTGGATGCGGCCCATGTATTCCAGGGTGGCCAGCAGGCCGATGGTGCCATGGCCGCACATTCCCAGATAGCCGACGTTGTTGAAGAAGATCACGCCGGCGTCGTAGGCGGGGCTGGAAGGCTCCGACAGCAGCGCGCCCACCATGGCGTCGTTGCCGCGCGGCTCATTGACGGTGGCCGAGCGGAAGCCGTCGAACCCGGCGCGGAAGCGGGCCAGGCGCTCGGCGATGGGGCCCGAGCCCAGATCGGGGCCGCCGGCGACGATCACGCGCGTGGGCTCTCCGCCGGTGTGGGAATCGATAATCCTGATGCGTCGTCCGTTCACTCCTTACCCCTCGCTCTCGTACCAGTTCAGATGTTCCCGGGCGAACAGCCGGAACTTCTGCTGGGCCACCTGTCGCGCGGCTTTCTTGTCGCGCCGCAGAATCGCCTCGGCAATCTCCACGTGCGCTACGGCTGAGGCGGTCATCTCCAGTTGGTCATTCTTGCGCAAGTTGCGCATGAACAGAAATGCCAGCAGCGGCATCAGGGTCTGTGCCAGCAGGCGGGGAAGCACGCTGTTGCCCGAAAGGCGCCACAGCGTCTGGTGGAACTGGACGTCGAAATCGTGATAGCGGCGGATGTCGCGCACCTCGGCCGCCTCTTTCATCTTCTCGGCGACGGCGATGAGCTTGCGGATTTCGGCGTCGGGCGCGACTTCGATGGCGAGGTCCACGGCCAGGCGTTCCAGTTCCTCGCGGACGCGCAGCACCTGGCTGATTTCGGCGCGCGTCAGCGCCTTCACCACGCAGCCCTGGTTGGCCTTGCGCTCCACCAGGCCCTGATGCTCCAACGCCACCAGCGCTTCGCGAACGGTGGGCTGCCCGACGCCGATCTGGCGGGCCATGCGTGACTCCACGATGCGGTCGCCGGGCTTGAGATCGCCCGAAACAATCAAGCCGCGAATGGTTTCGGCGATCCGGTCGGCGATCGGCGGCCTTCGCCCCAGGTTCTGCGAAAGCGCCTCCAGCGTGCCTGATATGCCGCGCGGCATTACCGCGCCGCCAGTACCGGCCGGGTGGCGATGGCTTTGCGAATGATGCCGAGAATCTCTTCGCGCTCCGCGCCTTCAATGGGCAGCCGCGGCGCCCGCACCATCTCCGAACCAAGCCCGGTTTCCTGCATGGCGAGCTTGATGTATTGCACTAGCTTCACTTTCGTATCGAGGTGCAGCAGCGGGGTATACCAGCGGTACAATTCGCGCGCCTGTTCCCATTTGCCCGCCATCGCCAGATCCCACAGTGCGCGGTTCTCATCAGGGAAGGCGTTCACCAGGCCGGAGATCCAGCCTTCCGCGCCGAGCAGAATGCTTTCGAGCACCAGATCGTCCACGCCACTGAAGAGAATATAACGGTTGCCCACCATGTTGCGGAGGTCGGTGATGCGGCGGACGTCTTCGGAGGATTCCTTAATGGCCACCAGGTTGGGCTCGTCGGCGAGGCGGGCGAAGGCCTCGGGTACCAGGTCGACGCCGTAGGATACGGGGTTGTTATACACCATGACGGGCAGGCCGGTGGACTTGGCGACGGTACGGTAGTGCGTGATGGTCTCGCGCTCCTCGGACTTGTAGACCATGCAGGGCAGGACCATGAGGCCGTCCAGGCCGATCTCTTCGGCATCGCGCGCGAAGCGGCTGGCGAGCGCGGTGGTGTATTCCGCGACGCCCGTCAGAACCGGGATGCGGCCGCCCACCACGCCCTTCATCTCGTGCAGAATAGTAAGCTTCTCAGCGTACTCGAGCGCGGTATTCTCGCCGACGGTTCCGAGAAAGACGACGCCGTGAATGCCGGCCTGGATCATGGCTTCCAGGTGTCTGGCAGTGGCCGCGAGGTCGAGAGACTGATCCGGCCGGAACTGCGTGGTAATGGCCGGAAACACGCCCTTCCAATTGACTTTCATGTCGGAGTGCGGTCCTTTCGCGAACGATAATTTATAATCTATAATATTCGGGGGCGAAGGTCAAGAGCCTCGGCGCGAGTCGTCGGCGCCTGGCTAAGCCCTGTGGGGCAGCCAATCCTGGCTAGCGCCGCCTTTCAGGCGGCGCTAGCCGGCGCTTGCCGAACCAGCCCGCCAGGGCGCAAGATACTTGCCCACGGCGTGAGCCGGGTGGCACCTGTCGTGGGTCCGGGTAGCCCCGGAACGGGGCGTAAGACTCCTGAGTGACGCGGCGCCGAACGAGTGCGTGCGCCACCGTGGGGTGAAGGGTTATCGCTGCGGGGGGCGGTCCAGTTCCGCCACTGCGGCGAAATCGCGGTCCCCCAAACCGGCTGAGACGGCCTCGCGGAACTTGTCGCGCGCAGTCTCGCCCATTGTGAGCACGACGCCGTTGCTCGCGCCTTCGGCGACGGCGTAGGCCATATCTTTCAGCATCAGGTGCAGGGCGAAATTCACGCGGTAATCGCGCGCCATCATGCGCTTGCCGGCGCCTTTTACCAGCGGGCTGCCGGGAGCGCCGTTGGCCAGAATGTCGAACGCGGCGTCGCGGTTCAGGCCGGAATGTTCGATCACAGCCAGGGCTTCGGCCAGCGCGGCGGCTTCGACGCCGCACAAGAAGTTATTCACGAGCTTCATAGTGGCGCCGGAACCGACCGGCCCGAGATGCACGACGGCGCGGCTCATGGTGGCGAGCACGGGGCGCACGGCGTCGAGAGTTTCAGCTTCACCGCCGGCCAGGAATAACAGCTCCCCGGCTTCGGCTTGCGGCTTGCTGCCGGTGACGGGCGCCTCGAGGAACGGACATCCGTGCGCGGCGGCGGCCGCGGCCAGTTCGCGCACCCAGTCCACCGAGAGGGTACTCGAATCCATCAGGACGGTGCCGGGCCGCGCACCGGCCAGCGCGCCCGCATCGCCGGTCCAGGCGGCGCGGGAGGCGTTGTCATCCGCCACCATGCAAATCACCATGTCGGCGCGCTCGGCGGCCAGCTTGGGCGAACCTGCCACTACTGCGCCATCGGCGGCGAGCGCCTCGGCCCGCTCGCGCGTGCGGTTGTACACCGTCACCTCATAACCGGCTTTCAACAAGCGGCGCGCCATGCCGCCGCCCATGTTTCCCAATCCCACGACTGCCATCGATTTCATGATCAGATTCCTTTCACTCCCGCGTGCGCACTTCCGTAATCTTCATGTTGTCTCCAGTTGCGCCACCGGCGTTCACCCACGCCGCACCACGAAATACGGTTGATTGGTCAGTTCCGGGCCCAGCCCGGGATACAGCCACGCCTTCGCGCTGGATTCGCGCACCTCGAAGTAATACTGGAGCGGGTATGGGAAATCCGTGTAGGCGGCCGGGATGCTGGCGGCCCACGCGTCGCCGTGCTTTTCCATTTCGATGGATTGGAACCGCTCGGCCTGGTTCACGTGCCGGTAATATATTCGTGCCGACGTCACTTTGCGAGTTGGCACTGCGACCTCCAGCGCCACGGCTTCCTTCGCCCGGAAGGTCTGCGGCGGCTGGTGGGTGCACGGCGCCGCGTCTCGCTCAGGCGGCTCCAGCACCTCCGCGATGGCGGTGCGCACGCGCGGCTCATCGACGTTCTTCGCCGCGCCCACCTTCTGCTCCATGGCCGCGATGTCTTCATCGATCGCCGGCACGCGGTCCGCCCACTGTCCGCGCACCGAGTAGCGGTCGCCGGCGGAAAGGTCCGATGCGTATTCCAGTTTGGCCCGCTTCGCCACGTCCGCCCATGTGCTGCGCGCGGCTTTGTACTGATCTAGCGCTTCTTCCAGCGCCGCGCGGTCGCCGGTGCGCTCGTAAATCGCGTACAGCACACCAGCCCGCAGTTTCAATGCAAAAAAGTGGCCCACCGCGGTCAGCAGATCCACATCCACTGCCGCGCGGCGGAACTCCGGCGAACTGCCGAAGTCTGCGCCGGAAAGTGTTGTGGTCGCATCCGCGCAATCTTCCAGCCACGACGCTACCTCGAGCGGCGAGTACTTGCCGCTACTCTCGCCTTTCAGTAGCTCATCGGCGAAATCCGTCATCCGCGAAAAAAGTTGAGGATCCAGCGGGCTCACGTTCTGGAACGTCTTCGGCGACGGAGTGTCGCCATAGGGATTGCGCGTCCGCTCGTCCACCATGGGCATGTTCCAGTAAATCTCAGGCCAGAACGTGTCGCAGGCCGCCGAAGGCAGATGCGCCGTGGTCACCAGCGGCAGCACGCGGCTAGCCTTGGCCAGCGCCGCCTCAACGATTTCGGCGTCCTTGCCGAATTGCTTGCGCAGCGGGCGCTGGAAAACTCCCGCCTCGGTTTCGGGGTTGTACAGGGCGCGGCCCCACACGCGATACCACTGCTCATACTTCTGCCAATCGTGAGGCGGTTCGAGCGATAAGTCGGCGTAGCCGCAGCGCGTGCTTCCCGCGGCAGTGCCGCGGCGGCCGCGACACGTCAGCGGCTCCATCAGATCGGCGCCCGTCGAGCCGCAGAAGCTGAATGCGCGGGAATAGGCCGCGGCCCAACGCGGCTCCGCCCACAAGAGCAGGCGTTGTGTGCCGGAGAAGACGCGGTGCCGCACGGTGTACTTGCGATCTTCGCGCAGAAGGTCGGCGTAGCCGTAGCGCGTGAAGCTGCGCGCGCCTTCGCTGAGCGCCATCAACTGGCTTCCCACGTGGCCTTCCACCGGCCGCTCCTGCTCGCGAATCTCGGCTGGGTGATACGGCATGCCCATGTGCTCGGCCCAACATTTCGCGGAAACACTCACCGGCAGCCCCGTAGCCAGCGCCGAATCGATCATGGTGGCGTCGATGCCCTTGGCGTGCAGGTCGATTTCCACTTTTCGTCCGCAGGCCTTCACACCATCGAAGACGGTGCGCCAGAAATCGTAGCTGCCTTCGGCCACGCCACTCTCGCCATGGATGCGCAGGGCCACCGCGCTGATCTTCGGGCAGGCGCGCAGCACCGCCGTCAGGGCATCGCGGCAATAGGGCCCGTGCGTTTCGTTGGTGAGGCCCTCGATGAGGTAGCGCGCGCGCGGGCTGTTGGTCAACTGGTAGCCGTGCATCCACACGCCCAATTGGAAATCCATGCCGCGCAGCGCGGTTTGCTCGCTGATGAAGCGCAGTGTGTCGAGGTTGCGGTCGCGCTCCGCATCCGGCAGGTTGGACGCGCGTACCTGGTAGCCCGGCAGCTTCACGAGAAACGGGTAGAGGAAGAGAAAGTACGAGTCGGCCACCTGCTGCAGGAAGTCGTACCCCAGGCCGAAGCCGAGGTGCAGCCGGTTAAAGCGGTTCGCGGCCAGCATGGTGAGGTAGTGCTGCCAGCCTTCGCGGTCGTAGAACCAAGGCTTGTCGAGTGCTTCGCTGGTGAACTGCCGCATCACGCTGCGCACCGGGTTGGCCGGCTGTTCGGCGACGGGCTTGGGAATTTCGAGCGGCATGCCGTGGCGGGCGCGGTCGGCCAACTCGAGCAGTGCGTAGGTCAAGCCGCGCACGTCGCTGCCGCCGGCTGACACTACCGGCCGGCCCCGGGTGGTAGTGGAAAAGAGCGCCAGCGACTCCGGCGCTTTTGCCAACTGGGCGATTCTGCTCGAAGCCACGATGCAGCGTTCGCCCGCGCCGGCTTCCCGCACGGCGCCGCGGCGGCGCATCGTGCGGCCACTCTCTTCAAGCGCGCGCTCGAATTCCGCCATGGCCCACACGACGGGTTCCGAAGCAGCGACGGGGTCAGTTGAATCCACCACCAGCGAGACGGTCTCGGCGGCGGCGTGGCCCCGCGGCGCGGAGGCCAGAGCGCCGCCTGCCAGCGCGGTCTTGAGTAGAAAGTCCCGCCTCCTGATGTGAGCGCTATCGAACATGCCGGCCTGACGCAGGGCTGAGCCCCACGGTCAGGTCGATTTTACCACTAGCCGGCATTTCTCTCAGACATTCGGCGGCGGTAGTGGCGCACGCATGAGTGCGTGCGCCACTGGACCGGGCAATCTGTGAGAGAAGCCGCCTAGCTCGCCGGGCTGCTGCCCCGCAGCGCGTCTGCCGCCAGGAGTGCCAGGGATCTCAGACGCGCGCCCAGTCCCGCGGCGGGCGTTTGATTGACCGGCGGCGTCGGCACAGCCATACGCGCTCGCATTCCGAGCAGGCGCAGCGGAATCAACACCTGCTGGATCTCCGGCGCTTGCGCGAGGCATTGCTGGGCCAGTCCGGCCGCATCGGCCCAGAGATCCAACAAGTACTGCGGCGTTTCCGCGCCGTCCAGCATTAGTTCCAACAATTCGCCGAAAGCAGCCACGTCGCCGCGTCCGTCGGCTCTCCGTGCGAGGCCGCCTCGCGGCGCAAGGCCCGCTCCCCACCGGCCGATCACCACGGTCTGTGCGCTCAGAGCGCCGTACTCGAGTCCGTGGGCATGCAGGTCCCGCAATTGCGCAGCCATCTCGGTGGCGATTTCGAGCGCCTCGCGGAAGGTCATTGCGCCGCGCGCGAGCCGCTTTTCGAGCGACTCGCCGGCAGCCTCTACATCAACGTCGATATCGGTCATGGCGCGTGCTCTTCGAAATGGCCTGTCATTTGTACCTGGGCGAGCCCACACCCGGTCCCGGGGGCATGATGCCAATTGCCTCAAAGACTCCCAGCGGAAACTCGAACGTCACCGGCTCGCAATCCTCGGAAATCCAGGTCTGATCGACCAGTTTGTATTCCATGACGTCGTCGGTGTCCTTCAGGGCGACGCGCATCATCCGGCCCGTCAGAGCCAGCATAACTGCTGCGCGCTTCTTTCCATTCGCCACTCTGACGATCATCATTGTTTCTGTTTTCTAAGTACTTTGGCCTTAGGGTAAGTCCAATACAGGCGTCTTACAAGGGAAATATGGCCCGCCATTAGTTCTGTTTGGTCTAGTACTTATCGCGCCAAACAACTTAGAAGTTAACAGTACCTTCTGCAGCGGCAATGGCCGCTTGTCCCAGTGCGATGCCACCATCGTTGGGTGGAACCTGTGCGTGCAGGTAAACTTCAAGCCCGTTCCGGCGCAACGCTGCCGCGGTGGTACCGAGCAGCCGCATGTTCTGAAACGTGCCGCCGCTGAGGCAGACGCGCCGCAACGCCGTCTCGCGCGCGATGCGCAGGCACACTTCCGCGGTGGCTTCGGCGAGGGTGTTGTGGAACTTCGCGGCCTTCACCGGCGCAGTGGCCGGGTCGCGCAGAATCTCCGCGACCAACGGGCGGAAATCGACCTGCCATGGGCCGTCGCCTTCGATCGCGAAATCGTAGCGGCCCCGCTCGCCAGCCTGCGCGATCATTTCTAGCTCGATGGCCGCCTGGCCTTCGAAAGTGACTTCGCGGCGTAGCCCGATGATCGCCGATATGGCGTCAAACAACCGCCCGCACGACGACGTCGGCACGGTGTTGAGACCGGTTGCGATCATCCGCCGCACCACGCGCACGCGCTCTTCGGCCACGCCCTCGATCGTTGCACCCGCGCCGAAGGTGTCGGTGAGGTAGCCGAGCGCCGCGCGCCAATTCTCGCGGACGGCCGCATCTCCGCCCGCAAGCGGCACGTACCGCAGGTGAGCCCGCCGCGTAAAGCCGGCGTAGCCGGCCACCAGGAATTCACCGCCCCAGATGGCGCCGTCCGTTCCATACCCCGTGCCGTCAAAAGCCACGCCGATCACTTCGCCCGAGAGCGAGTGCTCGGCCATGCAGGAAGCGATGTGGGCGTGATGGTGTTGGACGCCGACGGGCCGTAGGCCGCTCCTCTCCAATGCGTATTTGGTGGACAGGTAGTGCGGATGCAGATCGTGGGCGATGGTGCGCGGTTTCACGTGGAACAGTTTCTTCAGGTTGTGGAGCGTCTCTTCGAAGAATTCGAGCGTCTCGTAGTTCTCCAGGTCGCCGATGTGCTGGCTCAGGATGGCGTGCGTCCCCTTGGTGAGACAGAAGGCGTTCTTCAACTCCCCGCCGCAGGCCAGCAGTTCCGGCACTTCGCGCCCCAGGTCGAGGGTCTGCGGCGCATAGCCGCGCGACCGCCGCATCACGCGTTCGCGCCCTTCGAACACGCGCACCACGGAATCGTCGGTGCGCATGTAGATATCGCGGTCGTGGGTCAGAAACCAGTCGGCGGTTTGCGAGAGCCGCTGGCGAGCTTCCGCGTTCGAGACCACGATGGGCTCTTCGCTCAAATTGCCGCTGGTCATCACCAAGGCATCGTAAGGCGCATCCACGAACAGCAAATGATGCAGCGGCGTGTATGGCAGCATCACGCCGAGAGTGCGATTCCCGGGCGCGATGGCGTGGGGCAGCATTACAGACTCAATGCGCCGCAGGATCACGATGGGCCGCTTGGTCCCCGATAGCGCCTCTTGTTCCGCCTCCGAGACGTGGCACAGCGCGGCGGCCGCGGCCCCATCCCGCACCATCACGGCAAACGGTTTATCGCTTCTGCGTTTGCGCGCGCGCAGGCGCTCGACGGCTTCCTGGTTGCGCGCATCGCAGGCCAGGTGAAATCCGCCCAGGCCTTTGATGGCCAGCACCCCGCCGGCGGCCAGCCTGCGGCGCGCTTCTTCGATCGGCGCGGAAAGGCGCGGCCCGCAAGCCGCGCAGGCATTCGGCTGGGCGTGGAAACGGCGGTTGCGCGGGTCTTCATACTCCGCCCGGCAGGCCGCGCACATGCGGAAAGCAGCCATGGTGGTCTTGGGGCGGTCGTAGGGTATGTCACGGATAATGGTGTAACGCGGGCCGCAGT
The DNA here is from genome assembly GCA_049519475.1 of Bryobacteraceae bacterium. GTDB lineage: Bacteria > Acidobacteriota > Terriglobia > Bryobacterales > Bryobacteraceae > PALSA-129. The sequence goes on along the minus strand of JBEKQS010000055.1, from coordinate 4,009 downwards.
TGGTGCAGTTGGTGAAGGCATAGCCATAGCGGCGGTTGGACGGATCGGTGAAATCGCTCAGGCAATCGGCGCAGGTGGCGACGTCGGGTGAGATCAGCGCGAACTCTCCGGTGGATGCCAGGCTCGGGCGAATCACGAAGGCCGTTTCGCCGAGCGCCGCGACTTCCGAAACCTGCATTTCCTGAATCCACGCGAGCGGCGGCGGCTGGCGCCGCACGGCCTCGACGAAGTTTTCCAGCGCGGCCCGGGGGCCCTCCACTTCAGCCACCAACCCGGCCGACGAGTTCAGCACCCATCCGCCCAATTGGCGCTCCTCCGCCAGGCGGTGCACGAAGGGCCGGAAGCCCACGCCCTGCACGATGCCGCGCAACTGAATCCGCAGCCGCGCCTCACCCATCCCAGCGCCCTCGCGCGCGCAACTTCGCGACCTCTTCGCGCGCCAGCGCTTGCAGCCTGGCCACGTCGACCTTGGCCGTGCGATTGAGCGGCATCGCACCCGGCTCCAGGATTACGTAATGCAGCGGGCGCATGTAGCTGGTCAACCCGCGCGCGTGTTTGCGCCGTGCCGCCTCGCTCAATTCGCCGCCCGGGTGCGGCTCGACAACTGCGATGATGGCTTCGCTCCACCGGGCCTGCCGGGGCCCCACCACACCGACGCTGGCCACGCGATCCGACATGGCGCCGAAGTGGCCCTCCACATCGCCCGGGAAGACCTGGTGGCCGGCCGGCTTCAAGACCCATTTTTCGCGCCCGGAAAAATGCAGCCCGCGCTCGTCCACAAAGCCGAGATCGCCGGTGTAGAGCCAGTCGTCGGTCGATATCGCGCGCGCGGTCGAAGCCGCGTCGTTCACATATCCGAGGAAAGTCTGCGGCCCTTGAAAGCAGATGTGCCCGACTTCGCCGGCGGACTTTTCGCCGCCCGCGGCTCCGGCCGCATCCATCGATTCGCGCACCGACATCCGGTAGGCCGGCATGGCCCAGCCCACGCCGTCCGCCACCACATCCGCGCCGCCCAGGGGCGTGTAGGTGCAGAAGCCGGAGGCTTCCGTGAGGCCCAATCCGGTGGCGATTCGCGGCGCCATCTCCAGCATGCGGTCGAGAAACGGCTTGGGTACCGCCTGCCCGCCGTAGACCGCGAGCTCCAGGCTCGACAAATTGCGGCGCGCGCAATCGGCCGTGCGCCATTCCAGTTGGAACATCGCGGGAATCTGCCCGAGCAGAGTGACGCCATGGCACTCGATGGCCTCGAGGCTCTGCACCGGGTCGAAGACTTCGAGCGTCACCGCGGTTCCGCCGGCGAATAGCGACGTGAGGAGGATTTCCGATTGCCCACCCACGTGCGACGCCGGCAGATTGCACAGCACTCTCTGCTCCGGCCCGAAGCGGAAGGCCGCCGCCAGGCACAGGTTCTGGCAGGTGATGCCGCGATGCGAGAGCAGCGCCGGCTTGGTCGAGCCGGTAGAGCCGGTGGTGAAGATCACCTGCGCGCCGTCGTGTTCGCTCACTTCCCATGGACCGGCTGGCGCGCTCGCGTTGGTCCGAAGCAGGCCGAAGAAGCTGGTGGCCCCGGCGATGCACTCCGCCGGCGGCGAGAACTGCACGAAGTGTTCCACGAACGCGCACTTGGCGCGGACAACTTCAGCCAGCACCGCGAAATCGGCCCGCGGGGTTTTCCCTAAAAAGAAATACCCCTTCGCGCCGATCAGCCCCAGGCAGCGAATGACCTCCGCCGGTTCGAGCCGCAAATCGAGTGGCGCATGAATCACGCCCATGCGAAAACAGGCGTATTCCAGCATGATGTGTTCGTTGAGCAGGGGCAGGGAAGCGGCCAGGAAATCGCCTTTGCGGAAGCCCATCCGTTGCAGTTGCGCAGCCAGCGACAAGGAGCCGCGCTGGAGTTCGCGCCAGGTCAACTGCGTGCCGCGCGTGGCATTCACGATAGCTGTCCGGTCGGGCCGGAGCGCGGCCCAATGATCCACGGCTTGATGGATCAGGTGCCGCCCATGGTTTTCAAACTGATCGAGAGTGACCTGAGGAATTGCCGGCGCCATGAGTGGTAGATCCCAGTATGACAATCCCGCGTGGCTTGTAGGGCGGACGCCTTCGTCCGCAGCCGGCCCCCTGGCCGGCTTCCCGGCTATCCCGGCTGGGGCTGGCGGAGCCCTACCGGAAATTCTCCACGATCACCAGGTTGGTCTGGCTCTGGTCCACGCGGGGATACAGGATGGTCTTGCCGTCGGGCGAAACCGAGAATGTCGGCGATCCACCGGAATTCGAATCCTTGATGTGAAATACCACTTCGCTGCGCTTGGCGGCGAAATCGAAAAACGAAACCGCAATGCCGTGGGCGGCGCGATCGAGTTCCAGGTAGTAAACGCCGTCACGGACGGTCTGGATGGTGGTGGACCACGAGAGGTCGTGCTCGGGGATGATGGCTTCTTCCTCTTCACCGCCCGCTACGGGAATGCGCCAGAAGCTGCGGCGACTGCGGAAGTAGATGTACTTGCCGTCGGCGGATTCTACCGGCTGCGCGGAGCCTGGCCGGCTCGAAAGCTGCACCGGACTGCCGCCATTGAGCGAGGCCTTCCAGATCTGGTTGCGCGACTGGAAGTAAATGGTCTTGCCGTCGTGCGAAAAGGAGCCGTTGAGCGCGTCGTTTTGCACGATGGTGGGTTTGCCCGCGGCCACGGCCGGCACGGTGCAGAGCTCCTGGCCGCGATCGCCGGAGGAGTCGAAGATGAGCAGTTTGCCATCGGGCGACCAGCGCACGCGCGCCAGGTCCGGCCCGTTGAGATGGGTCACCTGGACGCGGTTGCCGCCATCGGCGTCGCAGAGCCAGATTTCGTCGTGGCCGGTCTGGTCGGAGATGTCGGCGATCTTCTTGCCGTCGGGCGAATAGCGGGGGCAGGATTCACGGCCGGAGGAGCGAATCACGGGGTGATCCTCACCGGCGGCGTCGCGTTTGCCCAACGCGCCGCGCCAGATGGAGGAGACGGTGGGGCTCACGGTATACACCAGGCGGTTGCCGGCGGGCGCGGCGGTGACATAGGAAGCGTCGCGGCCGGCGATGATGAGGTCGCGCGGGCTGCCGCCGTAGGCCGGCACGCGCCAGACTTTCCAGCCGCCGGCGCGGTCGCCCGTGTACATCAGGTCCTGGCCGTCGCGTGTCCAGGTGATGCCGCGAATGGCGTGGTCGTCGAAAGTGAGGCGGCGCGGATTGGCGCCGGTGAGGCCGCAGAGAAAAATATCGGCGCCGCCGGACACGGTGCCGCGGACGAAAGCGATGGTGTTGCCGTCGGGCGATACCACGGGCGTGGAATCGCCGTCGGTGCCGGCGGGCGGATGGGTGATGGGGCGAATGGCGCCGGTATCGAGAGTCAGGATGGCGAGCGAGGAGGGCTGCTTTTCGGCCGTTTCGACCACCACCAGCGAGCGGCCGTCGTGCATCCAGGAGACCGCCGGGAAGGGCTGCGTTTCGTCGCCGGGAGCGGCGCATCCCGGGAATTTGCGTTCGCCGGTGGGCGCTGCGGTGGCAATCACAACGCAATCCGCGCCCTGGTCTTCCACGCGCACAAAGGCGATACGGGCGCCGTCGGGCGACCAGGCCGGGCTGATGTCGTTGCCCGCCGAGCGAGTCAACTGCTGTGGCTCGCCCTTCGGAATGTCGCGCACCATCACATGAAAGACATCGTCCTTCGAGGACGTGCCACGCGCGCTGTAGGCCAGCCGCGCGCCATCCGGCGAGAAGACCGGATAGGCTTTGGCGCCGGGCTCGTTCGAGATCTCAACGGACTTGGGCACGGCCGAAGGTCCGGTGGCCAGCCGCCCCAGCAGCGTCACAACCGCACCCACCGAACAGAGGCACAGCGCCAGAAGAACCGCCGGTCGGCGGAAGAAAGTGCCGGATGGCATAAGCTTTATTATCTCAACACCAGGACGCACAAACCCGGCGAAATGTTCCGGCGCCATTTGCGCGCCACCGGCCCCATCTGCGACACTGACCTTTTCA
>JBEKQS010000054.1:0-22572 GCA_049519475.1 Bryobacteraceae bacterium | reverse complement strand
GGGGCCGTAGCCGTGGTCATCCTGACCGTTCCGGTTTTCGAGAGGCTGGGCTCTGAGTTCATGCCGCCTCTCGATGAAGGCTCGTTACTCTACATGCCATCGACGCTTCCCGGCATTTCCGTCACGCAGGCGCAGCAGTTGATGCAGGTGCAGGACCGCATTATCAAGCAATTTCCCGAAGTATCCACCGTGCTGGGCAAGGCAGGTCGCGCCGAAACGTCCACCGATCCGGCCCCGTTCTCGATGATGGAGACGGTCATTGTCCTCAAACCGGAGGCCGAATGGCGGAAGGTGGACACCTGGTATTCCTCCTGGGCGCCCAAATGGGCGAAGACCATATTCCGCAGGTTCACGCCGGACCACATTTCAACCGACCAATTGGTGGAAGAGATGAACCAGGCGCTCAAGATTCCGGGCACTTCGAACGCATGGACGATGCCCATCAAGGCGCGCGTGGACATGCTCACTACGGGCATCCGTACGCCGGTCGGCATTAAGATCTACGGGGCCGACATCAAGAAGATCGAAGATCTCGGCACCCAGATAGAGGCGCTCTTGCCAAAGGTGCAGGGCACGCGCAGTGTTTTCTCGGAACGCACCAGCGGTGGCTACTTCCTCGATTTCAAGTGGAATCGCGACGCACTCGCGCGCTATGGCTTGAGCATTGACGACGCTCAGGACGTAATCATGAGCGCCATCGGCGGCGAGAACGTCACCACCACCATCGAGGGCCGCGAGCGCTACTCCGTCAATGTGCGTTACATGCGGGACTACCGAAGCGATCCGGACAAACTAGGGCGCGTCCTGGTGCCCACTATGGACGGCCTGACCCAAGTGCCGATCGCACAACTGGCGCAGGTCCAGGTTGTCAGCGGCCCGGCGATGTTGCGGGACGAGAACGGCATGTTGAACGGTTACGTGTACGTCGATGTCGCCGGCCGCGATATCGGCAGCTATGTCGAGGAAGCGAAGAAGGTGGTACGCGATAATGTGAAGCTTCCATCCGGGTATTCGTTCGCCTGGAGCGGCCAGTACGAGGCCATGCAGCGTGTCCGCGAAAAGCTGATCGTGGTGCTTCCGCTCACGATATTTCTCATCATCATGTTGCTGTACATGAACACGAAGTCCATGACCAAGACCCTGATTATCATCTTGGCGGTGCCGTTCTCAGCCGTCGGCGCGATCTGGTTCCTGCACTTCCTCGGCTACAACATGAGCATCGGTGTGTGGGTCGGTTTGATCGCGCTCATGGGCGTCGATGCCGAAACCGGCGTGTTCATGATGCTGTATCTGGATCTCGCTCACGACCAGGCGAAGGCGGAAGGCAAGCTCCAGAGTCTTGGAGACCTTCAAGAGGCGATCATGCATGGCGCGGTGAAAAGAATCCGCCCGAAGTTCATGACCGTGGCAACGATGTTCATGGGTTTGATCCCGATTATGTGGTCCGTGGGGACTGGAGCTGACGTGATGAAGCGCATCGCCGCACCGATGATCGGCGGCATCTTCACGTCATTCCTTCTGGAACTAGTGGTCTATCCGGCAATCTACGAGGTGTGGAAATGGAATTTCGAATTGAAAAAGGAATTAGCGCGTTCTTAACGGGACTGGCGCTCCTGGCGCCGGCGGCGTTCGCCCAACAGGAGTTTCGATACCAGGCATGGCACGGTCACTCGCGGCCGCCGCACATCAAGAAGGCGGGCAACATGGGCACGCTGACCATCACGGACGCGGGCGTGTCATTTGAGGAAACGTATCAGGATGGGAAGAAGCCGGAGCATCCGCACGCGTGGCGCTGGGCCTACCAGGACATCCAACAACTGAGGATGGGCCCCACGTCCCTGACTGTCCTGACATACCAGGACAACAAGTGGAAATTGGGGGCCGATCGTGAATACAGATTCGACCTGGTTTCGGACAAGACGTTTGAGGATCCGTACCAGTTTCTCAAGGGCCGGCTCGACCAGCGATTTGTGGCCGAAATTCCGGACCGCATCTCAGCGGTCCTCTGGGAAATCCCCGTAAAGCATCTGCTCCGCTTCAGCGGCGACGAGGGTGTGCTCCAAGTGGGGCCGGATGAGATCGTCTACCGGTCGGCGAAGAAGAGCGAGTCGCGGACGTGGAGGTATCAGGATATCGAGAACGTCAGCAACTCCGGGCCGTTCCAGTTGACCATCACCACCTTCGAGCGCGCGAAGATGCATTACGGGGACCGGAAAGGCTTCAATTTCGAGCTGAAGCAGCCGCTTGAGGAAGCCCGATATAACGACCTGTGGCTGCGCCTGAACCAATCGAAGGGTCTAAAGATCCTCACGTTGTACAGGGAACACTGATTCCGCGGGTGGGCGGCTTGCGCGCCTCCCGAGCCGTCCACTTCCGGCAATCCGGCAAACTACTTGGTGAAAGCCGCTGCCGCCTGGCTGAACGGCATCACTTCGCCGCCGTGCTCCCGGGCGAACTGCTCAGCGTGGCTCCGTTGGGCAAAAGCTATGAGGCTTGGCGCACAGCGGTCGTAATGCAGGCCGGCGGACTGCTTGTCGGTCTCGACAACTTCCTTTGTCCGCTCGCACATGTTGACGTCGCTTGCCCTCACAACGTATGCGTTATCGGGCGAAAGCGCTTTCCCCGTGAGAAACGATGTCAGTTGCGTGATACTGACCGGCGTGCCCGTCTGCTGGTGCTGGGAAAGAGCACACGCGGGACAGCAGAAGAGCCTCGAACGCCCGCCGATGAATGCCACCGTTCGGGAGTGAGCGTGAATCGGCCGTTTGCAGGCATAGCACTGATCGGCATCTGAGTGGGCAAAACTCCTCCACTCCGCGTACCCCAGAGCCAATACGGCAAGAAAGCAAGCCAACCCGGCGAACCAGACCCGTCGTTGCAGCATAAGTGATCGCCCCTATTAGGATTCTACGCCAACCTATGCCGCCGGCGTGCCCGCAAGGGTCTCAACCGGCATACGACATCAGCGCAGCGCAAGCCGCATTCGCGGGACGGCACCGCTCCCTCACGGTCGCGGCTCGCATCGGGGTCAGAGAACTACGCCGCGGGCGGGTTCATCAGCAGGCGCTTCTCGATTTCTTGAAGGCGGTGTTGCAGGATGTCCATCCGCTCCTTGATAGCCTGTACGCTATTTCCCGTGTTGACTTCGAGCTCGCGAAACTGAATCCTGACATCACGTTGCCAGGGAAGAAAGGCCTTGAGCAACTCGGTTTGCATATCGCGCATCTGCTCGGACAGACTGTCCATCCGGACGTCCAGTCTGGTCTCGAGGGCCGCTAGATCTTTCTTAACGGCCGCTAGATCTTTCTTCGTTGCGGGAGCGTTCTGATCGTCCGCCATGCTATCCCTATCCTACTCCGCCACGGCCTTCGACTCAATCAACGCGCGGATGCCGGCCAGGAACTCTTCCAGGGTCTTCACGCCCTGGTCGCCGTGCTTGCGGTTGCGCACGGCCACCTGGTTGTTCTGCTGCTCGCGGTCGCCCACCACCAGCATGAACGGGATCTTTTGCAACTGCGCTTCGCGGATTTTGAAGTTCACTTTCTCGCTGCGCTCGTCAATCGTCGCGCGGATGCCGGCGGCCTCGAGTTGCTTCTGCAAACCGCGCGCGTATTCGGTCTGGCGGTCGGTGATCGGCAACACGATGGCCTGCACCGGGGCGAGCCATACCGGGAACGCTCCGGCGTATAACTCAATCAGGTAGGCAATCATGCGCTCCATGGTGCTGACGACCGCGCGGTGGATGATCACCGGACGATGTTCCTTCCCGTCCGCCCCCACATATTTCAGCTCGAACTGATTCGGAAGGTGAAAATCCACCTGGACGGTCGAATAGGTCTCTTCGTGCCCCATCACATCAGCAAGCTGAATGTCCAGCTTGGGCCCATAAAAGGCGGCTTCGCCGCGCGCCTCCACATAGGCCAGTCCAAGCGAATCCATGGCCTCGCGCAGAACCTGTTCTCCCAACTCCCACATGGCGTCGTTATCGACGTACTTTTCCTTGTCGGCCTTGTCACCGAGCGACAAGCGGTACCGGTATTGCGTGATGCCCAGGTCGCGGTAGGCCTGCTCCACCAGCTTCATCACGCTGGAGAACTCTTCCTTGATCTGGTCCGGCGTGCAGAAGATGTGAGCATCGTTGAGCGTCATGGCGCGCACGCGGCTCAAGCCGCTCAAGGCGCCCGAGCGCTCGTAGCGGTACTGGGTGCCCAGCTCGGCGATGCGCACCGGCAGATCCCGGTAGCTGCGCTGCTTGGACTCGTACACCAGAATATGATGCGGGCAGTTCATGGGCCGCAAAACCATCTGCTCGGTTTCCAGGTCCATGGGCGGGAACATGCTGCTCTGATAATGGGCCCAATGGCCCGACCGCTGGTACAGTTCGACCTTCGCCAGGTCGGGGGTGTACACATGCTGGTATCCTCCGGCGCGTTCCTTCTCGAGGATGTACTCTTCCAGCAGCCGCCGCACGGTCGCGCCTTTTGGCAGCCAGAGCGGCAGACCCGCGCCCACGGCCTCATTCACCGTGAACAGTTCGAGCTCTTTTCCCAGCCGACGGTGATCCCGCCGCTTGGCTTCCTCCAGACGGTTGAGGTACTCTTCCAGGTCTTTCTGGGAGAAGAAAGCCGTGCCGTAGATGCGCTGCAACTGCTTGTTGTGCTCGTCGCCTTTCCAGTAGGCGCCGGCGATGGAGAGCAGCTTGAAGGCTTTCAGTTTGGAGGTGTCGGGCACGTGCGGGCCGCGGCAGAAGTCGATGAAGTAAGGACCGAGGGTATACTCGCTGAAGACGTCTCCGGCGCGTTCGCCGATGAGCTCGCATTTCATCCAGGCGTCGCCGTATTTCTTGAGGCCGTCTTCCTTCCTGGTGTAGATGCGCTCGAAAGGGAGACTGCGCTTCTGAATCTCCCACATTTTCTTTTCGATTCTCTCGAGGTCCTCGGGCGTGAAGGGGGTGGCGCGGTCGAAATCGTAGTAGAAGCCGTTCTCAATGGGCGGCCCGATTCCCAGCTTGGTTTCGGGATACAGCTCAAGCACGGCGGCCGCCAGCAGGTGCGCGGCGGAATGGCGGTAGACCTGGAGCGCCTCGGGGTCTTTGTTGGTGAGGATCTGCAAGGCGGCGTCGGCTTCGATGGGACGCGTGAGATCGTACAACTCGCCGTTGAGGCGGGCGACGATGGCGGCGTCCGCGAGGCGCGGGCTGATCGCCTTGGCAATATCGATGGGACGAATACCCGCTTCCACCGACCGCCGGCTGCCGTCGGGCAGGGTAATTTCAATGTTGCTCATAGGGAAATTTCAGCGTAACACGTTGAGACAGCCGTCACGGAATGGGCTTGCGATATGATGGTGACGGTGGCCATGCCCGTTTCAAGCCAAGCCGGAGTGGATGAATCGATCCTGGTGGCGCAGTCCCGCCAGGGCGATACGGTGGCGTTTGGGGAACTGGTGCGGCGGTACGAAGCGAAGATCTTCCGGCTGGCCCAGCACGTCACGCAGAATCGCGAAGACGCCGAAGACGTGCTGCAGGAAACCTTCATGAAGGCGTACGAGCACCTCGACCAGTTCCAGGGGAATTCCAAATTCTATACCTGGATCGTACGCATCGCGGTCAACCAGGCACTGATGAAACTGCGCCGCCGGAAGACCGACAAATCGGTGTCGCTCGACGAGACCATCGACACCGGAGAAGACACCATCGTGCGCGAGGTTGCGGCCTGGGATGAGGACCCGGAGCAACGCTTCTCGCGGGAAGAACTGGGCGGCATTCTGGACACGGCCGTCGACAGTCTGGAACCGCCTTACCGCTCGGTATTCGTGCTGCGCGACATCGAAGAGTTGTCCACCGAAGAGACCGCGGATGCGCTGGGCCTCTCCATACCGGCGGTGAAGAGCCGGCTGCTGCGGGCCCGCTTGCAGTTGCGAGAGAAATTGACCCGCTACTTCAAACGCAAGGGGGACGACGCCTTTGCTTACATGTAAAGACTTCCTGAAGGAGCTGAGCGACTACCTGGACGAAACCGTCGACAAGGAAGTGCTGGCCAAGCTGGAGCGTCACATCACGGAATGCCCGAATTGCTGGGTGATCGCCGACACGACGCGGAAGACCATCCGGGTTTACAAAGGGATGGATCCGCACCCGCTGCCGCCTGATGTGGAATCGCGGCTGATGCGGGCGCTCGAAAAGAAGATCGCCGCCGGGAAGAGCCAGCGAACTACTTGATGGCCATGGTCACTTTCGCTTGAGTGCCCATCACTGTGCCACCGTTTCCCAGCGTCACCACCACCAGTGCATTTCCCGAACTGACGCCCGAGGGTACCGGCACGTTCACTTGCATGAGGCCGGGCACGGACCCGAGAGGGGCTTGCGCCACCGCGCCGGGCGCCGCCTGTCCGCCGATGGTGACGGACACCGGCAAATTCGGCGAAACGTTCCCGCTGATGAGGTTGACCTCGGTGGCGAAGGGATTGCACGGACTGGCTGGGGTGGAGCCGGTTGCCGGAATATCGACGCAACTGGTCAAGCCGTAGCCCGTCAGGTACAGCACGGCAATGGTGGTGCCGGCGATAGCCGGGTTTTTGGTGCTGTTGATGGAGTAGTTTTCCGCCACCGGATCGTAATTCAGGATCGCGCCCTGTCCGGTTCCCGAGGCGTCCATGGTAAACAGGCCGGGATTGGCGGCCACTACATTGACTGGCGTCGGACTCACTACCGTGATGGAGTTGTAAGTGACGGCCAGAGCCACCGGGTGGCCGCTCTGCGCCGCCACCTGGAAGGGCACGATACAACTGACCTGGTCGACACTGGTGTAGAGAAGGGGCGCGAGAATGCCACCGATGGTGACGGACGTCTGGGCCGCGCCGTTGGCCGGCAGGCTGGTCGCAAGCGGGTCCTGCACAGTCAAGGCGACAAGGCTGGAGGGCCCCAGACCCAGCCCGTAAATCGTGATAATTTCGCCCGGAGCGACGTTGCCCGGCACATAGCTGGCGGAATCGGTGACAGCCGTCACTTGGGGTCCCGGCATATAGACCTGGAATGTGGAGGCAGTCGTGGTAAGAGAGGACGCAGCCGCGGTTGGAGTAGTTACCGTGATGGGCAAGTTGGCGGCTGCGGTCATCATGCTCGCCGGAATGGTGACCAGCATGGCGCTCGGACTGAGCACATTGGGCGCCGCCAGCCTGACCGCTCCGATGGCGGCGGTGGAAGTGCTGAAGAAACTCGACCCGCTTACCGTAATCACCATGTTCGGAGAATTGATCAGGGCCCCGGGTGGCCACAGGCCGGTTACGACGGGCGTCCCCGCCTTGACGTTCAACGTGACGGCGACGGTGACGGCGGCGATGGCGGTATTGGACGGCGTGAATTTAATGTTTGCCGAGTAACTGCCCGGGGCGAGCGCGGCCGGGTTCACGTTGACGCTGACGGTGGAGGGAATTCCCACGATCGAAATGGTGCCGCTGTACTGCGCCGAGAGCCACGTGCCTCCTGAGACCGCGATGGCGGCCTCGATGGCGGCTCCCGTGCTGGTGAGAACCAGGGACTGGGCCGGCGGATAGGCCGGCTGATCGGTGAAGTACGTGAATGCCATGGTGGTCGGGCTGAGCTGCAGCGTGGGCGGCGGGTCACTCACTTCCAGGGTGACGATGAACGTCTGCGTGGTTGTATTGGCCTGCGGCGCATTCACCGTAATGGTGGCTTGCTGCGCTCCGGATGGCAGGGAAGTGGGGTTGACATAAACCTTGATACTCGCCGGCGTCGTGCCGGAGTAGGCTGAGAGACTGATCCACTGCGACGCAATCTGCGGAATGGCGAAGGCCAGCGCGGTTCCGGTGCTCTTGATCTGCAGGGTTTGCGACGCGGGCAAGGCATTGCCTATGGTGTATTTGAAGTCGAGAGTCGCGGGAGAAAAAGTAAGATCCGGAGTGGTTGCGTATGCAAGATTCACGCCCTGAAGCAGGATTGCCAGCAGTGCCAGTTGGCGGAGATGCACCGGCCGCCCGAGTTTACAGTTCATTGGTTTCACCAGCCTGTACCGCAGCGGGACAAGCGCCTTCAGATGTCCATATCGGCGGATTCGACTGGAAGCTATAGCCGCCTCTTGAGGAGACCATTTTGCGCCCCAGGCGCGGGTTCGGGCGAAGCAGTCTGCGGCCGGGTACACCATGCTATGCTGAACTCGGATGTTCTCTCGCCAGCGTAAAGCCCGTGTTTTGTTTGGGCTATCGGATCTCATCCTGGCCACGGCGGCATTTGAGGCGGCTTATCAAACGCGCGCCTGGCTGCCACTCCAACATCCGTTCTTTCTCACCATCCAACAAAAAGCACTCGTGCTCGGCTTCTCTCTGGTGGCATGGGTTGTCATCGGGTTGTGGCTGGAGGTGTACGAGAAGCTCGATTCCGGACATCCGCGCATTATCCTACGGGATTCCTTCCGGCAATGCCTCTACGGCGCAGTCTGCGTGGTGGTCTTCGAGTATGTCTTGCGCATGGAACTCAGCCGCCCGTTCCTGCTGCTGTTTTCGGCGTATGCCTGGGTGCTGCTGCTGATCTTCCGGCTGACGGCGGGGCGGGTGGTAGGCGTGATCCGGCGAGAGTTTGCGGCGCCGCACTACGTCATGGTGGTGGGAACGGGCGAGCGCGCGCTGCGCATAGGACGGTTGCTTGAGGAATCGGCCGTGTATGGCATACGGCTGCGCGGGTTTTTGAACGAACAGACGGGCGCGGCGCCCGGCGAGATCGTACTGGGCGCGGTGCATGCGGTGCGGCCGATTGCCGAACTGCCGTCGATTTTGCGGCAGCACGTGGTGGATGAAGTGGTCTTTGCAGTGGGAAGCGCAAGCCTGGCCGATCTGGAAGAAATCTTCCTGTTGTGCGATGAAGAGGGAGTGCGCACACGCGTAGCGGTGGATTTTTTCCCGCACGTCAACAGCACGGTTTCCCTCGACCGGTTCGGAACCATTCCGCTGCTGACGTTTTCGGCGGCGCCCTACGATGAAATCCGGCTGCTGGTGAAGCGCTCCACGGACGTGGCGATCGCGGCGGCGGGACTGGTGGTGCTGGCGCCGCTGATGGCGCTGATTGCGCTGACGATCCGGCTGACGTCGCCGGGGCCGGCGATCTTCCGGCAGGTGCGGTGCGGGCTGAATGGGCGGCGGTTCCTGTTCTACAAGTTCCGCTCCATGGTGGAAAACGCGGAGGATCTGAAGCTGGGCCTGGCGCACCTGAACACGCGCGACGAGATCGTGTTCAAGATTCCGCACGATCCGCGGCTGACGGCAATGGGGCGGTACCTGCGCAAGTTCTCGATCGACGAATGGCCGCAGTTGTGGAACGTGCTGCGAGGCGATATGTCGCTGGTGGGTCCGCGACCGGCCGTGCAGAGCGAGGTCGACCAGTATCAGCGGTGGCAGCGGAGGCGGCTGCGGATGCGGCCGGGCCTGACCTGCCTGTGGGCGATTTGCGGGCGCGACCAGGTGGATTTCGAAACCTGGATGAAGATGGATATGCAGTACATCGACAACTGGTCCCTGGCGCTCGATTGGAAGATCCTGCTGCGCACCATCCCGCGCGTGCTGACGGGCCACGGCGCGAACTGAAAGCGCGTATTAAAATAGATCGGCAGTGAGGCGCCTCCCGGTCTGGCTAGCTGCGTTGCTGCTGGTGGCTTCGCTTCTTCAGGCGAAGCGCCTGCCCATTAAGACCTACACCACGGCCGATGGCCTGGCGCGAGACCACATTCTCTGCATCGTTCAGGACTCGCACGGCTTTTTGTGGTTCTGCACGCCCGAAGGACTCTCGCGGTTCGACGGATACCAGTTCACCAATTACCACACCGAGCAGTCTCCCCCACCGGTGCTGGTTACCGGTCTGAGCGTGGGCGGCGCGGCGCGGGCGATCTCCGACCTGGGAGAGTCCGCCGTGTCGGGGTTGCGGCTGCCGCAAAGCCCGTTGCGCGAGGACTACGTGGGCCTCGGTTTTTTGCCGGGCGAGACGCTTCGCTATCAATACATGCTGGAAGGCGCGGATGCGTCTACGCTGGCGAACGGGGACCAGCCCATCACGGCAACCTACAACGGCGTGGCCACGCAGGCGGGGACGTTGATCACCATACAGCATTGAACAATGTGAATGCAGTACATTGATAGTTGGCCCGCGCGATCGATGGAAAGCCCTGTCGCACGCTATCCGGCGCGTCCCGATGGGCCATGGAGCGAACTGAAAGCAGGCTAGATTATGCACCTGATTCCGACCCAAGACGAGGTCGTCGCCGTGTTGCGAGAGACGGGAGCGCTGCGCGACGGCCACTACGAATACCCCACGGGGATGCATTCCAACGAGTATTTGCAAGTGCCGCTGGCGCTGCGCTACTACCAGCATCAGCGGATGCTCTCGGTGGGCTTGAGCCGCCTGCTGCGCGCCAACCCGGAAATCCGGGCTGGGGTGAGGGATCTTTCGATCGTCACGCCGATGACGGGCGGATTGCCGGTAGCCTACGGAGTGTGCGAGTCGTTGCGCTGCCGGCAGGTCTACTGGGCCGAACGGGACCTCGAGGACGAGCCTCTGCACTTCCGCCAATTCCTGGAGCCGGAGAAAGGCGAGCAGGTGGTGATCGTCGACGACATTCTGCGCACCGGACAGAAGCTGGCCGAACTGAAGCAGCTTCTGGAATCGCGCGGGGCGGTGGTGGTAGGCCTGGCGGTGATTATCTACCAGCCGACGCCCAAAACGCTCAACTTCGGATCGCTGCCGCTGTACTACCTGGCGAAGTTGGACCGTGCCAGTTACTACCCCGACAGTGCGCATTGCGAAATGTGCAAACGGGGCGAGCCGCTCGAAAAAGTCTGGGTATAGGCCCATTTGCTGAATTGCGGTGCAGAGTGTGACAAACCCGTTACGGAACGTACGATTGGACCCCTCAGAGGCGGCTTTTCCACAGAGTTTTGAACAATTGAGTGGAAAAGGCTGCAAAGTGGTAAATTCGAATTACGGTGATGTTTAAACTGAGCTTGCTGGTGATGCTCTCACGGGTGTTGGCGCCGGCACAGACGGGCGACGCCGAAAAGCTGGCGCCGTACTATCCGACGCCGGAAACCATTGTCGAGAGGATGCTGCAGCTCGGCAGCCTGAAGGCCGGGGAGAAGGTGTATGACCTCGGGTCGGGCGACGGGCGCATCGTGATTATGGCGGCGCAGAAGTTCCATGCGGACGCGATCGGGGTGGAACTGGACAAGGATCTGTGCAAGCTGAGCACGGACAAGATCCTGAAACTGCGCCTGGAAAAGAATGCGCACATCGTCAACGGGGACCTGCTGAAGCAGAACTACAGTTCAGCGGACCTGGTTACGGTTTACCTGCTGCCGGGCTTCATCGACAAAGTTCAGCCGATGCTCGATCAGCAGTTGAAGAAAGGCTCCCGGGTGGTGGCGCACGATTTCGAGTTCAAGAACTGGACGCCGGACAAGGTGGAGAACATCGCCGACGACGGCGAAGGGCGAAGTCACACTCTCTACCTCTACCGGAAGTGATGGACTGATGTTTCCTGCGGAATTCCAATGGCCGCGGTACCTGTCCAGGGCTCGCGTGCTGCTGGCAGCCGTCGCGCTGGTCATAGCGAGCGTCGACGCCGAGCGCAACCTGCCGTTCGTAGCGCTACTGGGACTGTTCCTGGTGGCGAGCATCCTGGCGGAGTTGCGCGGCAAAGCGCAGAGCGGGATGCTGGGCCTGCTGGCGCTGTTCGCGGACACGCTCTACTTCCTGATTGTGGCTTATTTCGGGAGCCCGCGGATGTTGTGGCTGGAGTCGGTGTTTTTCCTCTACCTGCTGACGGAAGCGCTGGTGTTCTACGGGCCGGTGGAGGTGGGAGTGATCACGGCGGGCAGCACGATTTTCTGCGCGGTGCTGCCCCAACAACAAATTCATCTTCCGGCGGTGGTGCTGGCGGGCGTGCTGGCGTGCGGTTTCGCAGTCAGCAAGCGCAGGCTGAGCCGGCGGACGGAAGCACTGGCGGCGCAACTGGACGAGGCGCGGAAGGTGGCGGAGAAGGCCAGCGAGGAAGAGCGGCAGCGGATCGCTTCGGATTTCCACGACGGGCCGTTGCAGAGCTTCATCAGTCTGCAGATGCGCCTGGAGATTCTGCGCAAGCTGCTGGATCGCGATTTCGAGGCGGGCGTGCAGGACTTGAAGCAGTTGCAATCCCTGGCGCAATCGCAGGTGAGGGATCTGCGCGCATTCGTGCACAGCATGCGTCCGGTGGATGTGGACGGCGCCAACCTGATCGCCACGGCGCGGCGCACGGCGGAGGCATTCCAGAAAGAGAGCGGCATCCCGGTGACGTTCCTGGGCACCAACAAGCCGGTGGGGTTGCCGCAGGAGATGACGCTGGAAGTTCTGCAGATGCTGCGCGAGGCGCTGCACAACGTGCAGAAACACGCCGCGGCGACGCGCGTGGCGGTGGAAGTGGAGAAGACCGACCGTGGCCTGGAGATTTCGGTGGACGACAACGGGCATGGCTTCAGCTTCGCCGGCACGTATTCGCTGGAAGAACTGGAACTGCTGCGCCTGGGGCCGGCGAGCCTGAAGCGGCGGGCGCGGTCGTTGAACGCGGACCTGCTGCTGGAATCGCGGCCGGGACGGGGATCGGGCATCAAGTTCCGGATTCCGCTGCAATGAGTGGGGCGGGCAGTTTTGCCCGCAGCCGCCTTTCAGGTGGCTCCCCGGGGCCAGGCGCTCGCACTTGCCAAGCGCCGGCTGAAAGCCGGCGGCAGCCAGGATTGGCTGCCCCACAATCCCTGGCGTTCGGTGGGTTTCTGATGGCCTCTCTGCTGGCGCTTTGCGGGTGCGGGCGCTACGCGGATTTTGCGCTGCCGGCGGTGGCGGGGGGCGATCCAATAACCGCGTTTGCCTTCGAAGAGCGGCCTGCGCCGGTGATGGAGCGCGGGACGGGATGGGACGCGTCAGACGTCCTTAACCCGTCGATAACCACTGATGACAGGGGAATAGCGCCAACTTACCTGAACTTGTATTCCGGCTTCGACGGAAAGACGTGGCGCACTGGCTTGGCAACCACCGGTGATGGTGAACACTTCGAACGGAAGGGTATCATCCTTTCGCCCGATCCCCAGACCTGGGAGGGCTCCTACATCGCGGCAAACGGCTCCGCACTTTCTTACGCGAAACAGTTTTGGTATTGGTACGTCTCCGGCCCCAGGGGCCGGCACAGTTTGGGTTTGGCGCGCGCAGATGGGTGGGACTTCCAGGATGCCAAGTCCTGGCGCAAGGAGAAACACCCGGTGCTGGAGCCGGGGCCGTGGGGAAGTTGGGACGAGCGAACGGTGGCGGACCCATACGTGATCCGCGTGGAACCGTATTTCTATCTCTATTACCTGGGGCAGGACCGCGGGGCGCGGCAGAAGATCGGGGTAGCGCGGTCGCGCGATGGAGTGCGGTGGGAGAAGCTGCGGAGCAACCCGGTATTGGAAGCGGACGACAACGTGGGCGAGCCGGCGCTGTGGCAGTCGCACGGGTTCTACTGGATGCTGTATACCGCGCGCGAGGCGGGCGAAGTGCGGCGGATGCGGCTGGCGCGGAGCGTGGATGGGGTCCGGTGGATGAAACTGGCTGCGGAGTTCGGCGGCGCGCAGGCATGGGACGCGAAGGTGATGTGCGACGCCAGCGTGGTGGTGGACGGCGACCGCGTGCTGGTGTGGTTTGGCGGCGGAGACGTGGCGCGAGCGGACGAAAACATTCACGGGCAGATTGGTTTTGGGGAGCTGCGCCCGGTTAGTGCTACGCTCGAAAAGTGAACGTCGGAATTACCTGTTATCCCACCTACGGCGGCAGCGGGATTGTGGCCACCGAGCTGGGCCTCGAGCTGGCCACCCGCGGCCACGAAGTCCACTTCATCAGCTATGCGAACCCGATCCGGCTGGATGCGGGCATGCCGCGCATTCACTACCACGAAGTGGAGGTTTCCACCTACCCGCTGTTCCAATATCCGCCGTATTGCCTGGCGCTGGCGTCGCGCATGGCGGAGGTGGCGGAGTCCTATGACCTGGACGTGCTGCACGTGCACTATGCGGTTCCGCATTCCATCTCGGCGATGCTGGCGCAGCAGATGCTGGCGCCCAAGCGGCGGCTGCCGTTCATCACCACGCTGCACGGGACGGACATCACGCTGGTGGGAGCGGACCCTTCCTATTTTCCGATCACGAAGTTTTCGATTGAGCGCTCGAACGGGATTTCGGCGGTGAGCGATTACCTGAGGGAGCGGACGGTGGAAGTGTTCGGAGTGACCAACGAGATCCGCGTGATCAAGAACTTCGTGAATTGCGACCGCTACAAGCCGGACGACGAGAAAGCCGGCGCGGCGCATTATGCGCCGGCGGGCGAAAAGCTGCTGCTGCACCTTTCGAATTTCCGGCCGGTGAAGAGGGCGCTGGATTGCGTGCGGATTCTGGCGGAGGTACGCAAGAGCACGCCGGCGCACCTGCTGATGGCGGGCGACGGTCCGGACCGCGGGCCGGCGGAGCACCTGGCGCGGGAACTGAAGGTGGAGAAACACGTGTCGTTCCTGGGGAAGCAGAATCATGTAGAGCGGCTGATCCCGCTGGCGCACGTGCTGCTGATGCCGAGCGAGCTGGAATCGTTCGGGCTGGTGGCGCTGGAGGCGATGGCGTGCGGGGTGGTGCCGGTGGCCACCGATGTGGGCGGCGTGGCCGAGCTGATCACAGACCGCGAGGATGGATTCCTGGAGGCGGTGGGCGATGTTGCGGCGCAATCCGCGCGGGTGGTGGAACTGCTGACCGATGAGGACCTGCATTACAGGATGCGGAAAGCGGGCCGATGGAACGCGTCGGAGAGGTTCTGCGCGGAGAAGATCATTCCGATGTACGAGAAGTATTACGAGGATGTGGTGAAGGGGGCGTAAGGGGGGCGCGGCGCCACGAACATGGCCGCCGGCTTACGCTCGCGGTTCCGCGTGGGAGCTGGCGAATTTCCAGGCGTGTTCGATGATGGTTTTGAGATCGGCATACCGGGGGCGCCAGTCAAGACGGCTGCGCAGCTTGGCGGGATCGGCTACCAGGCTGGGGGAATCACCATCGCGGCGCCGGCCAATCAAATAAGGAACTGCCCGGCCTGTCACTTCTTCCACAGCTCTTATCATTTCCAGGACCGTATGACCGGCGCCGGTGCCGACGTTGAACTGGTCGGAAGGGCCGCCGTTGAGGAGATACTCCAGAGACAGGATGTGGGCCTGGGCTAAATCGTCGACGTGGATGTAATCGCGGATGCAGGTGCCGTCGGGGGTGGGGTAATCGTCGCCGAAGACGGTGATGGGGTTGCCGGTGAGGATGGCGCGGAACAGAAGCGGGATGAGGTGCGTTTCGGGCTCGTGTTCTTCGCCTAAGTGGCCGGCGGGGTCGGCGCCGGAGGCGTTGAAGTAGCGCAGGCTGACGCTGGTGAGGTGGTGGATCTCATCGAACCAGCGGAGCAGCGTTTCCACCACGACCTTCGACTCGCCATAGGGGTTGACGGCTTTGATGGGGAAGGTTTCGAGAATGGGGCTCGAAGGCGGATCGCCATAGACGGCGGCGGTGGAAGAGAAGACCATGTGGCGCACGCCGGTTTCGACCATGGCGGTGAGCAGCGAGAGCGAACCGCCGAGGTTGTTGGCGAAGTACCGGGCGGGCTCGCGCATGGATTCGCCGACCGCGATGAAGGCGGCGAAGTGGATCACGGCCTGCGGGCGCTTATGGCGCATGAGGGCGGCGAGCGCAGCGGTATCGGCGATGTCGAACTCGAAGAGGCGGCCGGCGGGAACGTTATGGCGGTAGCCTTTCGAGAGGTTGTCGACCACGGTGACATCGTGGCCCTGTTCGAGCAGCAGGCGCACGGTATGGGAGCCGATGTAGCCGGCGCCGCCGGTGACGAGAATGCGTCGGGAGTCCAAGACTCGATTGTAGTAGCATGGCGGTTCTATGCCAAATGGTGCGGAGTTGTTCGTCGAGACGGCCGTGGAGTTGGGGATCGATGTGGTTTTCACGCTGGTGGGCGATCACCTGAACGAAGTGCTGGCGGTGGCGGCGCGGAGCGGGATGCGGGTGGTGGATATGCGGCACGAGTCGGGCGTGGCGCATGCGGCGGATGCGTGGGCGCGGATTCACCGGCGGCCGGCGCTTTCGCTGGTGACCGGCGGGCCGGGGCATACGAATTCGCTGACCGGACTGGCGACGGCCAACCTGGCGGGGAGCCCGCTGATCGCGGTGAGCGGCAGCCGGCCGAGCACCATGGCGCACCGGCAGGCGTTTCAGGATATCGATCAGGTTGGGATGGCGCGGCCGGTGGTGAAGTGGGCGGCGGAAGTGCCGGAGGCAGGCGAGATCCCGCGGTACTTGCGGCGGGCGTATGCGGTGGCGAATGCGGGGCGCAGGGGGTGTGTGCACTTGACGGTGCCGGTGGATGTGTTTACCGGCGAGGACCGAAAAGCAGTGGCGGCAATAACGCCAGCGCTGCCGCGGCCGGTGAGCGTGTTGGGGAGCGGGGATATCGCGCCGGCGGTGGAGATGCTGCGCGGGGCCGAGCGGGCGGTGGTGATTGCGGGGAGCGGGGTGTGGTGGGCGGGAGCGGAAGAGGCCCTGCGGAGGTTCGTCGAGCGGACTTCCCTGCCCCTTTACACGATTACGATGGGACGCGGGACGGTTTCGGACGATCATCCGCTGGTGATGGGGTATGCGGACCCGGCGCTCAATTATGCGGTGCATACGGCGTTTCGCGAAGCGGATTTGTTCCTGGTGGTGGGGAAGCGGATCGATTACCGGCTGGCGATGGGGGGCGCGCGGCTGTTTCCGGAGGGCGCGCGGTTCATACAGATCGATGTGCATGAAGAAGAGCTGGGGCTGAACCGGCCGCTGGATGTGGCGATTTGCGCGGATGCGCGGGCGGCGCTGGAGGCTCTTACGGAAGCGGCGGGCCCGCAGCCGTGGGCGCCGCGCCCGTGGTTGGCGCGGGCGCGGGATCTGAAGGACACTTGGCAGGCACGCCTCGCGGAGAAAGGGAGGGGTGAGAGCGGGCCCATGCATCCGGCGGCATTCTTCCGGGAATTGCGGCGGGCGTTGCCGCGGGACGTGCTGTATTCGTGGGATGGCGGCGATTTCGCGCACTGGGGACGGGCGTCGCTCGAAGCGCGGCAGGCCGGCGGATGGCTGCGGTTGGGGCCGCTGGGGACGATTGGCTCGTCGCTGCCGAACTCGGCGGCATTGCAACTGGCGCATCCGGGAAGGCCCGTGGCGATGATCACGGGTGATGGGGCATTGGGATTCTACCTGGCGGAGATGGACAGCCTGGTGCGACACAAGCTGCCGGTGGTGCTGATCGTGGGCAACGATGCGGGGTGGGGCCTCGAGCGGGAATTGCAGAGGTCGGCCACGCAGGGAGCGGCCACGGTGGCGTGCGAGTTGCAATCGGCCCGCTACGATTTGATCATGAAAGGATTCGGCGGCGGCGGCGAAACCGTCGAGCGGCTGGACGAAGTTGCGCCGGCGGTGGAGCGCGCGTTCGCGGCGGGCGTGCCGTATTGTCTGAACGTGAAGATCCGGGGAGTGCGTTCCCCATTCACGGAGTGGCAGATCGCGGGGAAGAAGAAAGGGTAAAATGAGACATTGTCCATGTCTCAGAAGCCCTCCAGTGTGATTGCGATTTACCCCGGATCGTTCGATCCGATTACGAACGGGCACCTCGATCTGATCCAGCGGGGGGCCCGGATGTTCGATAAGTTGATCGTGTCGATTCTGCGCCACGACGCCAAGAAGCCGTTGTTCTCAGTCGAAGAACGGAGGGCCATGCTGGCGGAGGTGATCCACGTGTACCCGAACGTCGAAGTGGATTCGTTCAACGGGCTGCTGGTGGATCACGCGGCGGCGCGCGGGGCAACCGTGCTGCTGCGCGGGATTCGGGCGATTTCGGATTATGAATACGAGCTACAGATGGCTCTGATGAACCGGCGGCTGCGGCCGGACATCGAAACGGTGTTCATGATGGCGAACGAGGCCTATTCGTTCATCAGCTCGCGGCTGGTGAAGGAAGTGTACGGGCTGGGCGGGAATATCTCGGGGCTGGTGCCGCCGTCGGTGGAGGCCCGAATGCACCGGAGATTGTCGAAGACTAAACACAAAGGGGCGTAACCAAGCGAATGCAGGCGACCAAAAACCCGATCGCGGAGCGGATCTCATCGATCAGCGTTTCTTCCACACTGAAAGTGGCGGGGGACGCGGAAAAGCTTCGCGCGGAGGGCGTGGACGTGGTGGACTTCGGCGCGGGCGAGCCCGATTTTCCGACACCGGACAACATCAAGCAGGCGGCCGTTCGCGCGTTGGAGCAGAACTTCACGAAGTACACGCCGGCGGGCGGCACGGCGGAGTTGAAAAAGGCCGTGTGCGAACGGCACGCGCAGGATTTCGGCACGGATTACGAGCCGGGCGAGTGCCTGATCACGGTGGGCGGCAAGCATGCGATTTTCAACCTGACGCAGGCGCTGTTGAACCCGGGCGACGAAGTGGTGATTCCGGTGCCGTACTGGGTGACATACAAGGATGTGGTGCACTATGCCGGCGGCAAGTGCGTGTTTGTGGAGACGGACGAAAACAACGGGTTCGCGCTGACGGCAGCGATGATCGAGCCGCACCTGACGGACCGGACCAAGATGGCGATTATCAATTCGCCGTCAAACCCGAGCGGCGCCCTGGTGGAGCGCGGGGAGTTCGAGAAAATCTTCCGCATGACGTCGGCGCGGGGAATCTACCTGCTGACGGACGAATGCTACTGCAAGTTCCTGTATGACAGCGAGCCGTATTCGATTGCCTCGGCCGCGGGAGCAAAGGAAACGGTGCTGGTGGCGGGCTCGCTTTCGAAGACGTATGCCATGACGGGGTGGCGCATCGGGTTCGGGCTGGCGCCGGCGGCAATTGTGGGAGCGATGCTGAAGCTGCAAAGCCATTCGACGTCGAATCCCACGTCGATCTCACAGAAGGCGGCGGTGGAAGCGCTGCGCGGGCCGCAGGAATCGGTGTCGACGATGCTGGCGGAATACCGGCGGCGGCGCGACTTCGTGGTGGAGCGGCTGCGGGCGATTCCGGGAGTGACGTGCCAGGAGCCGCGCGGGGCATTCTACGCGTATCCGAATGTGGGAGTGGTGCTGGGGAAGAACGGAATCGGGAGCATGCAGCAACTGGCGGAGCGGCTGCTGGCGGAAGTGCACCTGGCGGTGGTTCCGGGCGAGGCGTTCGGCACGGACCGGCACATACGCATTTCATACGCGACATCCATGAAGGAACTGAAACGCGGGCTGGAGCGTCTGCACGGGTTCATCGTGAAGAATTCGTAGTGCGATGCGGCCGAAGTCTTGCCTGTTTTGTGGGGCAGGCAATTCTGCCTGCAGCCGCCTTTCAGGCAGCTTTTCGGGGGCATGCGAGAGTTTTCGATCGTGGCAAACGCCGGCTGAAAGCCGGCGGCAGCCAGGATTGGCTGCCCCACAGGGCGAGAGTGTATTCATGAACCGGTGTACTTAGCCATGCAGAAACCCATTCGCCTCATGCCTTCGCTGCGGGAAAAGGTGTGGGGCGCGACGCACCTCGAGCCGTGGTTTGCGAATTCCGCGCGGCCCATCGGCGAAGCCTGGTTCCTGACCGAGCGCGAATTGCCGTTGCTGGTGAAGCTAATCTTCACGTCGCAACGATTGAGCGTGCAGGTGCACCCGGACGATGGGGAGGACGGGCCACGCGGCAAGACGGAGATGTGGCACATCCTGGCCGCGGAACCGGGCGCGACGATTGCGCTCGGGTTTCGTGAGCCAATCACGCGCGAGCATCTGCGGGAAGCGGCGCGGACGGGCGAGATCGAGCGGCTCATCAACTGGATGCCGGTGAAGGCCGGCGAGACCTATTTCACCGCGGCGCACACGGTGCACGCGATCGGCGCGGGGATTGTGCTGTGCGAGATTCAACAGAATTCGGATGTGACGTACCGGCTGTGGGATTACGGGCGCGACCGGCCGCTGCACGTGGAGCAGGCGGCGGCGATTGCGGATTTGAGTGTGCATCCGGGTGCTGTGCGGGGCGTGGCGCTGGGTGAGGGGCGCGAACTGCTGGTGCGATCGAAGCACTTTGTGACGGAGTTGGTGCAGGTGGGGCAGTTTGTGCCGGCCGCGGAGAAGTGCCAGTTGTGGATTTGCGTGGAAGGCAGCGGTACGATTGGCGCGGAAGCGGTGCGGGCTGGCGACGTGTGGCTGCTGCCGGAAACGGGTGAGCAACCGGTGGTGCGCGGGCCGGCGCGGTTTTTAAGGACGTGGGCGCCGGGGTAGAGTGACCGTTCCAGAAAGCCCGTCCGTCTGTCTAAGTGGCGGATGGTAGGATTGTTGTCATAATGTTCCCCGTTGGTGGAGCGACCGGGGCGACGTTAAGGAGTACCGGATAAATGCGAGAGCTTGCCCTTTTATCTCTCCTTCTGGCAGGCGCGTTCGGCCAGACGTCACCAGTCCCTTACGCACCAAACAGCGATGGGCCCGGACCAACTTTCACGAGCGAGGATGCTAGTTTTTCGTTTTCAGGCTCTTACTCATCGATCCGGAAGGTGGACTTCCGAAACCTCAAGTTTCCCGTCTTTGACGCCGGTGGAAAACGCGTTGGGAGTACTTCGTTTAAGAACGGGCGCTATCACGACAGCGATCCCGAGAGCAATTATTCAGAGGAGTTGGACTCGATCTTTTACCTCGACGGATCATCCTCATCGTCCAAGGGAGGTTCCGCCCTCGTCCTGTACTCCTGGTTTGATGTAGGAGGCAGCTCAAGCCAGGGAGGGACCGCGCAGGTATTCACCGTATCCGACGGCCACCTGAGGTCTGTACAAAGGATCGGCTGGGACACTCACTTCCAGGCGGGCCAGCCCACGGATTCATTCGACCCAGCCACGAACGCCCTTGTGATTCGCTCGGCCCACTACATCCCCGGAGACGCCCATTGTTGCGTCTCTGCTATGGACATTGTCACGTTCCGATGGGATGGCACGCGCTTCATCCAAACCGGTATTCAGACCGAACTATCGGCGTACGGCAAGAGCGAAGGCAAGACGCTGCCGAAGAAGCTTCCTCGCTGAGTTTCAGCGGGACCGGGGACTCACTCCTTCGAGCCGTACACGACATCGTCAATGAGCTGGCTGGAGTTGGCGTCCCCGGATTCGACGAAGCCTGCATAGCGCATCCATGGGGGCTGGTTACCTTGCGGCAGGGTCTGGCGGATGGCCCGGCGGACGAGTTCGGCAATCGGCACACCAAGCGCCCTGGCCTCTTTCTTGATCAGGGTGTAGTCCTGTTTGTCGAGTCTGATTTGGATGCGGATCATGTTGTCACCCGTCAGCCGATCCCCAGATCGTCAATTCGTTCCAGCGGGGCGCCACAGGTACGGCAGATGAGCGAGTGGCAATCGCCGCAGACGAGCGGATCGGGGACGGGTTTGGCGCAGGCGGGGCAATAGAATTCGGCGACGGGCTGAACCGGTTCGGTCATGACCTTGCTATTTCAGTGTAGCCTTAAGAACATGCGGGCTACGTTCTACGGGCTATGACGGCCATCGAAATCAGCGAAGACCTGGGACAACTGGACCGGGCAGTGGAAGCGCTGCCCAACAGCCCGGCGGTATTCCTGCTGTGGCCGCGCGAGGGTGCGCCCTACCTTTCGAAGACCGGTCTGTTGCGGCGGCGGCTGCTGCGGCTGCTGAAGGAACGCGAACGGCCTTCGCGGCTGCTGAACCTGCGGCATACGGTGCGGCGGATCGAGTATTGGCTGACGGGCTCGGGCCTCGAATCGAGCGTGGTGATGTACGACCAGGCCAGGCGGCACTTTCCGGAGACGTATCTGGCGCTGCTGAAATTGCGCATGCCGCCGTACGTGAAGATCGTGCTGGGGAACGAATTTCCGCGCAGCCACATTTCGACGCACCTGACGAAATCGGCCGGGCTGTATTTCGGGCCGTTCCGCTCGCGCGTCTCGGCGGAGCGGTTCGAGGGGCAATTTCTGGACCTGTTCCAGATGCGGCGGTGCCAGGAAGACCTGGCGCCAACGCCCGAACATCCGGGCTGCATTTACGGCGAGATGGGGATGTGCCTGCGCCCGTGCCAGCAGGGGGTGGGCGCGGCGGAATACGGGCACGAGGTGGCGCGCGTGGTGGAGTTCCTGCAGACCGACGGGCGGTCGCTGCTGGAGGCGATTGGGCATTCCCGCGACCGGCTGAGCGAGGAGATGAAATTCGAGGACGCGGCGCGGCAGCACAAGCGGTTCGAGAAAGTGGAGGAGGTGTTGAAGCTGCGCGACGATCTGGCGCGCGACGTGGACCGGCTCAACGGCGTGGCGATTACCAGGTCGCTCGCGCCGGATGCGGTGGAGTTGTGGCAAGTGCGCGATGGCCACTGGCAGGAGCCGCGGCGGTTCCGCTTCGGCGTGGAGGAAGGCGTGACGGTCTCGCTGGACCGCAAGCTGCGGGAGAGTTTCGCGGGAGTCGCGGCGCGCAAGCTGACGGTGCGGGAGCGGC